>CAXTOB010000135.1:0-13629 GCA_964245505.1 uncultured Acetobacteraceae bacterium | reverse complement strand
GGAGGACTACCTGCTCGACAAGGCGCTGGCAGAGGCGCGGCTGACCTACACGGACGGCCGCATGTTCGCTGGCGCCGACATGACCGGAGAGCTGGCCTGGCTGCGGGAAGCCGCGGGCAACCTGCACCGCCTGTCGGTGTCCGTGCCGACGCGATTGCTGGAGCAGGCGGCGGTGGCCGGCGCCCTGACCCCAGACCCGAGCCAGGCCACTGCGGTCAGCGGCGAGTTGGTGCAGCGGCTGAATGCTGTGTCGCTCCCCGCCGAGCGCACCTGGAAGGTATGGGCCGACGACCGCGGCCTGCATCTGGCCCGCACCGTGCGCGGCGTGGCCGAGCGGTTCACCGTGGATGCTGGCACCCTACGCAGCACGGAGGCGCGCTGGCTGGCGGAGCGGGCCGAGGCGTTGCATGGAAGGTTCGCCGAGCCGGCAACCCTGACGCTGGACCGGACCGAGGCGCAGGTCCCCGGCCCGGCAACGGCGTTCGACCGCATCCTTGCGCAGGGCCGCAAGGGCCTGGCGATCCAACGCTTCAAGGGCCTGGGGGAGATGAACCCTGACCAGCTTTGGAAAACCACCTTGGACCCGGCGGTCCGGACCCTGCTGCAGGTGCGCGTCGGCGATGTGGAGGACGCGGCACAGGTGTTTTCCACCCTGATGGGCGACGTGGTGGAGCCGCGGCGGGACTTCATCGTGGGCAATGCGTTGAAGGTGGCAAATCTGGACGTGTAACCACTGTATTACAGTTCGACAGGGGCCGGATTGGCGGCCATGCCAATGCGGCGGAGTCGTTAACCAAACCGCTCCGCCGCCGCCGCCAAGGCGCGTATCGCCGCTTGCAACGCCGTCCTCATGCGCCGGGCCATCGCCAGTGACGCACCATCACCCTCCCCCGCGTCGCTGATCGCCTCCTCCAGATCGGCTTCGTCCTTCGTTAGGCTATCCCACATCTGGCCGATCCGGACCTGTGCGGCGGCCGCGTCCATATCCGCCTCGTCAGCCCAGCCGGCGACGATCTCGCCGACCAACTGCGTCACGGCATCGGGGGAAGCGCCGGCTGCAGTCAGCTTGCCAAGCCGCTCCAGCGCCGCCTCGACGGGGTCTGGCGCATCTGGCTGTGCATCAGGCGGTTCACGCATAGCAGGCACCCCGTTGCAAGTAGTCGAAGGCGTACACGATGGCGCCGCCGCGCCGCAACCGGACCCGCACTGCCGCGCTGTCTCTACACTCGCCGGAGTTCACGCACATGACGACCCCCATCACCCATCTGTTCGACAGCCATCAGCAAGCGAGGCAAGCTGCCGCCCGTCTGGAGCAGGCTGGCATAGCGCACGACCAGATCAGCCTGGTGGACCAGCACAGTGGTGGCCGGGGTGGGACACTGCTGACCGTGCAAGCCTCGGCAGAGCAGGCCACTCTGGCTGCCAACCTGCTTCCTGGCACGCAGGCAACGGACCAAGCCGCACCTCAAACAGATATGTCCCACCTTAACGGACCTGCGCCCGCCCATGTCGCTGGCGGGATAGCAAACCTCGGCACCCCCGGACCCGATTAACCCGGCCCATCCTGGTCCGTCCGCCTTTTGCGCGCCGGTGCATAACCCATCTATGATAACCCTCAGATAGCAGAGCAGGCCTGAGCACAACCATGGACGACCCGCGCGCCAACGATATCCTGGACATCGTCGCCAAGGAGACCGCGGTGGACCGCGCCCGCCTGGTGCCTGACGCCCAGATCAGCGACCTCGGAATTCCCTCACTCGACCTCGTGCAGGCAATCTTCGCCATCGAGGAGAAATACAAGGTGGACATCCCCGTAATGTCCGAACGCTCGGGCTCCGAGTTCCAAACGGTCGGCGATCTGGTCAGGCATGTGCTGACGACCCTCGACCGTGCTGCGCCCGCGGGTTTGCAACCGGGTGCGTGAGCCGCATCGGCGTCGCATCGCCATCACTGGACTTGGCGCTATGTGCGCCTTGGGGCGTACTGTGCCGGAGATGTGGGCCGGGATGGTGGAGGGGCGCAGCGGCATCGGCCCAATCACCGGCATTCCCACCAACAGGCTGACCGCCAGCATCGCTGCACAAATTCCCGGCTTCGAGCCTTCCGACCATTTTGAGCCCCGGCGCCTGCCGCTGCTCGACCGCGGCGCCCAAATCGCCGTCGTCGCCGCACGGGAGGCAATGATGCAGGCCGGATTGCAGGCGGACCCAGCCCAGGCGCATCGCCGGGCCGCCATCGTCGCGGCCGTCATCGGTCAAACCAGCTTGGATGCCGCCTACCTCGCTTTCTATGGGGAAGGTGCGACGCGGGTGCATCCGCTGACGGTGCCGCGCATCATGACCAATGGCGCGGCGTCGCACTTGACGATGGAGTTCAAGCTGCACGGCCCATCCTATGCGGTGGCCTCCGCCTGCTCCTCCGCCAACCACGCGATCGCGTTAGCTGCGGACACGATCCGGTTGGGCCGGGCTGACGTGGTGATAACTGGGGGTGCCGATGCCTCCATCGTTCCCGGCGTGTTCAAGTGCTGGGAAGCCCTGCGCGTGCTGAGCAGCGACACCTGCCGCCCGTTTTCCCGCGACCGCACCGGCCTGGTGCTCGGTGAGGGTGCCGGCATTCTGGTGCTGGAAGATTGGGACCATGCGACTCGCCGGGGCGCCACGATCCTGGCGGAGCTGGCCGGCAGCGGCATGACCGCCGACGGCGCCGACCTGACGGCGCCAGACGCCGGCGGCGCCGCCGCGGCGATGCATGCGGCGCTGGACGACGCCGGGCTGGACCCGTCTGAGATCGGCTGGATCAACGCGCATGGCACCGGCACCCGGTTGAACGATAAGACGGAGTCCACGGCGCTGCATCAGGTGTTCCGCCGCCCACCGCCGACGAGCAGCAACAAGAGCATGATCGGCCATTGCCTGTCGGCTGGCGCCGGGCTGGAGGCCGTGGCCACCGTCATGGCGCTCCGCACCGGCATGGCGCCGCCCACCGCCAACTTTCGCGAATCGGACCCGGAGTGCGACTTGGACATCATCCCCAACACGGCCCGCGCCCTGCCGATGCGTGCGGCGCTATCCAACTCCTTTGCGTTTGGCGGGCTGAATGCGGTCATCGCCATAACGGCCATAACCGGCGCAGCAGCCGGGACTGCAGCAAGCGCAGCAGCCGGGCACGCGTTATGACGACTGCTCACGTCAACCGCATCGGCACTGCCAATCCTCCGCATGACGTGCACGATGCCTTCGTGGCGCTGGGACGCGATATGCTGGTGGACGAAAAAACCCGGGTGATGTTCGACCGGCTGGTCGCGCGCTCCGCGATCGACCATCGCTGGTCGCACTTCCAGCCCGGCGCCCCCGGCGCCGAGAACGTGGACAGCACCGGCTTCTACCGCCGCGGCGCCTTCCCCACGACTGGCGCGCGCATGAAAGTTTATGCCCGGGACGCCGTCGCGCTGGCGCTCGCCGCCGTGGCCGATGCCGGGATCACGGCGGAGGACGGGATCACCCATCTGATCGCCGTGAGCTGCACCGGCTTCACCGCCCCCGGCCTGGACCAGCTTATTGCCGACCGCCTGGGCCTAGGCGGGGCGCTGGAGCGGACGATGATCGGCTTCATGGGCTGCTACGCCGGCGTCCCAGCCCTCCGGGCGGCCCGGCACATCATCCGCTCCGATCCCCAAGCCCGCGTGCTGATCGTGAACGTTGAATTGTGCTCCCTGCACATGCAGGAGGTCTCGGACCTGGAGACGGTGCTGACATTCCTGCTGTTCGGTGACGGCGCCACCGCCGCGCTGGTGACGGCGGAGCCGCACGGCCTGGCGCTGCACGACTTCCGCTCCACCACATTGCCGGACACGCAAGACCTCATCACCTGGCGCATCGGCGACCAGGGCTTCGACATGCACTTGTCCGGACAGGTTCCGGGCCGGATCGCCACCGCCCTGCGGGCCGAGGCCGACCGCAACGACCTCGACGGCCTGATGCGCGGCGAAGACCCCCGAGACATCGCACTTTGGGCGGTCCACGCCGGCGGCCGCACGGTGCTGGATGGCGTCGAACAAGGGCTGCGTCTGGCGGCAGACGCGCTCGACTACTCGCGTGGTGTGCTTCGGGACGTCGGCAACATGAGTTCGGCGACGCTGATGTTCGTGCTGGCGCGCATCCTGGCGGGCAGAGCGGCTGGCCGCGGCATGGCGATCGCGTTCGGGCCGGGCCTGGCCGCGGAGACCTTCCGCTTCACCCGGGTCTGATTCGGTGGACCTGCGCCGCCGCAGCCAGCAGCGGGAGTGGATGGACGAACAGTCCGCCTCGCCCGCAGAGCTGGCCGCGGTGCTATCAGACCTAGCCACGGTCAACACCGTCACGCTGGCACGGCCCCCAACCATCGCCTTCATGCGCCGGGTATCGCGCGGGCAGCCGTCCGGCACCCCGTTGCGCGTGCTGGACGTCGGCTACGGCGAGGGCGACATGCTGCGCCGCATCCATCGCTGGGGCGCTCGCGCCGGAGTGGCGCTGGACCTTGCGGGCGTGGACTTGGACCCGGCCAGCGCCCCGGCGGCACAGGCCGCGACGCCTCCGGAATGGGGCATCCAGTACCGGACCGGGGACGTATTCGACCTGCCGCCAGGCAGCCAGGACGTGGTGCTCAGCTCCCTGTTCACCCACCATCTGTCCGATGCTCAGGCCGTGGACTTCCTTGTTTGGATGGAACGTAGTGCCGCCCGGGGCTGGTTCATCAACGACCTGCACCGCCACGTCCTGGCCTATGAAGGATTCCGCATGATGTCTGCCGTCGCGGGCTGGCACCCGATGGTGCAGCACGACGGCGCGATCAGCGTGGCCCGCAGCTTCCGCCGGCATGACTGGGAGACGCTGCTGCGCCGGGCTGGATTGGCAGGAGTAGCTCAGGTACGCTGGCACATGCCATTCCGTCTATGCGTCAGCCGCATCAAGGAGCGCCCCGCAAGGTGACGGTGCTGATCGCCGGCGGCGGCGTGGCCGGCGCTGCGGCGGCTTGTTTACTTGGCCCTGAGGCGTTGCTGATAGAGCGTGAATTGGCCGCGCACGACAAGATCTGCGGCGAGTTCATCAGCACGGAAGCCCAGGGCTACCTGCGTCGGCTCGGCCTGCACCTGCCGGCGCTCGGGGCGGCCCCGATCCATTCCGTCCGGCTGGTGCACCGGGACCGGATGGCAGCGGCCCGCCTTCCCTTCCTAGGCTATGGCCTGACCCGCCGGGCGCTGGACGCTGCATTGCTGGACCTTGCCGAGCGGCAGGGTGCGGAGGTGCTGCGGGGCCATGCCGTCCGGGGCATCGGACTTGGCGGGCTGGACGTGACCGGGCATGGCTCGATCCCGGGCCGCGCCGTATTACTGGCGACCGGCAAGCACGACCTGCGCGGCGTCCGCCGGCAGCCCAGCCGCCCTCCTGAGGACCTGGTGGGCTTGAAGATGTATCTGAACCTGACGCCTAGCCAACAGGCCGACCTGGCCGGGCACGTCGAGCTGCTGCTCCTGAGTGGCGGCTACGCCGGGCTGCAATTGGTCGAGGGTGGAGCCGCCAACCTATGCCTGCTCATACGCCGTGACCGCTTCGTTGCCGCCGGCTCGGACTGGCCGGGCCTACGGGACGCGCTGGAGCGGGACGCTCCGCATCTCCGGCGCCGGCTGGCCGGCGCGGCGACGCTGCTGGATCGCCCTTTATCCATCTTCCGAGTCCCCTACGGCTATGTGCACCAGCCGGTGCCGGGGGACTTGCCCGCCCTGTTCCGCTTGGGAGACCAGGCGGGCGTCATCGCATCCTTCACCGGTGATGGCATGTCCATCGCGCTGCATACCGCATTCGCCGCAGTTGCTGCCCTGCGGGACGGCGATGCCGGCACCTATCATCATAACATTCGGCGTGATCTATCGGCACAGATTACCCGGGCATCGCTGCTGCTGAGTGCCGGACGCCTCGCGCCCAACCTCTCGGTACTAGCCGCCCGAGCTTGGCCCGGCGCGCTGCGCTGGATCGCCCAACTGACCCGGGTACCCATGGCGGCGCTGATCGAGACGTAGCGGGAGCCTTACTCCGCCGCCACTCCCAAAACCTGCAGGCGGGACAGCAACGGCCGCAGCAGCATCACCTGCTCCTCGATGGCCAGCACCATCTCGGGATCCACCGACCGGCGATAGTAATCCTGATCGAGCCGGATCAGCCCGGCGGGACAGTGCCGGTCATCGTTCCAGCCGGGGTAGTCCATGATGGGATAGATGCACAGCCCCTCGACCGGGAGGCCCCGGCGCAGCGCCGTCCGCACCTCCCCACCGACATAACGGAGCCATCCCGGACCATTGGGCGCCTCGGCTCCTGTCTCCGAAATCACCAACGGGCGGCGATAGCGCTCATAAACCTCGGCCAGCATGTCGCTCAACGGGCGGAACCACCGGTGGCCCAAGCCGAGCGTCTCCGAATTATGCACCCACTGATTGTTGCAATAAAAGTTCACGCCGACGACGTCGAGCAGCTCGGGCCGGCCGCCCAGCTCCGGGTGCAGCATTCCGGCGAGCATGTCCCAGGACTCGAACTGTGCCGTGCGATACCGCTCGACCGCCTCATCTTCGGACGGCTGAGCAGGATTCGGAGTGATGTGGATCAGCGGCTCCGCTTGCAGAAAACGGGCATGGCGATCCGCGATACGGATGGCCTCAGTCGCCGCAATTGCCGCACGCATGAGCTGCTTCTTCAGAGCCGGCCCCTGCCCCTGCGCATAGGGATACAGTTCTTGCCGGTCCCCACCGGCCCAGGACCAGAACGACGCCTCATTCATCGGGCACCAGATGGCGCCCTGCCCTCCGTCCTCCCGTACCAACTGTGCAGCAGCCCCAGCGAAGGCTGCAAACCGGTCCACGAAGGCGGGCGCCCAAATATCCAGGTCGGGCGGAAGTCCGTAGTGGCACAGGTCCCATATCACCTGGACTCCACTGTCCCGTGCCGCACTCAGCATCGGCAGAAAACTAGACCAGTCATAATGTCCGGCGGACCGCTCGATCAAATGCCACCGTAGTGCGTCACGCGCTGTGCTCAGCCCAGCGCTCCGCATCAAACGGTAGTCTTCAGCGGCTCGGCGGTCATGCTGGGTTCCGGCAATGACGTCGATCTGGCGGCCATCCCGTCGCCGATGGGTCGATGCCTCGAACCCACCTTGGAGGAAGCTCTGGAACAGCGGCGCGCCCGGCGTCCGCTGGAGTTCCATCACCCTACTCGGCCGCCGCTGCCGGGCTCGCCTCTTGGAGCAGGTGCTCCTTTGCGACCAGGCGCTGATATGTCGCCAGCGCCTGACCGACGACCTGATCCATGTTGTAATACTTGTAGGTTGCCAAGCGGCCGACAAAGGTCACGTTCAGCGTCGCATCTGCCAAGGCCTGATACTTCTGGAACAGCGCCGCATTTTCCGGCCGGGGCACGGGGTAATACGGATCGCCCTCGGCCGAAGGATACTCGTAGCATAAGCTGGTTTTCGCGTGCGTCTGCCCAGTCAGGTGTTTGAACTCGGTGATGCGGGTATAAGGCACGGCCTCCGCCGGATAGTTGACAACCCCGACCGGCTGCAGCCAAGCCTGGTCATGCGTTTCATGACGGAATTGCAGGGACCGGTATGGCAGCTTGCCGTAACGATGGCCGAAAAACTCGTCGATCGGCCCGGTGAAAATGAGCTGATCATAACAAGCGGGATCTACATCTTCAAAATCCGTGCCCAGCGCGACCGTAATCCCGGGATGGTCCAGCATACGCTCGAACATTCGGGTGTAGCCATGCAGAGGCATCTGCTGGAACTGGTCGGCGAAGTAGCGGTCATCGTCGCTGGTGCGCGTCGGCACCCGGGATGTAACGGATTTGTCCAGTTCCGACGGGTCTAGGCCCCACTGCTTGCGGGTGTAACCTTGGAAGAACGCCTCGTACAGTTCCCGCCCCACCTTGCCGAGCACCACGTCGGCAGAAGTGCGCACTGTGCCCACGTGTTCTGCCTTGCTTTCCAGGAACGCCTCAACCTCATCCTGCGTCAGGTCAACGCCGAAGAACTGGTTCACCGTTTGCCGGTTGATCGGCATGGGCAACCGCATCCCACGCACCTCCGCCAGCACCCGGTGCTCATACGGTCGCCACTCGGTAAAGCGCGACAGGTAATCGAGGACCGCCTGCGAATTGGTATGGAAGATGTGCGGGCCATACGGATGGATCAGCACGCCCGCGGCGTCGTGCTGGTCATATGCGTTGCCGCCGATATGCGGGCGCCGGTCAACCAGCAGCACATGCTTGCCGGAGCCTGCCGCCATGCGTTCCGCCAGCACAGCCCCGGCAAACCCAGCGCCCACGATCAGCACGTCATACTCGGGCGCTGGCTTACGGAGCGGGATCGCGTCCTGTGTCTGCCGACGTCCTCCGATCAGGGAGGACATGCGGGACCAAATAGCATCCCACGACATCTCGGATAGTGCTTGATCCACCGGATCCAGCCAGGTCGTTGGTCCCGCCGCCTGCGCCAGCGCCGCATCGGTCGCCGCCGCGAACTCGGCCGCGGTTCCGGCCACCTGCACGCCAGAGGTGGCGCCGTACTGCCGCACCACGTCCACCACGGGGGTGGACACCACAGGACGTCCTGCTGCGAGGTATTCGGGCGTCTTAGTGGGGCTGATGAACCTCGTCGCCTCGTTCAGGGCGAACGGCATCATCGCCGCATCCCAGTTGCCGACATAGGCCGGCAGATCGGAATACAGCTTGCTGCCGAGGTAATGCAGGTTCGCCCGCTGTGGCAGTTCCAGCGGATCAATCTTCGCAGTCGGGCCGATCAGCACGAAGTGCGTGTCCGGCCGGAGATCGGCGACCGCTGCAAGCAGGTTGCGGTCCAGCCGCTCATCTAATACGCCGTAGAACCCGATGCGTGGATGCGGGATCGCCTGCTGGTCCGCAGGGTCCGGCAGTGCGCCACGGGCAGGCAGAAAGTGGCCGACATCCACGCCGCTCGGGAAGGCATACACGTCGGGGTGCTGCCCCTGTTTCGCCTCAAAAAGGCTGCGGCCGCCGGTAAACACCAGGCTGGCCCGCCGCATCAAACCACGCTCAAGCTCCGGTAGAGCGGGATCGGCGCCGGCGAAGGCCGACAACTCGTCCATGCAATCATAAACCAATGTGCCGTGCAGATGGTCGGAGAACTGCAGCGCATGGGGCGTGTAATACCAAAGCAGCGGATTGTGGATGCCAAATTCCAGCATCACCTGATCCAGCAGTGGACGTTGCGCTGTTGCCCAATCCTGCCCGTGCGGGATACGGGGTTGCAGGATGATGGCCCCTTCGGCTGAGACTCGGCGATCCACGCTGGCGCGGTCCGACGTGGTGTGCAGCGGTTCTTCCCAGAATAATACGCGCATGGTCCGGGCGGCGCGGCTCAGAAGATGTTGTGGGCGCTGGAAAACGAAGTCCCACCGCAGATGGGAGAAACAGATCAAATCAGACCGGGCAGCGCCGGGACGAAAAGGGTTGTTGCCGGCTTCTGTCCTGTGGAATCGCATCGTTGTCCCTTTCCGTTCATTTGCCTAACGCAGAGCCTATCCAGCTGGTTTTCGCTCTCTGTCTCGCAATTGCGAGATAGGTTATTGCCATTGCGCGATGACATCGCTGAGTGCGCAATGAGATCGTTGACGCATCGCTTTCGAGCCGCTGCAACCGCCGTCCCCGCTCCGTGTTTCTGCTGCCACCCGGACATGCCGCCGGGCATGACGGGAACCCTCGATGTCCGACGAGCACACCGACCACGACGACTCTGACCTGCACGATCCCGAGGCGGCCGCCCTTGCCGCCAAGCTGCATTACGTGAGCGACCGCCGCCCCGGCATCACCCGCAGCCGCGACGGTGACGAGTGGGTGTTCCGCACTCCGTCCGGCGCCGTGATCACCGATCCCAAGGTGCTCGACCGCATTCGCAAGCTGGCTATCCCGCCCGCTTATACGGATGTGTGGATTTGCCGCGACCCGCGCGGCCACTTGCAGGCGGTCGGCCGGGATGCCAAGGGCCGCAAGCAGTATCGCTATCACGCCCGCTGGCGCGAAGTCCGGGACGAAGCGAAATATGGCAAGATGCTGACGTTTGGCCGTGTGCTGCCGGCGATACGCGCCGCGGTGAAGCACGACCTGGCCCTGCACGGATTGCCCAAGCGCAAGGTGCTTGCCGCAATCGTTGCCCTGCTGGAGCGCACCATGATGCGCGTCGGCAACGAGGAGTATGCCCGGACCAACGAGAGCTTCGGCCTCACGACGCTGCGCACCCGGCACGTCCAGGTCAAGGGCGGGCATCTCACCTTCGACTTCCGCGGCAAGCATGGGGTACAGCACCACATCGACCTGGACGACCGTCGCCTGGCGCGGGTCGTCGAGCGCTGCCGCGACCTGCCGGGCCAGGACCTGTTCCAGTTCTTAGATCACGACGGGGAGCGCCATCACGTCGTATCGGACGACGTGAACCACTACCTGCATGAGGTCAGCGGCGAGGAGATTACTGCCAAGGACTTCCGTACCTGGGCAGGGACCAACCTGGCCGCGCTCGCGTTGCGCGACATGGAAATCTACGACACTCCGGCGAAGGCCAAGAAACACCTAGTCAAGGTCGTCGAGCACGTCGCGCAAAACCTGGGCAACACGCCGGCCATCTGCCGCAAGTGCTACATCCACCCCGCGGTCTTCGAGGGCTACCTGGATGGCAGCCTACTGGAATGCCTGAAGGAGCGTGCGGACGACGTCCTGCAGCAGGACCATGGCCTGACGCCGGACGAAATCGCCGTGACCACCTTCCTCAGCCGGCGGCTTGGCGCCGCCATCTCCGATCAGGCCCACAAGCCGCTAGTGACTTGACACCTCCGTTCCGCCCCGCATCGTGGGCGGAACGACGGGGGTTGGTCATGGACGAATTGCTGGTAGTGCGGCGCGGCGGCATCCATGTGCTGACCCTGAACCGGCCGGACCGCCTGAATGCCTTTACCTTCGCGCTGCAGGCCGCGCTGATGTCGGCCCTAGCTGCGGCAGAAGTCGATCCGGACTGCCGGGCCGTCTTGCTGCACGGCACCGGACGTGGCTTCTGCGCCGGCCAGGACCTCACGATGGTCGAGCCCGGGGTGGACCTGGGCGACACCCTGGAGCGCAGCTTCAACCCGCTCGTGCGGCGGCTGCGGTCCCTTCCCCTTCCGGTCGTTTGCGCCGTCCATGGGGTTGCCGCCGGCGCCGGTGCGAACCTGGCACTGGCCTGCGACATCGTGCTGGCCAGCGAGTCCGCCCGCTTCATCCAGTCGTTCGTCAAGATCGGCCTGATGCCGGACGCTGGCGGCACTTGGACCCTGCCTCGCCTGGCCGGGGATGCGCGGGCGCGTGGGATGGCGATGCTCGGCGAGCCGGTAACGGCAGCACAGGCCGCGGCATGGGGCCTAATCTGGCGCACCCTGCCCGACGATGACCTGCTGCCGGAAGCAGAGCGCCTGGCCGCCCATCTCGCCACTCAGCCGACCCAGGCCCTCGCACTGATGAAGCAGGCGCTGAACGCTTCCGCTGCGAACACCTGGGATGTGCAGCTCGACCTGGAGCGGGACCTGCAGCGCCAGGCTGGCGGGACGCCCGACTTCAGGGAAGGAGTGGCGGCCTTCCTGGAAAAGCGCCCAGCCGTCTTCACCGGACGCCCGGGATGACGCCGCAGGCCCTGGCACAGGCCTGCGCCGACCGGATGTGGCATGGTGACGCCGCCAGCCGCGGCCTTGGCATGACATTGGATCAAGTGGCGCCCGGCGCGGCGCGGCTCTCCATGACAGTCACGGCGGCGATGCTGAACGGCCACGGCACCTGCCACGGCGGCTTCATCTTCACGTTGGCGGACAGCGCCTTCGCCTTCGCTTGCAACACGGACGGCGCCTCCTCGGTCGCCAGCCACTGCGCCGTCAGCTTCCTGCGCCCGGCGATGCTGGGCGACCGGCTGGTGGCCGACGCGCAGGAGCGCCACCGCGAAGGGCGCGCCGGCATCTACGACGTACGCGTGACCTGCGGGAACGCCACCGTGGCGGAGTTCCGCGGCCAGTCCCGCACCACCGGCGCCAAGCTTCTGCACCCCGCCGATGCTCGCTGACCTCAGTCCCCGCCCCGGCGACCTCGATCCGATCGAGACGGCCTCCCGCGACGAGCTGGTGGCGTTGCAGCGCACTCGGCTGGCGGCGACCCTGCGGCACGCCTACGCCAACATCCCGCATTACCGTCAGGCGTTCGAAGCCGCCGGGGTGCATCCCGGCGACTTCCGCGACCTGCCGGACCTTGCCCTATTCCCGTTCACGACCAAGGCCGACCTGCGGGCCAACTACCCCTTCGGCATGTTCGCCGTCCCGCGGGAGCGCATCGCCCGCATCCATGCCAGCAGCGGCACGACCGGCAAACCGACCGTCGTCGGCTACACCAAGGCGGACCTGGACGTATGGGCCGACGTCATGGCCCGGTCCATCCGTGCGTCAGGCGGCCGTGCCGGGATGCGCATCCACATCGCCTATGGCTACGGCCTGTTCACCGGCGGCCTCGGCGCGCATTACGGCGCGGAGCGGCTGGGCTGCGCCGTCATCCCCGTGGGCGGCGGCGGGACGGAACGGCAGGTGCAGCTCATCCAGGACTTCCAGCCCGACATCATCATGGTGACGCCGTCCTACATGCTGGCCATCCTGGACGGTTTCCGCTCTGCCGGCGCCGACCCGCGCGGCACCAGCCTACGCGTCGGCATCTTCGGCGCCGAACCCTGGACCAACGCGATGCGTGGCGAGATCGAGGCCGACTTCAACATGCACGCCGTGGACATCTACGGCCTGTCTGAGGTGATGGGGCCGGGCGTCGCCAACGAGTGCGTCGAAACCAAGGACGGCCTGCACATCTGGGAAGACCACTTCTACCCGGAGGTCGTGGACCCCGGCACCGGCTCCGTCCTGCCTGATGGCGAGCGGGGCGAGCTGGTGTTCACCTCGCTGACGAAGGAAGCCACACCCGTCATACGATACCGCACCCGGGACCTAACCCGGCTGTTGCCGGGCACCGCACGCACCATGCGCCGGATGGAGAAGGTGACGGGCCGCAGCGACGATATGATGATCATCCGTGGGGTCAACGTGTTCCCGACCCAGATCGAGGAGCTGGTCCTTGCCCATGCAGACCTGTCGGGCCACTACCAGGTCGAGCTGACGCGGAACGGCCGGATGGATGAGATGCTGGTGCGGGTGGAGGCGCGTCCGGACGCCTATGCCAGCACGGACGCGGGTTCGGCGCTGGCGCGGGCGGTCAAGGAGCGGGTGGGGATCACGGCCACCGTTCAGGTCCTGCCGCCGGGTGGAATTGAGCGCAGCCTAGGCAAAGCCCGCCGTGTCGTGGACCACCGCCCTAAAGAATAAGACTGCATTACTCCTTCTCCGGGCTACGGCGGTCACACATGTCCGGAACGATATCTGCAAGTATTTGCAAAGCTTTACGTGCCAAATCGAGAGCCACAAGTCTGGACCAACCCCCAAAGTGCCGGCATCGCTGGACCTTATATCGGCCGATTTCGCCTTCGCGACGCTCCAAAACACTGGAAACATAAAGGGAA
>CAXTOB010000134.1:1176-13630 GCA_964245505.1 uncultured Acetobacteraceae bacterium | reverse complement strand
CGGCTGGGCCGCTACGACGCCTATGGCAAGCTGCTGCAGGCGACGTTCGACGTGCCGGTGCGCTTGTTCCCGGCCGCCGACTACGCCGGCGTGATCCAGGCGTTCGGCGCCAAGCAGATCGAGCTGTCATCCATGGGCAGCAGCGGCTACGCCGGCGCCTGGGTGGACACCGGCGGCAACGTCGAGCCGCTGGTTGTCGCCGTGGAGCAGGACGGCTCCATCAGCTACCGCAGCGTCCTGGTGGTGCGCACCGACAGCGGCATCACCGACCTCGCGGGCATGAAGGGCAAGTCGCTGGCCTGGGCCGACCCCAACAGCACGTCGGGCTACCTGATCCCGCGCAGCGAACTGAAAAAGGCCGGCATCGACACGGAGCCTGGCAAGTACTTCAGCCGCACCGGCTTCGGCGGCGGCCATGAGCAGGCGGTCGTTGCCGTGCTGCAAAAGCAGTATGACGCCGCCGCCACCTGGGCCAGCGGCATCGGCGACCCGGCGGAAGGCTACACCCGCGGCAACCTGCATGAGATGGTGGCCAAGGGAATGCTCAAGATGTCGGACATCCGCATCCTGTGGACCTCCAACCCGATCCTGAACGGCCCCCTGGTGGCGCGCAAGGATACGCCTGAGGAGTTCCGCCGCGACATGACGGCCTTCCACCTGGCGCTGCCGGCGGCTTATCCCGACATCTACAAGCAGATCGAGCGCGGCGGCGGCAAGGGTTACCAACAGGTCAAGCACGAGGACTTCCAGGTGTTCATCGACCTGCGCAAGGAAGAGGCCGCGAACCGGCGTCAGCGGGGCTAAGGTTGGCAAGGGGCGCTGTCCTTCTCCCTCTCCCGGAGGAAGAGGGAGCAGGAAGCGCCTTTACTTGAGCACCAGCAGCACGTTTGAAGCGGACTACCAGCGCCGCCGCCGGGCCAGCCGGATTACAGCTCTGGCGGTCGCCGCTTTCCTGCTGGCGGCCCTGGCCCTATCGGCCTGGGTGTCCGAGGCCTACCCGTCCAGCCTCGCCGCCGGGCTGCCGCGGGTCGGCGAGTATTTCAGCAAGCTGGTCCCGGACCTCCGCTGGGGGTCGCTGTTCCTGGATACCAAGACCGAGGGCTCCATCGCCTACTGGTTCTACCGGCTGGACCTATGGCTGTGGCTGCTGTTCGAGACCAGCCAGATGGCGGCGCTGGCGACCCTGGGCGGGGCGGTGCTGGCGCTGCCGCAGTGCTTCCCGGCAGCGGCCAACCTGGCGCCGAACCGGCTGACCTACATCCTGTGCCGCCGCGGGCTGGAGGCGTTCCGGACGGTGCCGGACATCGTCTATGCTTTGATCCTGGTCTGGGCGGTGGGCATCGGTCCGCTGGCCGGCATCATCGCCATCGGGCTGCACACCGTCGGCGCACTTGGAAAACAGTTCGCGGAGATCGTGGAGAACGCGGACATGAAGCCGCTGGAGGGCGTGCGCGCCGCAGGCGGCACCTGGGCGCAGGGCGTGCGCTGGGCGATCCTGCCGCAGGTGCTGCCGGGGTTCCTGAGCTACCTGTTGCTGCGCTTCGAGATCAACGTGCGCAGCGCCACCGTGATCGGCTTCGTCGGCGCCGGCGGCATCGGGCAGGAGCTTTATACCGTCATCAGCTTCAACTACTACGGGGAGATCGGCGCGATCCTGGTGCTGATCGTGCTGGCCGTCAGCGTCATCGACATCGCCAGCGAGGCGCTGCGCAGCCGGGCACTGGGGACGGCGGGATGATGCCCGGCGCCGCCACGGCCCGGCGCGTTTCCCCGGCGGACATCGCCGCGCTGCGGGCGCGGGACCCGCGCGCCTTCGGCCCCAGCCCCGCAGGCATCGCCCTGCGCTGGGCCGCAGCCGCGGCGGTGGCGGCTTGGCTGGCGGCGCTGTGCTGGTGGTTCGACATCACCCCGCGGCGCATCGCCAACGGCGCCGCCGGTTTGGGCACGATCCTGCGGCAGATGATACCGCCCAGCCCCGGCGACCAATGGCAGGACATCCTGCGCGGCCTGGGCGAGAGCGTGGCGATGGCCTTCCTGGGCACATTCACCGCCGCAGTGGTGGCGATCCCGCTGGGGTTCCTGGGTGCGCGCAACGTGGTGGTAAACGCGCTGGCGCACTTCTCGGTCCGCCGGGTGTTCGATGGGCTGCGCGGCATGGACCAGCTCATCTGGGCGCTGGCCTTCGTGCGTGCGGTTGGACTGGGGCCACTGGCGGGCGTACTGGCAATCTTCGCCGCCGAGGTCGCAGTACTCGCCAAGCTGTATGCCGAGGCCATCGAGACGGCAGACGCAAAGCAACGCGAGGGCATCGTCGCCGCCGGCGGCAGCCCACTGCTGGTGGTGCGCTTCGGCCTGCTGCCGCAGGTGCTGCCGGTAATGCTGGCCCAGGCACTGTATCAGTTCGAAAGCAACGTCCGCAGCGCCAGCATCCTGGGCGTGGTGGGCGCGGGCGGCATCGGTCTGCAGATCGCCGAGCGGATCAAGGTCCGCTACTGGGACCAGGTTTCGTTCATCATCCTGCTGATCCTGGCGACGGTGGCGGTCATTGACGTGGTGTCGGCCCGGGTCAGGGCGCGGCTGATCGGGTAGGAGGCTTGGACGCGGCACGCCGGGCCGCATAGAAGCGGCGCCATGCCCCCAAACCCCGATACCTGGCGGAGCCTACTGCCCGTGGCGCTCCGCATCATCGAGAGCCTGCAGGCCAACGGTTATGGCCCGCTGGATTTCCGCATGGGCGGCGGGACCGTGCTGATGTTTCGCTGGAGCCATAGAGTCAGCAAGGACATAGACCTGTTCATCCACGATGCGCAGGCGCTGGCCTATCTATCCCCGCGGCTGAACGACGCCGCCGGACAGGGCATCCTCGACTACCAGGAGCAGGCGAACGCCATCAAATTTCTGCTTCCCTCGGGGGACATTGACTTCATCGTGGCAGGGAGCGCGACCCGGCTGCCCCCACCAGAAACGTTGGAGTTCGAGGGATCGCGCATCCCACTGGACGCCACGGCGGAAATCCTCGGCAAAAAGCTGCTGTATCGTGCCGAGTCCTTCAAGGCGCGCGACGTGTTCGACATGGCGGTGGCGCTGGCGTTGGACCGCCCAGCCGCCCTGGCTGCCATCCGCGCCGCGGCTGCTACACGACCGGCGCTGCTGCGGCGGCTGGGCGCGATGATGGCGGAGCCGACCGGGCGGTTGGCCGCATCCCTGCTTCCTACCGACGCCGGGGCTCCCTACGTTCCCGGCATGATCGAAACCGTCAGGCGTGCCGTCTTGGACGCAGACGGTCCCGGTGATGGGGCGTCCTGATGCCGCCTCCGCCAGGGATGCTGGTGATCCGTCATGCCGTGGAGAACGTCAGCGCCGACGCGATCACCGACGCCGGCATCCTGGCGATCCTCCGTGGGGAGGGTGGCGCCCCGTCGCACCTCCATGCCGTGTTCGGAGACGTGTCGTTGCGCGCGCTGGAGGGAGCCGGGGCGGCAGCAGGCATCAGCCTGGCGACGATCCTGCGGGCCTACGAGGCGGCGCGGGACGGCGCCGCGGTCGCCAACCCGGAGATGGATGCGCTGCTGGCGGATCCTTGGTAGGGACCAGGCCGCGAGCCAGGTGAGACGGCAGGCCCTGTTTGCACGACGGCGGGACGGCGCACCTGACCCGCCCAATACTGGCGCCCGGCACTGGAGATCGTGGACGGCGGATAAATTTTGAGCGCCTGGACGGGGCCTCTCTTGTTTGTTGCTAGGTCCGCGCACAATGCCTATGCGTATCGTTCAGCTTAACCCAACGCAGCAGGTCCAACGGTGGCCTTGCCGAACCAAGTCCTCCCAGTCCTGACCGGCGCCCCCGAGCCCATAGGGCACTCGCGCGCGCCGGCCGTTCAGATGGACCCAAATGCGGATTCGCGCCCGGACGGTCCCCGGCTCGCCGCAATCGTGCACCTGGACATGGTTGGCTACAGCCGGCTGATGGAGCTGGACGAAGCTGGTATGCTGGCCCGGCTGCGGGAGGTGTTCGACGGCGTGCTGGCACCGCTCGCGGCACAGGGTGGCGGACGCGTGGCGAACACCGCCGGCGACAGCGCGCTGCTGGTGTTCCCCGGCGCGGCTGCGGGCGTGCGCTTCGCCCTCGCGTTCCAGCAGGCCGTGGCGGCGCGGGGCGCAGACACAGGGGTGGACCGGACCATGCGGTTCCGCATCGGCGTGACGGTTGCCGACGTGCTGGCATCGGACGGCGCGGACGTGCACGGGACCGGGGTGAACATCGCCGCCCGGCTGCAGGCTGCATGCCCGCCAGGCCTGGTGTGCGTATCCCGGGGCGTGCACGACCAGGTGCGGGACCAGCTCGACGCGACGTTCGAGCCGCTTGGGGCGCTGCAGCTCAAGAACATCGCGCGTCCAGTGGAGGCGTACGTCGTACGCACGGGCCGGTCCTCCCGTGCCCGGCTGCGCTCCTTGGTCCGGCGGCTGCCCGCCGCGAGGTGGACGGCGCTGGCCGGCTTGGCGGTGCTGATGGCCGGGGGCGCCGGCTGGGGCACGCTGCGGCACGCCACCAACCCGGCGGCGATACAGTCCGCTGCGGCGGCGCTGCCGGACCTCAGCGTGCGGAACGCGCCGCGGCTGTCCCTGGTCGTGCTGCCCTTTGCGAACACCTCCGGCGACCCCAGCCAGGACTATCTGGCGGACGCCGTGACGGACGACCTCACGACGGACTTGTCGCGCTCTCTCGACAGCGCGTTCGTCATCGGGCGCGGCTCGGCGCAAACCTACCGGGGACGGGCAGTGAACGCGCGCCAGGTCGGAGGCGAGCTGGGGGTGCGCTACCTGGTGCAGGGCAGCGTACGCCGGATCGGCGACGGGATGGTGCGGGTGAACGCCGAGCTGGCCTCGACCGAGCTGGGAGCGGTGCTGTGGACCGAGCGGTTCGATCAGGACGTGCACGAACTCGGCCAGGGGCAGGGCGACATCGTGCGGCGCCTGGCCGGCGCTCTCGGGGCGCAGCTCGTGGACGCCGAGGCTGGGCGGAGCAAGCGGGACCATCCCAGTGACCCCGATGCCTTTGACCTCGTGCTGCGCGCCGTCTCCCTGCTCCAACACGGCCAGACCATTGAGAAAGGGCGCGAGGTGCAAGGGCTGCTCGAGCAGGCGCTGGTCCTCGACCCCAGCTCGATCACGGCTATGGTCATGCTCGCCTACTGCCTGATGAACCAGAACGACACGCTCAACGAAGGGCGGCCGGAGAACATACCTCGGGCACTGGACCTCCTGCATGCCGCCGAGAAGCTGCAACCGGACTCGCCTGAAGTTGCCGGGCTGCGTGGCGCGATGCTGCTCTGGCAGGGGCGCTATCGGGAGGGTGAAACGTTCTACGAACAGGCGCTCGCCGCAGATCCCAACTTCGAGCTTGCACATCATCAGATCGCCGCCGCCAAGCTGCACACCGGCGACCCGGCGGGAGCGCTGCCGTTCTATCGCGAGGCCCTGCGCAGGAACCCGCGTGGCGGCAGCGTCTGGTGGCGATATTACATGATCGGCATCTCCCTCCTCCGCATGCACCAGCCAGCCGAGGCCGCGGTTTGGCTCCGGCGGGGAGCTGACGTGGACCCTGCACGCGATGAACGTGCTGGTCTTTGGCCCCGCGCCCACCTCGCCAGTGCGCTGGCCCTGTCGGGGCGGATCGCAGAAGCACGGCAGGAAGTGGCCGCGATCGTGAAGTTGGAACCGCTCTGGACGGCTCGGACCTGGGAATGGCGGCTGTTTGAGACGTCGCCTGTTGGCGAGCAGTTGCGATACGTGTCGGACGGCCTTCGCTTGGCCGGGCTGCGTGACCATGCCGATGAGGATGCCGACAGCGGCGTGCCGAGCACCGGCGAGTTGCACCAGATCCGTTCCGGCCCCACTCCGGCCGCTGTTCCCGGGGCGGCAGTGATACGCACCGATGCGCTTCAGCGCCTGCTGGCGGAGGAGCGGCCCATCGTGCTCGACCTAAACGCAACCGGCCGCTCATTGCCGGGCGCCATCGTCCTCGGACCCGAATTCGCAGTCGGCACGCTCGATGACGGCCTCCAGGACCGCCTGCGCCGCAACATGGAAACGCTCACCGGCGGCGACGTTGCGCGCCCCATCGTCACCTTGGGTTGGAACACCGAGCGCTGGGGCGGGCGCAACCTCGCGCTGCGCCTTGTCGCGCTGGGCTACACGCGCGTCCACTGGTATCGGGGCGGCAAGGAAGTTTGGGAGGGCCGCAGTCTTCCGGAAACCGAGGTTGAACCGGTGGATTGGTAGCGTTGCTGGTGATCGGCCAAAGGTGGCGCTGCTGAGCCTCCCTCACCCCGGCCCTGCTATGAAAATGCCTATTTTCATCCATGGTAGCGCATCAGCCGTGATGCAGGGCGTCTCTCCCGGAGGAAGAGGGAGCAGGAAGCGTCCATCATTCCTCCTCTGCGGGCGCGCGGAGGGAGCGCCATAGCAGCACGGGGATGATGATCGTGAACACGATCACTTCCTTGAATGCGCTGGCATAGAACGAGGACAGGCTTTCGACGCAGCCCACCAGCACGGCCGCGAGCGCCGCCAACGGGTAGCTTGCCAGGCCGCCAATGATCGCGGCGACGAAGCCCTTGAGGCCCACCAGGAAGCCGCTGTCGTAATACACGGTGGTCAGCGGCGCGACCAGGATGCCAGACAGCGCGCCGATGCCGCCCGCCAGCACGAAGGCGATCCGTCCGGACAGCGACGTGGCGATCCCCACCAGCCGCGCGCCCAGCCGGTTCACCGCCGTCGCCCGCAACGCCTTGCCGGCCAGCGTGCGCTCGAAGAACACATAGAGCGCCAGCATAAGCGCCAGCGTGGTGCCGACGATCCAAAGCGCCTGCCCAGGGATCGTCAATGGGCCGAGATCGTAGCGCTCCTCCGAGAACCCGGCGGCGCGGTATCCCTCCGGCCCAAACAGCACCAGCCCCAAACCCAGCAGCGCCAGGTGGACGCCGATAGACGCGATCAGCAGCACCAGCACCGACGCCTCGGCCAGCGGCTGGAACGCCAGGCGATACAGGTAGGGCGCCATCGGCGTCACGATGGCCAGGGTCAGCAGCGCCTCCATGAGCACGCCGGGCTTGGATGGCACGAGCCGCACCGCCAGCAGCACGAGCGCCGGCACGAGCAGGCATTCCGCCGCCAAGCGCAGCACGGCGCCCCGCGTCAGCGTGCGCCATGCCGCGCCCAAGCCGGCCAGCATGGCAGCGGCGCCCAGTGCGGCGAGCAGCCAGATGCTGCCGGGGACGCGTCCGTCGTCCAGCGCGGCATAGGTCAGCGCGCCATAGGCCACGAACTCGCCCTGCGGGATCAGGATGACCCGTGTGACCGTGAACACCAGCACCAGGGACAGCGCGAGCAGCGCATAGATGGCGCCATTCACCACCCCGTCCTGCAGCAGGATCAGGGCGATATCAGCGTCCATAGGGGGAGCGCCTGCCTGCTGCTGCTCCCTCTCCCTCCGGGAGAGGGTTGGGGTGAGGGAGGCCGCCCGCACTGCGTTGATGAACGTTGGAACCGGATCGGGACAGGACTGCCCTTGCCGTGTACCGCACCCCAACCCACACCCGGAGGGAGAAGGCGCCGCACCTCTTGGATATCAGGGCAGCAGCTTCCAGGCGCCACCCTGGATCGTCACCATCACGCGCGCACGCTCGTCGAAGCCGTTGTGGTCCTGCGGCGTCATATCGGAGATGCCGTGCGTCAGCACCAGGCCGTGCAGCCCTTCCAGCGCGTCGCGCAGGGCGGCATGGAACTCCGGCGTACCTGGCCGGCCCGACCGGAGCGCAATGGGGATCGCGGCGTCCAGCATCAACGCGGCATCATAGGCATGGGCGCCGAAGGTGGCGACGGTGCCGGGTCCGTTGGCCTCCTCGTAGCGGCGCACGTAGTCCGAGGCCACCGCCTTGATCGGATTGCCGGCCGGCAGTTGCGATGCGACCAGGACGGGGCCGGACGGCAGGATCGTGCCCTCCACGTCCTTCCCGCCAACGCGGATGAAGTCCATGTTGGCGACGCCGTGGGTCTGGTAGTAGGCGCCGCGGTAGCCCCGCTCATGCAGCGTCTTCTGCGGCAGCGCGGCCGGCGTGCCTGCGCCGGCGATCAGCACGGCGTCCGGCTTGGCTGCCATCAGCTTCAGCACCTGGCCGGTCACGCTGGTGTCGGCGCGGGCATACCTCTCGACCGCGACCAGCTTGATGCCGTGCGCGTCCAGCGCCCGCGTCGCCTCCGTCAGCCAACCGTCGCCATAGGCGTCGTTGAAACCGATGAAGCCCACGGTCTTGATGCCGGCATGGGCCATGTGACCGGCGATGGCGTCGGCCATCAGGCTGTCGTTCTGCGGCGCCTTGAACACCCACCGGCGCTGCGCGTCCATCGGCTGGATCAGCCGGGCCGACGCCGCCAGGGTGATCATCGGCACCTGATGCTCCGCCGCCACGTCGATCATCGCCAGCGACGCAGGCGTGGTGCTGGAACCGACGACGGCGTCCACCTTGTCCTCGTCAATCAGCTTGCGTGTGTTTGCGACCGCGCGGGTGCTGTCGCCGCCGTCGTCCAGGACGATATACTCGACGCTCTGCCCGGCGATCTCGTGCGGCAGCAGGGCGAGACTGTTGCGCTGCGGCACGCCCAGGCTTGCCGCAGGGCCGGTGGTGCTGATGGTGACGCCGACCTTGATCTGGGCAACGGCTGGCCGGGCTAGGCCGGAGGCCAGCACGGCGGCTGCGGCAAGCACGACTGCGTATCGCCGCTGCATGACCCGTGTCCCCCTGGTGATGCCCGCCGACGCGGACGCATTTTTCCTTCCGCACCTCGTACGTCCCGGCCTGGAAGGTGTCAAGGAAGCCAGCCTCTGGAAGGTGTCAAGCAAGTCAGGGCAGCATACGGTCCATCACGGCAGCAGCTTCCAGGCGCCGTCCTGGATCGTGACCATCACCCGGGCGCGCTTGTCGAAGCCGCTATGGTCATCGGGCGTCATCTCGGCGACGCCGTCCGTCAGCACCAAGCTGTATGCCGTCTCCAGCGCGTTGCGCAGACCAGCACGGAACTCGGGCGTGCCGGGATGCGCGGTCAGGAGCGCCACGGGGACCGCCATCTTCAACATGGCTGCGGCATCATAGGCGTAGGCGCCGAACGGGGCGACGCTTCCGGCACCGTAAGCAGCCTCGTACTGATGGACGTAGTCCTGCGCGATGTCTTTCACCGGGTCGGTGTCCGGCAGTTGCGACGCGACCAGGACGGGTCCGGCTGGCAAGACGGTCCCTTCCACGTCCTTCCCGCCGAGCTTGATGAAGTCCATCGTCGCGGCGCCGTGGGTTTGGTAATATTTGCCGGTGTATCCAAGGCTCCGCAGCGCCTTCTGCGGCGTGACCGAGGGGCTGCCGGACCCGGCGACCAGGACCGCATCGGGCTGTGCCGCAATCAGATGCCGCGCCTGGGCGCTGACGTCCGTATCGGCGCGGGCATACCGTTCGGTTGCAACAAGCTTGATGGTCATGGCCTCCAGCGCCCGTTTCGCCTCCACCAGCCAACCGTCGCCATAGGCATCGCTGAAGCCGATGAAGCCCACCGTCCGCACGCCCGCGCGGAACATGTGCAGGGCGATGGCGTCCGCCATCAAGCTGTCGTTCTGCGACGTCTTGAACGTCCAGCGGCGCTGATCGTCCATCGGCAGGATGATCCGCGAGGAGGCGCCGAACGCGATCATCGGCACGTGCTTGGCGGCTGCGATGGGGATCACCGCCAGGGACGCCGGCGTCGTGCTGGGGCCGATGATGGCGTCCACCCCATCCTCGTCAATCAGCTTGCGTGCGTTGGCGACGGCCCGGGCGGTGTCCGTGCCGTCGTCAAGGATGATATACTCGATCCCTTGATTGCCGGCGCCTTCTGGCAGCATCGCGAGGCTGTTGCGCTGGGGAATGCCCTGGCTTGCGGACGGGCCGGTGAGGCTGACGATGACGCCGACCTTGATTTGGGCTGCAGCAGGGCGCGACAGGGCAGGAACCGCCGCGGCTATGATGACAAGCAGGACTGCAAGGCGCCGGGACATGAACTGCTCCTTATCGTTGATGCTCTTAGACCGGCCTGCGGCATGAGGTTGTCCTCGTGACGCAGGCGCAATACCGGATCCGAAACAAGCCTACGAAACCGGGACGTCCTGCGACGGTCCACGGCATGCCGGCGTCCGTTGCGCTGGGGCAACGCCTTCCAGGCGCCGCCGGGGATCGTGACCATTACCCGGGCGCGCTTGCCGAAGCCGTTGTGGTCCTCGCCCGTGATCCCAGAAACGCCATGCGTCAGCGCCAGGCCGTTCCTCGCTATCCGGTTCTGGACCACGCTGGAACAACTGCTTCGGCATGCGCCGGAGCTGCATGACATCGAGCGCGCCAAGCGCAGCCTCAAGCACCGCCGGCGACACCCGCGCCATTACGCCGCCGTCAAACAGCTCAATCAGGAACGTCGAACGCCGCATTCGTGCGCTTGCCTAAACCAAGATCGCTCAGCTTGGCTCAACCTCGATCCGCCGGTCGAACAGGATCTTGCCCTTCTCGTTCTTGACGATGTTGTAGCCGCGCAGGCCGTCGCCATTGTCGTCGAAGTTGTATTCCCCCTCCGCCCCGGCGAATCCCTTGATCGCCGTCAGCGCCGCCCGCACCTTCTCCGGCTCCGTGCCGCCCGCGTTGTTCATGGCGCGGGCCAGCAGCAGCACGGCGTCATGGGCATAGGAGGACTGGATGTCTGGCACCGCATTGTGAAGGGACTGGTATTTTTCGGCATATACGGCGGAAGCCGGCGTCCCGTCCGCGGCGTAGTCCACAACGCCGTAGCTGCCGAACAGCGCCTCACCGGCAAGATCCCGCGCCGTCAAGGTGGCGATTGAGGCCGAGCCAACCCAGGGAATGCCGACACCCTTCTGGCGAAGCTGCTTCGCGAAGACGCCGAGGTCTTGCTCGAAGGTGCAATAGCTGCTGAGGATCTCAGCGCCGGACTGCTGTATGGCCTGAACGACCGCGGCGTAGTCGGGGGCCTGGTTGGCATATCCCTGCATCAGCACAGGAGTGATGCTCCTTTCCCTCAGCGCCGCATTCAACGCCTTCGACCCGTTGGCGCCGAACGCGTCGGTTGAGAACACGACGGCCCATTTCTGCTTCTGCAATTGGCCAAAGCCAAACTCGGCGATGATCGTCGCAGAGTAGCTGTCGTTGGGCCGGCAGCGGAACAGCCAGGGGTTGCCCCGCTGCGTCAGCGTCGGGTCGGTGCCGCCGAACATCATTGGCCTGGCGGCCTTCAGCACGTCGGGCGCGAGGGCGTTCACTTGCCCGCTGCGGATCGGGCCGATGAAGGCGGCGATGTCCGGACGCAACGCCAGCCGGCCGAAGGCGGCCACGGCGCCGGGATTGGTGGTCTGGTCATCCTCGGTGACGATCTCCAGCTTTCGCCCCAGAACGCCCTTCTGGTTCACGGCGTCCAAGGCGATCTTGATGCCGTTCTGCTGCATCTTGCCGGCGTCGGCCGCCGCGCCGGTGACAGGGGTCATGACACCGATCTTGATGGTGTCATCTGCGGCGCGGGCGGTCCGGGGCAGGGCGGCAAGGGCAGTGGCGCCGAGTGCGAGGCCGCGGCGGGTGATGAATGGCATCATGATCGGTCCTTCCTTGGGCGTGAGCAAACCTCCTAAGGTTTGCGCGGCCTGTGACGACCGCGGGCCATTTGTGTGACATGTCGCGCAAGCTTGCTTAAGTGACGCCCGCCGCCGCAAATATTAGCTTCTGCTTTACTGTTACTTCTAACCTCACGATTTCGTCAACGACTAGGTGCGTCATGAATTGTAAAACAACAGCAGCGGCGGCTGTCGAAAGCCTCGCCGCACATGGAATAGATACCGTCTATGGCGTGCCCGGCATCCACAACGACCCGCTGTTCGACGCCCTCTACAGCGCGCGCAACAGGATCCGGATGCTCCATGCCCGGCATGAGCAGGCCGGCGCCTACATGGCGCTGGGCGCGGCGCTCGCCACCGGCCGGCCGCAGGCTTATGCCGCTGTGCCGGGGCCGGGCATCCTGAACACCGGGGCGGCGCTGCTGACTGCCTGGGGCATGGGGGCGCCGGTGCTGGCGCTGGCCGGACAGATCCCGTCGTATGCCATCGAGCGCGGCTACGGCCACTTGCACGAGGTGCCGGACCAGCTCGGGATATTGCGGCATGTCACCAAGTATGCCGCCCGGATCGCCGGGCCGTATGATGCGTCGCCGCAGGTGGCGCAGGCGATACATGCCGCCCTGTCCGGGCGCCGCCGCCCGGTGGCGCTCGAATGCGCGATGGACGTTTGGGCGCAGTCCGGCCCGGCGCCGCTGGCCGCCCCGATCCCGCCGGTGACGCCCCCGGTGGACCCCGACGCCATCGAGCGCGCCGCCCACGATGA
>CAXTOB010000134.1:0-1166 GCA_964245505.1 uncultured Acetobacteraceae bacterium | reverse complement strand
CATCCTGGGCACGGCCCAGCGCCCGCTGATCATCGTGGGCGGCGGCGCCGAGGATGCAGCGGCGGAGCTGCGCCAGGTGGCGGAGCTGCTGGAGGCGCCGGTCGTCTCCTACCGCCGGGGCCGCGGCATCCTGCCGACGGATCACCGCCTGGCCGTCAGCTTGCCGATCGGGCATCGGCTGTGGGCCGACGCCGACGCCGTGCTGGCGGTCGGAACGCGGCTTTACGTGCCGCAATCGGCCTGGGGCACCGACGATAATCTGCAGATCGTACGGCTGGACGTGGACCCGGAGGAGCCAGGCCGGTTCCAGCCGCCGGCCTGCGCGGTCGTGGCGGACGCGGCCGCCGGGCTGCGCGCCCTGCTGGACCGCCTGCCAGCGCACAGCCCGGTCCGCCCGTCGCGTGACGACGAGCTGGCCGGTCATCGCGCCTGGCTGGCAGACCGCCTGACGCCGTTGGAGCCGCAGATGGGGTTCCTCCGCGCCATGCGGGCCGCGCTGCCGCCGGACGGCATCCTGGTGGACGAGGTGACGCAGGTGGGTTTTGCCGCCCGCATCGCCTTTCCCGTGCCGGGGCCGCGGTCGTTTATCTCGGGCGGCTATCAGGACAACCTAGGCTACGGCTATGGCACTGCGCTGGGGGCCAAGGCCGCGTGTCCGCATCGCGCCGTGCTGAGCATCGCGGGCGACGGCGGCTTCGCCTACCAGGCGATGGAGTTGGCGACGGCGGCGCTGCACAACCTCGCCGTCGTGGTGGTGGTGTTCGACGACGGCGCCTTCGGCAACGTCCGCCGCATCCAACGGGATATCTATGGCGACCGGCAGATCGCGTCGGAGCTGCACAACCCGGACTTCGTGCGCTTTGCGGAGTCGTTCGGCGTCGCCGCCTTCCGCGCGCATACCGCGGCGGAGCTGGAGGCGCGGTTGCGGGAGGCATTCGCCCTGAATGCACCGGCGCTGGTGCACGTGCCGGTGGGCGAGATGCCCAGCGTATGGAGCCTGATTGCCATGCCGCCCGTCCGCGGCAGGCCGGCGCGGCGGGCGATGGTGTGACCCGGTCGCACCTAGCCTGCAGGCAAGAATCTTACCGGGATGGGCTCTTTAGGTTGTAATACCAACCGCCGAAAGTTCTGACCGCTGACAAGGGCATCGTCATTGCGAGCCGCGC
>CAXTOB010000133.1:0-13673 GCA_964245505.1 uncultured Acetobacteraceae bacterium | reverse complement strand
GCTACCGGGCCATGATGGGCTGCGACGCCCTGCTGATGCTGGGCACCGACTTCCCATACCGGCAGTTCTACCCCAAGGACGCCCGCATCGCCCAGGTGGACGTCCGGCCGGAGCAGTTGGGCCGTCGGGCCAAGATCGAGCTGGGCGTGGTCGGCGACGTGGGCGACACCATCGAGGCGTTGCTGCCCCGTCTTAAGGCCCGTACCGACCGCGCTCACCTGGACGATAGCCTGGCCCACTACAAGACGGCGCGCGAGGGCTTGGACGAGCTTGCGGTGGGCAAGCCAGGCCACAAGCCGATCCACCCGCAGTACCTGGCCAAGGTGCTGAACGACCACGCGCCGGACGACGCGGTGTTCACCTGCGATGTTGGCACGCCGACCATCTGGGCCGCGCGCTACCTGCGGATGAACGGCAAGCGGCGGTTGATCGGGTCGTTTGTGCACGGCTCCATGGCCAATGCCATGCCGCACGCCATCGGCGCGCAGGCGAGCTTCCCCGGCCGGCAGGTGATCTCGCTGTCTGGCGACGGCGGCTTCGCCATGCTGATGGGCGACCTGCTGACGCTGCGCCAGTGCCGGCTTCCGGTGAAGGTGGTGGTGTTCAACAACTCGACGCTGGGCTTCGTGCAAATGGAGATGCAGGCGTCCGGGCAGCTTGACTGGGGCGTGAACCTGGACAACCCCGATTTCGCCGCCATGGCCCGCGCCGCCGGCATCCACGGCGTGCGCGTCGAGGACCCGGCGGACCTGGACGCCGCCGTCGCCGAGGTCCTGGCCCACCCCGGCCCGGCGGTGCTGGACGTGGTCACGGCCACGCAGGAGCTGTCCATGCCGCCGCACGTGGACGCCAAGCAGGTCGTGGGCTTCAGCCTCTACACCCTCAAAACCGTGATGAGCGGGCGTGGCACCGAACTGCTCGACATCGCCAAGACCAACCTGCTGCGCTGAGCCAACCGATAGGACATATGCCATGCGGATCGGCCTGTTCATGCCCTGCTGTGCCGCTGTTTCCCACAAGGATGCCGTCAGCCCGCTGCCGGCCCAGCGCCAGATGCTGGGTCCCCACCGGGACTGTGGCTGCAACTAAGGGAATTGGAGATGGTCACTGCGGTCCCAGGTCAACGAAGCAGTGCTGTCTTGAGCAGGTCATACAAGATCGCTTGGGGTCTGGCGCTCGTCTTCTATTTCCTGGAGTACGCTGTCCGTTCTTCGCCGGCGGTGATGATCCCGGAGCTGTCCACAGCGTTCCGAACCGATGCAGTGGGTCTCAGCGGGATCATCGGCTCCTACTACTATACGTACTCGGTGACCAGCTTGCTTGCTGGGGTGGTGCTCGACCGTTTCGGCGCGAAGACCTCGGTTCCCGTGGGGATCGCCGTGCTCGGCATCGGATGTCTCCTGTTCGTTCTTCCAACAACGATCTCCGGTGAGGGCGGGCGCCTTTTGCAGGGCGCAGGATCGGCGTTTGCGTTCACTGGCGCGGTCTATCTGGCGGCGCACGGCTTCGCGGCAGGAGCCTTGGCCACGGCCATCGGCTTCACGCAATGCTTCGGGATGCTGGGCGGCTCGGCAGGCCAGTTCGCGGTCGGCCCATTGATCCAGAGGCACTTCGACTGGCGGATATTCTGGGTCGCCGTTGGACTGTGCTGCTTCGCCATCGGGGTGGTCTTGTTCCTGGTGACGCCGGCAGAGACGCGCCGAAGCGGTGGCACTTCCCAGTGGTACGAACCCTTTGCGGTCGTATTCAAAAATCCCCAATCCTACCTTTGCGGGATCGTGGCGGGGTTGCTGTTCGCCCCTACGACCGTCGGCGACATGATCTGGGGGGTGGCGTTATTTCAGCAGGACAAGCACCTCGGATACCAGCAGGCGGTCTTCGTAGCGTCCACGGCGCCGCTTGGCTGGGTTTTTGGCTGCCCGCTGCTCGGATGGCTGGCCGACCGGTTCGGACGCCGCAAGCCGGTTCTGATCTTTGGCGCGGCATTGATGCTTGCCACGATCATGCAGATCTCGTTCTTTCCAGACCTGATCTCGATCTATGCCGGCATGTTTCTCATGGGAGTTGGGTCGGGTGCCGCGATGATACCCTATACCATCATCAAGGAAGCCAATCCCGACCGGGTCAAGGGCAGCGCGACGGGAGTGATCAACTTTATAACGTTCGGGGTGACGGCGCTGATAGGCCCGGTCTATGCCCAGATGATTGGCAAAAGCCTGTCTTCGACAGCAGACCATGCAGAACACTTCCGGCACGGCGGCGTGTTCTGGGCGGCTGCAGTTGCCCTCGCAATCGCGTTGAGTTTCTTTCTGCGTGAAACCGGCCGCGGCGCTGAGAGGCGCCCGAGCGCAGCGCGCGCGGACGGCCTCGGCAATGCCGCCGAGCGGATATGAGTGGTCATGGCTTGGTTGAGCGGAAGCCGGCATTCGCCTTCCGGCGCGGGCGCAACCAAGTGGCCCAATTGGATGCAATAAAGGAGTCTGCCATGCGGATCGGCCTGTTCGTGCCTTGCTACGTTGACGCGTTCCACCCGGAGGTCGGCATCGCCACCCTGCACCTGCTGGAGCGGTTCGGGCTGGACGTGGGGTATCCCTTCGACCAGACCTGCTGCGGCCAGCCGATGACCAACACCGGCTGCCACGCGGAGGCTGCGGCGACCGAGGCGCTGTTCGTGAAGAACTTCACCGGGTTCGACTACGTGGTGTGCCCCTCCGGAAGCTGCGCCCACCAGGTGCGCTTCAACCTGGACGCCATCGAGCAGACGGACGAGGTGAAGCTTGTACGGTCCCACACCTTCGAGCTGGTGGAGTTCCTGCACGACATCCTCAAGGTGGACGCGTTCCCCTGGGCCGAGTTCCCGCACAAGGTCAGCTACCACAACAACTGCGACACGCTGCGCGGCCTGGGGCACGGGTCGCCGTCCGAGCTGAACCAGCCGTTCTTCTCCAAGCCGCTCGACTTGCTGCACAAGGTGCGCGGCGTCGAGGTCGTGCAGATGAAGCGGCCCGACGAGTGCTGCGGCTTCGGCGGCACGTTCTGCGTGTTCGAGCCGAACGTGTCGGCCAAGATGGGCTACGACAAGGTGGCCGACCATGCCCAGGCCGGCGCCGAGTACGTCGTGTCCGCCGACAGCTCCTGCATGATGCACCAGCAGGGCTGCTCCGAGCGCCTGGGCGTGCCGCTCAAGTATATCCACATCGCGCAGATCCTGAACGGAGCGGCGGCATGAACGCGCTGACCCACAAGCCCGGCGACCCCGCGCCTTATCGCGGCAGCCGGCGCCTGGACCACGCCGAAGGCTCGTCGCGCCCGCTCAAGGTGCACGAGGGCGAGCCGGAGCCGGCCGGCGCCAAGGTCCACGGCAACCGCCCCATAGACCAGGATGAGGCAGCCGGGCGCTTCATCGCCGCCCCCGAGCACGAAAAAGGCCACGACGAGCGGCTCTGGGACTTGCGGCAGAAGCGCGACAAGCTGATGCATGGCATCCCCGAGTGGGAGCAGCTGCGGGACCTGGCCAGCGGGATCAAGGAGCACACGCTCACCCACCTGGGCGAGTACCTCAACGAGTTCGAATCCAACGCCCGCGCGAATGGCATCCATGTCCACTGGGCACGCGACGGCGCCGAGCACAACCGGATCGTGCTGGGCATCCTGCGCGACCACGGCGCCAAGTCGCTGGTCAAGAGCAAGTCCATGCTGACGGAGGAGACGGGCTTCCGTCCCTTCATGGCGGCGAACGGGATCGAGGTCACGGAGTGCGACCTCGGCGAGCGCATCCAGCAGTTGGGCGACGAGGCGCCCAGCCACATCGTCGTGCCCGCCGTACACAAGCTGCGGACCGACGTGTCGCGCATCTTCGCCGACAAGCTCGGCTCGGACCCTGGCAACACCGATGTCCACTACCTCGCCGGGCAGCAGCGCGAGCACACGCGGCCGCTGTTCCTGTCCGCCGACGCAGGGCTGACCGGCGCCAATTTCGCGGTAGCGGAAACCGGCGGCTTCACTGTTTGCACCAACGAGGGCAACGCCGACCTGGCGTCCAACCTGCCCAAGCTGCACATCGCCAGCATCGGCATCGAGAAGGTCATCCCCCGGCTGGAGCACTTGGCGGTGTTCATCCGCCTGCTGTCGCGCAGTGCCCTCGGCTCGCCGATGACGCAGTACACCTCGCACTTCCGCGGGCCGCGGACGGGGGCCGAGATGCACATCGTGCTGACGGACAACGGACGGTCGGCCCGGCTCGGGATGAAGGAGTTCTGGACTTCGCTCAAGTGCATCCGCTGCGGCGCCTGCATGAACACCTGCCCGGTTTACCGACGCAGCGGCGGCCTCAGCTACGGCGCCACCTACTCCGGGCCGATCGGCCTCATCATTGACCCAACCTTCAACAAGACCAAGTACAGCACCCTTCCCTTCTCTTCCACGCTGAACGGAAGCTGCACCAACGTCTGCCCGGTCAAGATCAACATCCACGAGCAGATCGCCGGCTGGCGCAAGGTGATGAGCGAGGAGCACGAGTTGCCCTTCGTCAAAAAGGCCATGATGGCCGCGGCCGGCAACGTGCTGGCGCACCCGGCGACATATCGCATCTCCATCAAGGCGGCGGACTCCGCGCTGAAGCACCTGCCGCGCTTCGCCGTGTATAACCCGGTCAACACTTGGGGCTACAAGCGCGAGATGCCGCACCCGCCCGTGGAGACGTTCCACGATTGGTATCGCAAGACCCGCGGCAAGCACGGCGAGAAGGTGGAGAAGGCCGGATGAGCGCCGGCGGGGCCAGCGGGCGAGACGACATCATGGCCAGCATCCGCGCGAACCTGCCGAGGCCGCCGCGCGAGCTGCCGGTCGTGCCGATGTTCGACGACATCGCCCACCCCGGCCTGGAAGAGTGGTTCAAGGACAACCTGGAAGCGATGGGCGGCGAGTGGCTGGACCGCCCGGCCACAGGCGACCCGCTCGCCCCCGTCCACGCCAAGATCGGTGATGCCAAGGTCGTGGTCTCGATGGCGCCGGAGGTGCCCGGCACCCGCCCCATCGGTGATCCCACTGATCCGCACAGCCTTGCAGACGTGGACTTCGGCGTCGTGCGCTGCGCTTTCGCGGTCGCCGAGACCGGCTCCGTCTGCTTCACGGAGACGGAGCTAGGCACCAACGCGCTGGGCTATCTGCCGCAGCACCTGATCGTCCTGCTCGACCCGGCGGACATCGTGCTCAACATCCACCACGCCTACTGCCGGCCGGAGTTCAAGCACTACCACTACACCACCTTCCACACCGGCCCTTCCGCCACCGCCGACATCGAGGGCGTGCTGATCCACGGCGCGCAGGGCGTGCGGTCGCTGTCCGTGCTGCTCCATCCCCGCGGCGCAATGCCCGCCGGGAGTTGACCCCACCTGCCGCGGCGGATGGCGCCACGGCTGAACCGCAACAGGAAAGCTCGATCATGGACACCTCCATCTCAGCGTCAACAGGGCCTCACGGCGCGGCCCTGCTCAACGATCCCGTCCGCAGCAAGGGCACGGCCTTCACCCAGGATGAGCGGCAGGCGCACGGCCTGGAGGGCCTGCTGCCGCACGCGGTCGAGACCCTGGACCGGCAGTTCGAGCGCGCGATGGGCCAGTTGGACAAGCAGCCGTCGGACCTGGCGCAGTACGACTACCTGAGCGCCTTGCAGGACCGGAACGAGACCTTGTTCTTCCGGGTCGTCATGAGCGACCCTAAGCGCTTCCTGCCCATCGTGTATGACCCCACCGTGGCCGACGCTTGCCTGCAGTACGGCCACATCTACCGCCGGTCGCGGGGCATGTACATCAGCCTGGAGATGCGCGGACGCGTGGCCGAGGTGCTGCGGAACTGGCCCGTGCGCGATGTGCGCTTCATCTGCGTCAGCTCCGGCGGGCGCATCCTGGGGCTGGGCGACATCGGCGTGAACGGGGCGCCGCTGCCGGTCGGCAAGCTGCAGCTCTACACCGCCTGCGCCGCCGTGCCGCCCGGGGGGATGCTGCCGATCCTGATGGACATCGGCACCACGAACGCGCCCGACCGGGCCGACGCGCTGTACCTCGGCCTGCGTCAGGCGCCGCCGCCGTCTGCGGAGCTGGACAGCTTCGTGGCGGAGTTCGTGCAGGCCGTGCAGGAAGTGTTCCCCGGCTGCTGCCTGCACTTCGAGGACTGGAAGGGCACCGACGCTCTGCGCCTGCTGGATCAGTACAAAGACAAGGTGCTCTGCTACAACGACGACATCCAGGGCACGGCCAGCGTGACCATCGCCGGGCTGACCACGGCGCTGCAGATCAAGGGCGAGAAGCTAGTGGACCAGCGCGTGCTGTTCCTCGGCGCAGGCTCGGCCGCGCTGGGCATTGGCGACATGATCGCCAAGGCGATGCACAACGACGGCCTGAGCGAGGAGGACGCCCAGGGCCGGATCAGCATGTTCGACATCAATGGACTGGTCGAGCCGTCGCGCACGGACCTCAACCCTTGGCAGAAGCCCTTCGCCCACAAGGCGGAGCCGTCCAAGGACTTCGTTGGGACCATTGAGGCTCTGAAGCCCACCATCCTGATCGGCGTCAGCACGACCCACGGCGCCTTCACCCAGCAGGTGGTGGAGGCAATGAGCAAGCTGAACGCGCAGCCCATCATCTTCGCGCTGAGCAACCCCACCGACAAGTGCGAGTGCACGGCCGAGCAGGCCTACACCTGGTCGGACGGCAAGGCGCTGTTCGCCGCCGGCATCCAGTTCCCGGATGTGACTTACAAGGGCAAGCAGTTCCACCCGGGCCAGGCGAACAACTTCTACATCTTCCCGGCCATCGGCCTGGCGACCTACTGCGCCAGGCCCAAGCGCCTGACCGACGAGTGCTTCATCGTTGCGGCCCAGGCCAGCGCCGACCAAGTGGGCAGCGACCTGCGCGACAAGGGGATGCTGTTCCCGGGACAGGCCAACGTGCTGGAGGTGGAGGTCACGACCGCCGTCCGCATCGTGGAGTTCATGTTCGACCAGGGCCTGGCAACGGTCGAGCGGCCCAAGGACCTGCGCGCCTTCGTCGAGGGGCAGCTTTACAAGCCGCAGTACTGAGCGTTCGTGGCAGCGTGCGGGAAATCATGCAGCAATCGCATGAAATCCGGCACGAAGCGTTCCGCCAGTCCAGGGAGAATTAGCAGAAGAAAGCCGGACCAATCTGAAAGTCTATACTTGCAGGGCAGAAAAGCGGCGCACCAAGGATTATCGAACAGGGTGCGCCTTCCCGAATTAAACTTGGAAGAACCTTGATGCCACATCCCAAGTCGCGTGACCAGGCCATGAAACTCCTGAATGGGGAAGGTTGATGCTGCTCACCATCGCATCCGCGCTGTTGCCGATTCTGTTCGTGGTCGCCCTTGGCTATGCGTCGGTGCGGTTTGGGATCATTGACAGCAAGGCCGCCGGCATTTTTTCCAAGTTCGTGGTGGACTTCGCACTTCCGTTGTCCCTGTTCATCGCGGCGGCGAAGGCCAAGCCCTCCGACTTGATTTATTGGGGTTACTTGGTGTTCTTTATGTTAGGGTTCGTCGGCAGCTTCGCGGTCGCTTTCGCGTGCGGGCGCGCGTTGTTCAAGCACGACCAGCGCACCGCTGCGGTTCAGGGCTTGGCCAGCACCTTCCCCAACCTGGCTTACTGCGGGCCGCCGGTGCTGGGCGCCGTCGTCGGGCCGTCTGGGATACTGGCGGTCCTGGTGGGCAACCTGGTCCTGACAGTGGTGGTGATCCCGTTGACGCTGGTCCTCATAGGCGGCCAGGACGGCGGCCAAGCCCAAGCCAGCAAGGCCGCCCTGCTCGGCAGAAGCGTGCTGGGCGCCGTCGAGCAGCCGCTGGTCTGGCTTCCGCTGATCGGCGTCGCCTTCGCCCTGTCCGGGCTTCACCTTCCGGACCTCGCGGTTGCGACCGCGAACGAGATCGGCTCCGCCGCGGGCGGCGTCGCCTTGTTCACGCTTGGCCTGATGCTCGCCGGGCTGCAACTGCGGCTCGACCGCGAAGTGGCGATCAACGTCGCCATCAAGAACCTGCTCCAGCCCGCCCTGCTGCTCGGCGTCGCGTTCGTGCTCGGCTTGCACGGGTCGCTCGGCAAGGAGGTGTTCCTGGTCGGGGTGCTGCCGACGGCGACACTCGTGCCCGCGCTGGCGCACACCAGCAAGGCTTACGAGAGCCAGGCGCCGCTGACCGTTATGGCGAGCACCTTATTCTCGATCGTCACGATCACCGTGGGCATCGCTATCGCTGAGAAGCTGCCATAATGGCCGCGCTGCGCCCGTCAAGGCAGCTTGTCCTGGCCCTTGCAAGCGCGGGCCTGGCCGTCGCCTTGGAAAAGGCCCAAGCCCAGGAGCCCGGCAGCGCCGCGCCTGGCAGCGTTGGGCCCGTCAGTGGGGAGCCTGGCAGCGGCCGGTCAGTATCCGGCCAGAACCCCAACGGCGACCCGCAGGCCCTGTCGGTCGGCGTGCCCGTCCGCATCCAGGACGCGCTGGTGACGCCGTTCAAGGAGGCGATCTTCCAGACGATCAGCACCAACACCTACGTGGGCCGCCACGGCAACGGCCTGTCGGCCCCGCTGTTGGAGATCGTCAAGCTCGGCGTGGCGCCAGGCCTGGGGATCAACCTGGGCATCGCCGGCAACCTCGGCGACGCCGGGCACGCGGGTTACACGGTCACGCCGTCATTCCAATACGTCTTCAACCAGAGCCACGACTACATCCCCGGCTTCTCGTTTGAGGGCACCTACTCGCCGCGGCCCGGCACCGGGCTGAGCGGCGGCACCTGGGGCCTCAGCGGCCAGGCGACCGAAAACCTCGGCCGCACCGAGCGGTCGCCGCGCCTGCACCTCAACTTCGAGTGGAACAAGGTCAACGACGAGAGCCAGCGGGCACGGCCCAACACGTTCGGCTACGGCATCGGGCTGTCCGCCCTGCTGTCGGACACGACCGCGGTGGTCGGCGACGTGTTCTACTCGCAGACCTCTGCCCGGCACGTCAGCCAGACCTTCGTTGATCTGGGCGTGACCCACATCGTCAGCCCCCGGCTGTCGCTCAGCGCCGGCGGAGGCGTCGGCCTCGACCGGAACACGCCCGCGTTCCGCCTGTTCCTGAGCCTGTCCACCTCGTTCAGGTTTCTTAACTGACCAAGAAGGTTTCATGATCTCTCGTCGCGGATATTTCGGCTTCGCTGTCTGCGCCTGCGCAGTGGCTGACGGTTTCGCGGCTGGCGCCGAGCCGCTGCCCGCGAACTACACGGCCCCGACCCACGTTTCGGAACCGGGCAAGGCGCCCGGGATGCAAACCCAGGTCATCTCGGGAAAAACCGGCGACCCGCGGTCATGGGCAATTATCCTCTCCAGCGGCGACGAGGTGATATCGGGGCTGTCGGACTGGATGGCGAAGGAGCGCATCGCCGGGGCGCACCTGACCGCAATCGGCGCCTACTCGTCCGCCCTGTTCGGCTGGTTCGACAAGGACAAGCGCGCATACCGAAACATCGTCGCCGCCGAGCAGGTCGAGTGCATCTCCCTGATCGGGGATCCCGGACTTGTTGACGGCAAGCCGGCGCTGCGCATGCACGGTTGCGTCGGGCACCTGCTCAGCGCCGTGGCGTTCCCGACGCTGGAAGTGTTCGCGACCGAGTCCGAGATGCCGCTCCACAAGCAGAAGGACCCCGCGCCGCGGATGGCCGCGGCGGTCGCCATGCCAGCGGCCGCCCGCGCTGACCGTTGCGGCGCTAAACCGCCGGTGCAGGCGGCAGCACACTGAAAAGGATCAAAGTGAATGGCCGCTGGCAGCAGAAATTATTCTGTTGGGACAAATCACCGGAGCTGGGCGGCCAGCACGGCTCAGCCCGGGCCGCATTGCGCCCCTGATCCCATTCTCAGCATCCGACGGAACGAGGCCAATCCCATGACGAGCAAGACGACAGAGGGGCTGCCGGAAGCCGGCGCCATGGCGGGCCGACTGCCGCCGGAAACGGGACGCAAGGCCGCGCCCGAACCCTTCAACAGGCGCCTTCTCCTCGGCGCGGGCCTCGCCCTTGGCGCCGCGGCGGCAAGGCCGGCCCGTGCCGGGTCCGACGCCATCCAGGCGGGCTATGCCGGTGGACCCGGCGCCCTGGCCAACGCCGCGCTGTTCCCCGGCTTCCGCCAGAGCTTCGTGACCACGCCGGGGCTAACCGTTAACGGCGCCCAGGTGCCCGGCGCCACCATCAACACGCTGGTCGGCGGCAAGGGGCCGCCGCTGCTGCTGATCCACGGCCACCCCGAGACGCACACCGCCTGGCACAAGGTCGCCGCTCGGCTCGCGGAGCAGTTCACCGTCGTGCTGACGGACCTGCGCGGCTACGGCGACAGCAGCAAGCCCGAAGGCGGGCCGGACCACGTCAACTACTCCAAGCGCGCCATGGGCAACGACCAGGTCGAGGTCATGCGGTCGCTGGGTTTCAGCACGTTCCAGGCTGTCGGCCACGACCGCGGCGGCCGGGTGCTGCACCGCATGATGGCGGACCACCCGCAGGCGGTGTCGCGCGGCGTCGTGCTCGACATCGCGCCGGCCGACCAGATGTACGCCCGCACCAACGAGGAGTTCGCGACCAAGTACTTCTGGTGGTTCTTCCACGTCCAGGCCGCGCCGTTGCCGGAAACGATGATCAACGCCGAGCCGGAGGCCTACCTGAAGGCCCACCTGGACGCACAGTGCGACACGCCGGGCGCCGTCACGGCCGAGGCGTTCGCCGAGTATCTCCGCTGCTACCGCGAGGCCGCCTGCGTCCATGCGGTGTGCGAGGACTACCGGGCAGAGGTCACGATAGACCCGGCTATCCTGAAGTCCGACAACGGGCGCAAGGTCCAGCAGCCGCTGCTGGCCCTGTGGGGCGCCAAGGGCACAGTCGGCAAGATGTTCGACGTCGTCCAGCTTTGGCAGGCCGAGGCCGCCAACGTCCAGGGGCAGGCCCTGCCCTGCGGCCACCTGATCCCGGAAGAGGCGCCGGACGCCCTGCTGGGCGCGATGCAGCCCTTCCTGGCCGTCGGCTGACCCGGCCCGCACGCCCATGCAGCGCATCCCTCAACGTTCCCACTCATGCTGCCCCCGGTGACGACTACGCTCCCGGTCGCGACGCTGCTGATCACCGGCAGCGGGTTCCTGGACTCCTATGCCTGGATCGCGCACGGGCATGTCTTCACCAATGCGATCTCCGGCAACATCATCCTGTTCGGCGTGTTCGTGGCCGGGGGCGCCTGGGAACAGGCGCTGCCCCATATCCCGCCGATCCTGGCCTTCTTCGCCGGCGTCCTGTTCGCGCAGTGGCTGCGCCGGCATGGTCCCGCCAGGGGCCTGTTGCGCGCACCCTTCCTCAGCCTCCTCATCGAGATGGCGGCTCTCGTCATCGTCGGCACCCTGCCGGCCCAGGTTCCGGACATGCCCATCGTCGTCGGCATCGCGTTCGTCGCCGCAATGCAGAACTCCAGTTTCGAGCGCATCGGGGAGTGGTCCTATGCATCGGTTGTCACCACGGGCAACGCGCGCACCGCGGTCGAGGCGTTCTATGCCGGCGTGTTCCCGGGCCGTGACCAGGCGGCCCGGCGCAAGGCCAAGGTGTTCGGCACGATCTGCGCGGGCTTTGCAGCCGGGGCCTTCATGGGGGCGTTTCTGACCGAAGAATTTGGCAAGGCTGCAATCTTCTTTCCGGTTGCCTTGCAGGCGCTCGCCCTCCCGTCGCTCGTCCTGGACGCGCGGCGCCCAACTGCGTCCGCGCCATCGCCTGCAAGGAGCCAGCGTGATGGGTAGCGCACGGCAGGCGTTGGCCGCGGCGGGCGTTGCCTGCTCCGCACCGCCCATGCATCCGCAGATGAGTCAACCCTGCTCCGGCCCAACCGCTTAACCCAGGAGAGCATCCATGCCCGACACACATTCCCAGAACCAGCAGCACCCGGCGATGCAGGACATCCCCATCGGCATCAACGCCCACGGCGAGCGCCGCGAGTTCGACAGCATGGGCGACGTGCAGGTGCCCGCCGACAAGTACTGGGGCGCGCAGACACAGCGCAGCCTCATCCACTTCTCCATCGGCAACGACAAGATGCCGAAGGAAGTCTACCACGCCTACGGCACCGTCAAGAAGGCCTGCGCCCTGGTCAACGAGGCCGAGGGCCGGCTGCCGAAGTGGAAGGCCGACGCCATCGTGTGCGCCGCTGACGAGACCATCGCGGGCAAGCTGGACGAGCACTACCCCTTGTACGTGTGGCAGACCGGCTCCGGCACCCAGTCCAACATGAACATCAACGAGGTGCTGTCCAACCGCGCCATCCAGTTGTTCGGCGGCACGCTGGGCAGCCAGCAGCCGGTCGCTCCCAACGACGACGTGAACATGGGGCAGAGCAGCAACGACACCTTCCCGACCGCCATGCACATCGCCGCCCTCACCGAGATTGACGACCGGCTGCTGCCGCAGGTGGAGGCGCTGGCCAAGGAGATCGAGGTCAAGGCCGAGGACTGGAAGGGGGTGGTCAAGATCGGCCGCACCCACCTGGAGGACGCGGTGCCGCTGACCGTCGGCCAGGAGTGGTCGGGCTACGCGGCGCAGTTGCGCGCGTGCATCGCCGAGATCGCGCACAGCCGCGGCGGCCTCCTGGAGCTGGCGGTCGGAGGCACAGCGGTCGGCACCGGGCTGAACGCGCCGCCGGGCTTCAGCGCCAAGGTGGCGGCGGAGATCGCCAAGCTGACCGGCAAGCCGTATGTGACCGCACCCAACAAGTTCATGGCCCAAGGCTCGCTGGACGCGATGGTTCGTGCGGGCGCCGCGCTGCGCGGCCTGGCCGTCGCGCTGATGAAGATCGCCAACGACATGCGCTGGCTGGCCTCCGGCCCGCGCTGCGGCCTGGGCGAACTGCTGCTGCCGGACAACGAGCCGGGGTCGTCCATCATGCCGGGCAAGGTGAACCCGACGCAGTGCGAGGCCATCGTGATGATCGCCATCCAGGTGATCGGCGACGACATGGCGGTCGCCTTCGCGGGCAGCCAGGGCAACTTCGAGCTGAACGCGATGCGCCCAATCATCATCAACAACGTCCTGCACTCCGCCCGCATCCTGGGTGATGGCTGCGAGAAGTTCCGCCTTTACTCCGTCGAGGGCACCAAGCTGAACGAGAAGCGCATCGCCCACTACGTCGAGGAGAGCGTGATGCTCGTGACCGCGCTCAGCCCGGTGATCGGCTACGAGAAGGCGGCCCACATCGCCCACGCTGCCATGAAGGACGGCAGCACGCTCAAGCAGGCGGCGCTCGCGTCCGGCGACGTGGACGAGGCGACATACGACAAGGTCGTGGACCCCAAGAGCATGGTGGGCCAGGGCGTCGGCGGCGCCTGACCGCCTGCTGCCCCCTCTCCGTCAACCATGCGCCGCCGCTGGCACGGCGCCGCGCCGTGCCGTGCCTTATCCAAAGGAGCTTACGATGACACGCACCGCAGCAACGCTCATAGCCTTCCTTCTGCTCGCCACGCTGGTCGCCGCCTGCGCGGACGTGCGCCCCGACACCATCGTGTCGCCGCAGCTCGAAAGCGGGATCACCTCCAGCAACGGCGGCGGCGCGCGCGCCCTGGGCGGCCAGCCCAACGTGGGCGTCTCCACCCGCGTCGGCCCGGTCCGGTGAGGGTCCTGGC
>CAXTOB010000132.1:6622-13765 GCA_964245505.1 uncultured Acetobacteraceae bacterium | reverse complement strand
GCCCCCCTAACGGCGCCACCCCATAGCAGCGCCACCCCATAAAGGACGTTCCATGAGCCTCACCCTCGACCAAGCCCAGACCATCGTCACCGCCGCCCTGCAGGAAGCGCGCCGCACCGGCCTGAAGCCGCTGGTCGTCACAGTCCTAGACGCCCGCGGCGCCCCCAAGGCGCTCGCGGCAGAAGAAGGCACCAGCCTGCGCCGGGCCGACATCGCGCACGGCAAGGCCTACGGCGCGCTGTCGCTAGGCATGGGCTCACGCGCCATCGCCAAGCGCGCGGCGTCCGACGCGGCCTTCGTCGCCGCCGTCACCCACACCTCCGGCGGCGCCCTGGTTCCCGTGCCCGGCGGCGTACTGCTGCGAGACGCCGAGGGCACCCTGCTCGGCGCCGTCGGCATCAGCGGCGACACCAGCGACAACGACGAGGCCGCCGCCCTGGCCGGCATTGCCGCCGCAGGTCTTCTCGGCGATCCCGGCTAAAGCCCACCGCCCTATCGCGCCGATCAGCATCCGCCAGTCGTCAGGGACGCGAGCCGCTCCCGCCCAGGGCGATGCCATACACTCTGCCCCGGTCCATCTTTGCTCCGCATAGCAATACTGCACGCCAGGACCTGGTTGGACCGCGTACTACAAAACCCCTTTTGCCCTGCCCATCTCCGTCATTGCGACTCTGCCCATCTTCGTCATTGCGCCTCTGACCATATCCGTCAGTGCGAGGAGCGCGGCGACGCGGCAATTCAGGGCAGCCAGGACCGCGCTGGCGACCCTGATTTGCGGCGCCGCAAGCGGCTCGCAACGATGGCTCAACACCATAAAGGTCGGCACGAACGGCCATTGTTATGAGAAGCGCCTGAAGTGGCAGGCCATAAGCCCGTCCTGGCCACAGCAATCGGCCAGAGGCACACCGCGATTAGGATCATACTGCGTGCCTTTGACCTTGGCCGTTCCATTTAGGGCCATAGTCGGCTCCTCACCGTTGCGCCCAGCCGGCAAGCAGCAGTACGCTTGCAAGATCAGCATCGCATTCGGTGACGCGGCCTAGGCCGGATCAGCCCCAGCCAGCACACGCAGCACAAAAGGCTCATAGCGACGCCGCAACTCAGCCCAAGCGCCGCGAACACCCGTGCCGCTGGGCAGCGACGGCGACGCGCTGTCCAGACACCATGCTCCCGATCATGTGAGAAGCCAGCGCAGTCCAAATTAGCTCCTAAAGCCTATTATGTCAGCAGGTCACCTCCGCCGTTGAACTTCGCTTAAAGCCTGCTCTGCCGCTGTGTTGCTTTTCCAACGCCCACTATAACGTCATCTGGATAAGGTAAACTTGACGCAAGAGAGCGTTATTGTTAACGATGCCGTAGCGAATAGAGACTGACCGAGGGTCCGCAATGATGGATGGCTCCGCTGCCTTGAAATCAAATGCAGGGCCTGCTTCCCTTTTGCCCGCAGCACGCAAAGGCTCGTCTCTCCTAACTGGACAGAAGGCAACGGCCTTCCAACGGCTTGCGACCCACATGGATATCGCCTGGGACATGGATGGCACCCTGATCGACCATCCCGCGGCGCCCCTCCTCCATCGCTTTATCCTCGACACCCCGCATATCAGGCACGTCATCGTCACCTTCCGGAGTGCGCGCCAAGGCACGCCCTGGTCGCGCTTGGCTGGTTACTCGCACCGTCTAGGCGCCGAGCACTTCGTCCAAGCCATACATTTGCCAGATGAGTTGTGCGCCGGGTTGTCCAGCGAAACCTCGGTCCGCCGTAGCGGCGCTTGGCCGGTCCTAAGTCAGTTGATCCGGCCCTGGCGGCGGACGACAGACTCCGCACACCGCTCCTGGAAGGGTCTGATCTGCCAGCAGGAAGGCATCACCGCCCTAGTGGACGACCTCACGAGCCTAGTGGCCGAGGGCTGCCGCCGTCATGGGGTGGAGTTGTTCCACCCCGCCGACTTTCTGCCCAGCCGCTGAAGGTCTGGCCAGAACGGCAACTGCCCCATCTCCACAACACTCCCAACCTCCACACACCAGCAGCCCCGGTCACAACCGCCAGTTGCCGCATCATTCTCCCGCGGATGAAGGATACTCTGCGCCCGGCACGTCGCAGATGAACGGGCGCTCCATCCCGTCGGGAACCGTCAGGCGGGTGGAAACTGCATCCTCGCCAAATTCGTGTAGCAGGACCCCACAGCAACGCTCGCCCGGCAGGCCCACCTGGTCAGCCGGGTCCACGACAAACGCCCCCGAGGGCGCCCAAGCGTAGCGCACCCGGCCGCGCATCACGTCCCGATACAGATGCAGGTGTCCAGATGCGACGAGGCGCAACGCCGGATGCGCCATCACCGCACCGAGCGGCCCGCGCGCAAATGGCGGGACGGACCAATAGTCGAACGCCGTCTCCGCCGGGTCGGAAGTGAAGAATGGCTTGTGGATGAACACGGCCAGGCGGCGGTCGCCAAGCGTATGGAGGGCGTCGGCGATCATCGCGGCCTGCACGTCGGCCTCGCGGTGTGCCCCCATAACTTGGCTGTTTAGGCCCAGCAAGCGCCAGCCCTCCCGGTCCTGAACCCATCGGTCCGGCCCTACCCGGCCACAGAAACGGTTCAGCCGGACATCATCCACCGGTTGATGCAGCGCGCGTTCCGGATGGTCGCCCACGTCATGGTTGCCCGGCACGCACAGCACCGGCCCGGGCAGCCGCGCATGCGCCGACGCCGCAAAGGCCAGATCCGCCTCCCTGTCCGCCCCATCCATAGACACATCGCCAGTGTGCACGATCAGGTTCGGCCGCAGCCGGTCCAACGCAGCAGCCATCCGGTCGAAGTTTGCGCGGAACAGGTGCGTGCCGGCACTTAGATGGGTGTCCGAGATCTGGACCACTGTGAATGACATGGAAGATGCCCATCAAGTGAAACGTTACGAAAACATGACGGACGTTCAAGGGATGGATGTCAAGTGTTAAGCAAGACTGTGTGACTTTGCGCACAAATGAATAGCAGAGCAGGCTTGCACGGCCCGGCACCGCCACAGGTCATCCATGTATCAGGCCGCGCAAGCCTGCTAAGTCCCATCGGCCGCCACCGTTCTGAAGATGCCGCCGCATACGTTCCGATGACCAGACCCGTCCACATGGAAATCATCTCAAAATTTGTAATGTCTCTCGCAGCGCGGGTCATTTTTCATCCACCGTAGGCTGTTGTTTGGGTGAAGAACCAATGCCAGCCACCGAGAGTTCTGATCGCTGCAAGGGTATCGTCATTGCGAGCCGCTCCTGCGGCGTGGCAATCCAGTGCCGCACACCCAGGTCTTCCCGTCCTGAATCACCGCGCCGAAGCAGGCTTGCAGTGACCAAGGCCGGATCGAATCAACAGGTCAGAACTACCGGCGTTTGATCTAACGCCCTTAAGGACCGCCGGAACATTACGCCGCCTGGCTCTGCCGCCGATCCATCCCCCCTGCTCGCCGGAGGACGAAAAGTGAGCCTACTCCTCCGGCGTATATCGCCAAACGCTGGCCGGCGGCACGTTCATCGGGGTCCAAGCCTCCCGCTTCGCCACCAGCCCATGCTTGCGCCACGGCAGCGGCGACGTCGCGCAGTAACTGTAATGCAGGAACCCACGCCCCGGCGCGACCGCCAGCATGGCGTCGATGAACCGGCGCTGCTCCAGGATCGGCAGCAGCACCAGCGGGATGCCGCAGATCACCGTGCTGATCCGGCCGTGCCGCAGCCGGGGCAACAGGTCCGGCAACGCCCTGGCATCGCCCGCGATCACCTCCACGCCGGGCAGCGTGGCGCGCAGGTGACCGGCCATGCTGGGCACGATCTCCACCACCGACAAGCGCTCGGCCGGAACACCGCCAGCCAGCAACGCACGGCTGATGACGCCGGTGCCGGCGCCCAGCTCCACCACCCACTCGTCCCCGGAGCGCCGCACCTGATCCACCACGCGCCGGCACAGCGCCGGGGAGGACGGCACGACCGAACCCATCTGCAGCGGGTTCGCCAGCCAGCGCCGCAGGAACAAAGCAGCGCCCAACCCGGCCTCGCCGGGCTTGGCCGCCTCTGTGATCGCGCCGGATGATCCCTGCCCCACTGCAATCTCTCCGCAATCAAACTGTAGGCAGGGGATAGCGGACAAGGCGCGCTATGCCGAGACAGTGCCGCATGAAGCTTTGATGGCACGGGCCCAGCAGGCGCCCCCCACCGTCAGTCCCGCAGCGCCAGCGCTTCCCGGACAAACGGATTGGTTTGCCGCTCCATTCCCACCGTCGAGCCCGGCCCGTGGCCGCACATGAACGCCATCGCATCCCCCAGCGGCATCACCTTGTCCCGGATCGAGCGCAGCAGCGTCGGACCGTCTCCCTTCGGCAAATCGGTGCGCCCAACCGAACCCTGGAAGATCACGTCGCCCACCAGCGCAAACCCAGCCGCACGCTGCACGAAGATCACATGGCCCGGCGTATGCCCAGGCGTATGCAGCACGTCAAACCGGTGCGTACCCAGCATGACATGCTCCCCTTCCTGCACCCAGCGGTCCGGCCGCACATTGCGGGCGCCCGGGATGCCGTAAGTCAACGCAGTCTCCGCCAAGCCGTCCAGCAAATAAGCGTCACGCTCATCAGGACCGACGATCTGCGCCCCGGGCAACGCGTCCCGCAGCTCGGCAGCACCTCCAGCATGGTCGAAGTGCCCATGCGTCAGCAGGATCAACCCAACCTGCAGCTTGAGGCTGCCAATCGCCTCTAGGATGCGCGGCACGTCGCCGCCGGGGTCCACGACAGCAGCCTGCATCGTCGCATCGTCCCAGATCAGGGAGCAGTTCTGCTGGATCGGCGTGACAGGGATGATGGCGGCCTTGAGCGGCATGGGCAGAGTCCTTCGTGCGGACTGGGATGGGGACCGACCAGCCAGCCGCCGTCAAGCCCTGCAGCCCGCCTCCCAAGAAAGCCGGCGTCCAATGCCCCACGCAGACGGCCTTAACCTCGTCCTGTGCCGGGGCAGGCGCTTGAAGCCAAGCATGTCTGCACCGCCCCCGGCCGCCTGACTGCCGCCCGCCTCAGAACTCCTGCCAACCGTCGTCCGCTACGGGCACCGGCTTGCAGGCAGCGCCCCCGGCCCGGCTGACCACGCGCAACGCGGTCTTGCCGACCGGAGCCGCGGCAGGCGCCGCCGGCCGGCGTGGGGCGGCAACGGCGTTATCCGGCGCGTCCTCCCCCGTCTGGAAGCGGCCAGTCAGCCGGGCCATCTCCTCGGCCTCCTGCAGCAGGGTGTGGCAGGCAGCCGTGCTCTCCTCCACCATGGCGGCATTCTTCTGAACGATCTGGTCCATCGCGTTCACGGCCGTGTTGACCTCCGCCAACCCGGTCGCCTGTTCCCCGGCGGCGGCGGCAATCTCGGACACCACGGTCGCGGCGCTCGCCACTTCGGTCACCATCCGCGCCAGCGCCTGCCCGGTTTCGCCAACCAGCTTCACACCGGAGCCAACCTGCTGGGTCGAGGTGTGGATCAGCGCCTTGATCTCTCGCGCCGCATCGGAGCTGCGCTGGGCAAGCGCCCGGACCTCGGTCGCCACCACCGCAAAGCCGCGCCCCGCATCACCGGCCCGTGCCGCCTCCACCCCTGCGTTCAGCGCCAGCAGGTTCGTTTGGAACGCGATTTCGGTGACCACGCCGATGATCTGGCCGATCTGCTCCGACGATTGCTCGATCCCGCTCATCGCCGTCATCGCCTGGCGCACGACCTCCTCGGACCGCTCGGCATCCGCCTTGGTACGGCCGACGGCATCCTGTGCCTGACGGGCGCCCTCCGCCGTGCGCCGCACCGTGGCGGTGATCTCATCAAGGGCTGCCGCCGTTTGCTCCAGGCTGGCCGCCTGCTGCTCCGTCCGAAGGCTCAGGTCGTCAGACGCATGGCTGAGTTCCTGCGACCCGGTGCGCAGGCCGTGCGCGTTGACGGAGATGGCATGCATCGCGTCCTGAAGTTCCGACAACGCCGTGTTGAAGTTGCCTCGCAGCGCCTCATACTCGGCGGCAAACGGCCGGTCCAACCGCACCGTCAGGTCGCCGGCCGCAACACGCTCCAGCCCCGCGGCGACGGTGGACACCACGGCGCCCTGCTCCTCTGCCGCCGCTGCGCGTGCCGCCTCGTGCCCCGCCCGCTCCAGCTCCGACCGCCGCCGCTCCTCCGCAGACGACGCCTCCAGCCGTAGCTTGTCCTGCGCCGACTCCTTGAACACACGCAGCGAGGCCGCCATGGCGCCAAGCTGGTCCTGCCGCTCCAGGCTCGGGATGTCACTGGACAAGTCCCCCGCGGCGATCCGCCGCGTCGCCGCGGCAAGGCCGGTCAACGGGCGCAAGGTCCGAACCAGGAGCACCGCAAGCACCGCTGCAATCACGGGTGTCACCAGGACCGCGGCGAGTATGCCATGCCAAACCATCTCGGCCTGCAGGGCGTCAAGCTGGGCCGAGGGAATACCGACGAACAGTGCGCCGATCAGGTTGCCGCTACCGTCCCGGATCGCCTCATAGTTGATCAAAAACCCCTGTCCCAGTATGTCCGAACGGCCGTGATAGGACCGGCCGCCGGATAGTACCGCATCCCTCACGGCAGGATCGGTAATCCGCGTGCCCACCGCGCGCGTTCCGTCCGGGCGGCGCAGCGTGGTTGCCACACGCTCATCACCATTAATGAGCGTCACCAGCCCGCCCGCTGCGGCCGCAGCCCGGTCCACGAGATCCATGCGATCCGCCACCGCCGTCGTGCCCAGGCGCAGTTGACCGTCCACCCGCGACCACTCCGTCCCCAGCGGATCAAGGTAGGCGTGTAGCAGCGCCATACTCGTCGTCAGGTTGTGCTGTTCGACATCATCCATCGCCTGAGCGCTGACCCGCAGGGTCCACGCTTGCACCAGGCTGGTGCAGACGATCACCGCGAGTATGCTTGGAACCAGCAATTGCAAAAATATGCCGGGCCTACCGAGACGACGTAGGAACATGCTGCCACTCCTGTTATCGCCGTAGAGTAGGTGCCATCGGCTTGATAAAACCCTAAGAACTTAGCCCGGTAGGCCGCAGCGAACCTGTGAGGGATTCTGTATCCGGCGAAGCGCGCTGCTACGGAAATAGGGCCAAAGCGTCACCCCAAGTAGC
>CAXTOB010000132.1:0-6522 GCA_964245505.1 uncultured Acetobacteraceae bacterium | reverse complement strand
GGAAATAGGGCCAAAGCGTCACCCCAAGTAGCGTTCAAGTGCCCCATTTCGTCGCGATTAAAGGTGCGCGCCCAGCGCGCGGTTGATCTACCGGTGAATTTACCGGCTCCGTGCTGACCCTACTTGCTATAGGATCAGCCCACGCATAAGCCGCCGCATCGTTACCGCATGCCGGGATCCCGCCTGTTCCCGCCGCCATGCAGGTCGCGAGGGCCGCGTTCCCAAAAGGCTGCCCGGCCATGCGGACGCGCGACGGGTTGGGTGCGATCCGCGACGGCCAGATGGCCACGCCGGCCGACCCGGTCCATGGTCAGCCGGCGCACCCACCCCGGCGCCGGGCGCTTGTCACCGTGCCGCAGTTCGCGGAAGGATTGCCGGATCGGCAGGCGGCCAATGCTGTCCCGGATCGGCTGAAAGTATGCGCTGGGTCTAGAGCAAGAACGTCACCTCTGCCGGAACAGCCCATCCCGAAAAGACTCTCCGGTCCTAATTGTTCCGCGGCGAGATAAACGACACACAGCAGCGGCGCTGGAACATGCGCTCCAAGAAATAGGCAAGGTCATCAGCCTAATGGACCAGCAAGCTGCCAACGTCCGATCTAGAGCAGATTGCAGTCAGGTCCCGACGCGCAGCGACCAGGCTTGAAACTGCAAGTCTCTGCTCGCAAACAGAAAAGCTAGACCGGTTTGTGTCCAGACTGGACGCGAACTGGTCTAAACCGGAAATTTTCGACCCAACCAACATAACGGAGCCCGCTGCAGAACAAAGACAACTGAACCCCCGCAACCGGCCTCACGAAATAGTCCGGTTTTGGTCAGCCCTCTTCCAAATCGGCGGCGTGATCCAGGTTATGGTCACCCGAAATCTCGTCCCATTCGTATCCGAGAAAATGGCAGATGGCGGCCAGTTTGCGCTCCCAATGCCCCCGCTTCGCGATGTAATCGCCAAGCGCCGCAGCCTGGTCAGGCCGGATCGTAATGCCCGCCGCCGCCATCCGCCGCACTGCACGGCCAAAACATCGGCGATGACGTTCTATATCGTCTGCCGCATCACCGATCGGCTTATCCGCCTGTCCCTGCAAGTTGAGCACAACGACAAGCTCCTTGGTGACGGCCAGTGCGCTCGCGTCCAGCGTCCCCAAATCGGGATGGTCGCACACGTCCACATGCTTGGCCGGATCAAGGCAGGTGGACACGACCGTGGACGTCTCCAGCAAGATGAACAACATGCGCAGAAAGCTTTTGGAGAGCAGCTCGCTGTGGAAATAATGGATGACGGGATGCTCGATGTGCGCCTCCATCAAAATCTGCAAGTCGCGCGCTCCAGTACGGATGATCTCCTCGAACCCGATAAACTGGCCCCGCCGGAAATGGTGCGCGATAAAGGTGGCAACGTCCGCCCCGCGGCCAGCCTGGTGGTAGAACGCGATCGCCGCCGCACGCTTGCGCTCAACCGCCCCATACACCGTCAGCAAATACGCGGTCGCGAGCGACAACAGCGCAATACCCGCGACGCCCTCCAGAATGGCAGTAAAACGCAGCAGTCCGGACCGCGGCGCGAAATCCCCATACCCGATCGTAAGCAGCGTGACGCCGCTGAAGTAGAACGCGTCGATCCATGAAGTTTGATTGCCGCCAGCGACGGCGAACTGGCCGGGAAGACGGGGCAGGTAGATCAACCCGAACCCGGTCAACAGGCAGAGTATGAGCAAGCTGCCAAGCAAGGGCAGCAACAGAGGGCCGATCGCGCTCAGGATCGCGTGCCGCGTGCGAAGACCCTGGCGGAAGGCGATCTTGGTCGCCATCCACCACAGTCCCCGGTTGAGCGTCTCGCTCATCGGCCCCGGCCGTTTTCGTGCCCGCAGGATCGTCGCGTAAGTCTCGAATGCCGCCGCCGCCAGCAGCAGCACGCCAGCGACGGTGCACATCCATTTCAGCATCGCGACCCCAGTACAATGCGCGGGTAAGTCGCGCCGGCCCTCGACGCCAAGCCTCTCGGACAGGTTTGTTGCCTATCCCGACGATCCAGCCGGCCATCCCGGCACAAGCCAACCGGTGTTTCCGGCCAAACCCGACCACGGCAACGACCCAGGTTTATGCCTAGGCCGGCACAATCCAACCCCCGCTAAGGTCCCAGCCAAGCCACCGCCGACACCTCCCGCCCGGCCGCGCCAGCCCCCCTACTTCACAGTAGAAAAGCCCGTCGGCTGCAGCAGGCTGCTCGTGATGTTGGCAACGATCTGCCCATCGCGCTCAGTCCCCGCACGCTTCTCGATCCACTCCGGATCCGTCTGGAACGCGGCCCACTTCGTCTCCCGCTCCGCCAGGCTGTCCCACGCCAGCATATACGTCAGGTCCTGGTTCGACTCGCCGATCACCGTCGTCCAAAACCCGGCCGGCCGTATCCCGTGCCGCTCCCACAGCCCCAGCGTGATGGTCTCGAACCGCTGCAGCAGCGCCGGCAGGCGGCCCGGCAAGCAACGGTAGATGCGGAGTTCATAAATCAACGTAACAATCCCATTCGCAGTTATAGAGCCATCGTGACCCTGCCCGTCCCGCTCCGCAAGGCAACCCGGCGCCTCCGCATATCGTTACCGCCCCATGACGGACACCCTGCGAGCCCCCCAAACGACCGCAGCAACCCCCGCGAAGGCCAAGCCTTCCGCGAAGCGCCGGCGCCGCTGGCCCTGGGTGATGGGCGGCATCGTCGCCCTCCTCGTCGTCGCCGTGGCCCTCTTCCAATGGGACTGGCTGATCCCGTTCGTGGACAAGCAGGCCTCCGCCGCCCTCGGCCGCCCGGTCACCATCACCCACCTGCACGTCCATCTCGGCCGCGTTCCCCAGATCACCGCAGAAGGCGTCACGATCGGCAACCCAGACGGCTGGGAAGGCGGCGGCAACCTGGCAACCGCCGACAAACTGAGCCTGGACCTGGATGCGATGGCCTACATCCGCCGGCGCCAGGTCGTGATCCCCAACATCACCCTAGACAGCCCCAAGATAGATGCGCAGCAACTCGCCGACGGCCGCAACAACTGGACCTTCCCCTCCAGCAGCAGCAGCGACGCCCCACCCGACCCCGACCATGCCACCAAGATCGGCGCCTTGCAGATCAACGACGGCCACGCCCACGTCGTCTCGGCCAAGCTGCACGCCGACTTCAACGTGGACATCGCGACCAAGGAGGGCGAAGGCGACCACGCCGGGCAGCCCGGCCAAATCGTCGCCTCCGCCAAGGGCACCTACGCCAACCAGCCCATCACCGCCCAGTTCACCGGCGGCGCCCTGCTGACCCTGCGCGACCAATCGCCCTACCCGGTGGACCTGCAAGTCGCCAACGGCCCCACGAAGGTCTCTCTGACCGGCACCATCAAGGACCCACTGGCCTTCGCCGGCGCCGACCTCAAGCTGGAGCTGGCCGGCCCCGACATGGAGCAGCTAACCCCGCTGACCGGTATAGCCTTTCCCAAGACGCCAACCTACCGCATCGCCGGGCACCTGGACTACCAGGCAGGCTCGGTAAAGTTCACCGACGCCGCCGGCAAGGTCGGCAGCTCCGACCTGGAGGGCAACCTGGCCGTGGACACCACCACGCCCCGCCCAGTCCTGACCGCGGACCTGCGGTCACAGCGAGTGGACCTAAAGGACCTCGGCGGCTTCATCGGCGCCGAACCCGGCGACGCCAGCAAGGGCACCAAGGCTCCCCCCACCCACCAGGAGGAGCGCCACACCGGCCGCGTGCTCCCTGACATGCCGGTAAACCTGCCAAAGCTGACCTTCGCCGACGTCCACCTAAAATACCGCGCCGGCCACATCGAAGGCCGCTCGCAGCCGCTGGACAACATGCGCGCCGACATGGACATCGTGGACGGCGCGGTAAAGCTGCACCCCCTGGCCTTCGGCATCGGCCAAGGCCAGATCACCTCCACCATAGGCCTGACGCCCCACGGCAAGGCCGTAGGCGCCGACGTCGCCATAGAATTCCAGCGCGTGGACCTGGACAGGCTGCTGTCCGCAACCGGGGTGGCCCACGGCGCCGGCGCCATTAGCGGCCGGGCAGTTATCGAGGGATCCGGCAGCTCGCTCTCGGAGATCCTCGGCGCCGGCAACGGCGAGCTGAAGCTCTACATGGGCGCCGGCGGCAACCTGAGCGCCCTGCTGGTGGACCTATCCGGCCTACAGTTCGGCAACGCGCTGCTCTCAGCCCTCGGCGTACCGAGCCGCGCCAAAATCCAATGCTTCATCGCCGACGTCGGCATGCAGCGCGGCCTAGCCAGCGTGAAAACCCTCTTCCTGGACCTGGACTCCGACCGCGTGCTCGGAAAAGGGACGCTCAGCTTCTACAACGAGGCGCTGGGTATGCAGCTGCAAACCGAGTCCAAGCACCTATCCGTCGGCACTCTAGATGCGCCGATCAACATCAGCGGCACCTTTGCCGCCCCAAGCATCCGCCCGGACGCGAAGGTGATCGCCGAAAAAGGTGCGGCCGCCGTAGCCCTAGGCGTCCTGCTGACCCCCCTTGCCGCCCTGCTGCCGACCGTCCAGCTCGGCACCGGCGAGGACAATGCATGCAGCGGCGCTTTGCGCGAGGTCCGCACGCCGCCGCGGGTGCCCCCTGCCCGAACCGCTGCGCCAAGGGCCCGCTAACGGTGCCGGGCAGCCCGGCGCCAGGCCAGGCTCGCCTCGTTCAGCTCCGGCAAGGTCCAGGGCTCAGCCGCAACCCCCTCCGCCACCCCGACGGCAGCGCGAAGCTGATGCAGCTCCAGCCACCGGATCGCCGGCCGGCGCACCACCTCATGCCAAGGCCGTCCCATGGCGTTGTCCAGGCAAACCCGCATGAAGCAGTGATCCCGGCAGATCGGCCACCCCTGCGCCACGGCCATCCCCGGCAGCACGCGCCGCGTCAGCTCCAGCCACCGCCGGGCCAAGCGTTCCCGCTCAGCGCCAAGCTCCCCCGCCGCCTCCAAGCCTGGAAGCAACTGCCCCATCGTCATCCCCCACCGCAGCCGCAATGCCACCGCTGATCCTGACGCTGCGCCTGCACCCGGACGACCAGGCGCGGTTCGACCGGCTGCGGACCCTGCACTTCCCGCCCAGCCGCAACCTGGTGCCAGCCCACGTCACGCTGTTCCACCACTTGCCCGGCGCCGAGCTTGACGCCATCCAGGCCCTCCTGGCCCAACAGGCCGCCTCGCTGCCGCCCTTTCCGGTCGAAGCATCCGGCCTGCGCTTCCTCGGCCGCGGCGTCGCCTATGAACTGCGTGCGCCAGAACTCCTGGCCTTGCGCGCCCGGCTGGCGCAGGTCTGGCGGGACTGGCTCACCCCACAGGACGCCCAGGCCTTCCGCCCCCACGTCACGATCCAGAACAAGGCGGAACCGGAAGCCGCCCGCACGTTGCACGACGCGATGCAGGCGGGTTTCACACCGTTCCAGGTCCGGGCAACCGGCCTGCGCCTGTGGCGCTACCTCGGCGGCCCCTGGGACCTGGCAGGCGAACACCCCCTAGCTGCATTCCCCGCGAGTTAAGGCCGAAACCGCTGCCCCAAGAGTCCCCAAGCGAACCTCTCGACATTTGCACCCAGACAAGAAGCTAAACGAACGTGTGGGCCCTGGCACAACCGCAAGCCCTCCATAATGATAGGCCGCGCAACCCTGCCCAGCGTCACTGCTCCCGCCGCGCCGCCCCGTAGCGGGCCAGCCGGACCAGCGCGGGATGGGCAGTGGGCATAACCATCGCCTCACCCATCCAGCGGATGAACCTGCGGGTAGGCCGCTCGACAAAGGAGTGAGCCAACGCAGCCAACAGCAAGGTAGCCGTCCCATACAGCACGAGCCTCGCCGCAACCGGCCCAGGACCGTCCAGCAGCACCGGCAGCAGCGCATAATGGATCAGGTAGATCGCATAAGACAGCACGCCCAGCCCATGCACCGGCCAGAGCGTGAACAACCGCCAGGGCCATCCCCGCCCACGATGCAGCCCAACCACCATAAGGGGCATCAGCGCCAGCACCAGCAGGTCATCCGCCCTGGCGAACATCAGCCCAAGCACCAGCAGGAACACCCCCACCCCCATCCAGGGCCGGCTGGCCAAACGCGCCACCGCCGCCATCCGCCCAGCACGCCAGGCCACCATCCCTAGCAGGAACCCGGCAACGCACCGCATCGCCGGCAGGACAGAGTAATTCATATGGATGTCCAGCATCCCCCGCCGCGCCGGTCCCACCGGCGGCGCCAGCGCAAGGCATCCTGCCAGCAGCACCCCCGCCGCAGCGACACCCAGCACCGCACCCCAACGCCAGCGCAGCACCGCCCCGGCCAGCAGCGGAAACAGCAAATAGGCCAGCACCTCCGTACTGACCGACCAAGCCGGCGCATTGATCTCGCCGCTCACGCCCCACCCCTGCACCAGCAAGAGGTTCGCAAGCGTGAACCGCAGCGAGGGCAGCACCTGCCCGGACAACCCCAGCCCAGCAAGCAGCACCACCAGAACGGCGGCATGCAGCGGCCAGACCCGCCCAGCAC
>CAXTOB010000131.1:0-13897 GCA_964245505.1 uncultured Acetobacteraceae bacterium | reverse complement strand
GATGAAGGCTGGGGCGCGGCGGGCGCTGCGCCTGGCGCGGCAGTCGGCGCCGGGACGTCCGGTGCGGGACCGACTCGGGAGGGAGCAACCGGAATCGGCAGCGACTGCCCGGCCGCCGGGCCAACGCCTCCCGCGCGGGGGTCGAGGAGCGCTACGAACAGCAGGGCAAGGAGGGCGAGGAAGCTTTGCCGCATTTTTGGGGAGCAACACCCGCGCCGGTGGGGTGTCAACCCGGAAGAAGTTATGTTTCCTCGGCTTCGCTTCAAATTCGGCTATGCCTCAAATTTCGGCTGTGGCTCAAATCAGGCGTGTGAGTTCCGCGTCCCAGGCCGCAACCTGGTGGCGCACCTCGGGAAAAGTTTCCAGCAGCCGCCGGTGACGCAGCGAGAGGTCCTGCACCAGCCAGATCAGGCCCTGCACCGCCCGCATTGCATCGTCCACCGGCCCGGTGTGCCGGAGCGGTCCGCCAAGGTAGGCGATAGGGTCCTCGGCAAGGCCCGCTGTATCCTGTTGGAACGCGAGCCAGTCCGGATGCCGCAGCAGGTCCGCAGGCCGGTCCCGCAACATCTCGAATGGGACCTTGTAGTGGTAGGACGCGCGGCTCTCCTGCACCGCGGCCTCCGCGGCAAGGACCCGGCTCCAGCCGCGCACCCCCTTCATGGCGAACTGGAACAGGGACCGCTCGGAATAGTGCGCCAGGCGCAGCCCGGCCTGCGCGACGGCCAGTCCTGGCGGCGTGTCCACCCCGTCCGGTAGGACCGCGTGGCCGCCCGCCAGGATGACTGAACCCGCCCAGCCCGGGCCGCCGCGAGCGATTACCTTGCCGACGTCGCCCGGCTCGCGGCGCCAGCGCATGCGCTGGGGCACCACGAGTTGTGCCGGGTCATCCGCGGCAGTGGCGACGTAGTCCGTCATCGGCAGGTGCAGGGAGGCGACGGACGGGCTGGCCTCAGCCAATGCTTGCAGCAGGTCTCGCAGCCCGGCCGCGCTGCCCCGGTCGTCCAGGAACTCGTCCGCGTCCAGGCAGGCAACCCAGTCCGCACCGTAATCCCGTGTGGCCAGGCGGAACAGTTGGGTCAGGTGTCCGGACTCGCTGAACGACACGTTGCGCGCCTGCAGCAGCGTCAGCGGCAGGCCGTCCCGGTGCAGCGCGTGCAGGATCGCCAGCGTCCCGTCCGTGCTGCCGTTATCCAGGAATAAGTGGTGGTCCACGTAGGCGGCGGTGTGGCGCGCGAACGCCTCGACGATGTCCGCCTCGTCCAACACACGCGTGATGGCTACAACCTGCATGAGTTATCTCCGGTGGCCGCTGCAGGTTCCGGCGCAATCCGCAGGGTGACAAGGCGGGCTGGCGCACCCATTTGCTTGGCATGACAACGGTCCTGACGGTGCTGGTGGTTTTGGCCTTGCTGGCAACGGTGGGCGTGTTGTTTGCCGGGTTGCTGGGCATGGTCAGGGGCACGCAGGACGGCCGGCGGGCGAACAAGCTGATGCAGTATCGCGTCTTGTTCCAGGGCATCGCACTGCTGCTGTTCATCACGCTGCTGTACATGGTCAGGGGATAGCGGCAGGTTTGACATCCGGCTTTTCCGCCCCATAACGTCCGGCAACTTTGTAACGGAAACCGCTTTCGATGGCAGGGGCGTTGCAGCCTTGGTCGGAACGGTGTCAGAACCGTGACTGTTAACCCAACAACCACATCGGACCTGCCATGAAGCTCCTTGTCCCCGTCAAGCGGGTCGTTGACTACAACGTGAAGGTCCGTGTGAAGGCCGACGGCTCCGGCGTTGAGACCGCAGGTGTCAAGATGTCGATGAACCCCTTCGACGAGATCGCGGTCGAGGAAGCGGTTCGGCTGAAGGAAAAGGGTGTCGCGACTGAGATCGTCGTGGTCTCCATGGGCGTGGCGCAGTGCCAGGAAACGCTTCGCACTGCGCTGGCAATGGGCGCGGACCGCGGCATCCTGGTCGAAACCGACGTGGAGCTGCAGCCGCTGGCGGTCGCCAAGATGCTTAAGGCGCTGGCCACCAAGGAGCAGCCCGGCCTGATTATCATGGGCAAGCAGGCAATTGATGATGACATGAACGCCACAGGGCAGATGCTGGCGGCGTTGCTGGGCTGGCCGCAAGGCACGTTCGCCAGCCGCATCAGCATCGAGGGCGAAAAGCTGACGGTGACGCGCGAGATCGACGGCGGGCTGGAAACGCTGGAGCTGGATCTGCCCTGTATTATTACGACCGACCTGCGTCTGAACGAGCCGCGTTACGCCTCGTTGCCTAACATCATGAAGGCGCGCAAGAAGCCGATCGAGACGATCAAGCCAGCCGACCTTGGCGTGGACCCGGCGCCACGGCTCAAGCTGGTCAAGGTTGCAGAGCCGCCGAAGCGTGTGGCCGGGCAGAAGGTTGGGTCGGTGGCCGAATTGGTGCAGAAGCTGCGCACAGAAGCAAAGGTAATCTAGGGATGGCATCGCTCGTACTGCTCGACTGGGATCAGGCCGGCATTAAGCAGCCGTCGCGCAGCGCGGTCGCCGCGGCGTCAAAGCTGGGCGATGTGCATGTCCTTGTGGCCGGCCACAATGTGCAGGCCGCGGCGGAGGCTGCCGCTAAGCTGCCCGGTGTCGGCAAGGTCCATGTGGCCGACAGTCCAACCTATGAGCATGCGCTTGCCGAGCCGCTGGCGGCGTTGCTGGTCAGCATGGCCGGGCACCACGACCACCTGATGGCGGCCAGCACTGCCACCGGCAAGAACGTGATGCCGCGCGTGGCCGCCCTGCTGGACGTGCAGCCGATCAGCGATGTGGCAGACATCGTTGACGCGGATACCTTCATACGGCCGATCTATGCCGGCAATGCGATGGCAACCGTCGTGTCCAGCGACACCAAGAAGGTGATGACCATACGCGCGGCAAGCTTCGACCCCGTCGCGGCAACTGGCGGGTCTGCCGAGATCGAGGCCGTGTCCACCCCGGACGCCGCCGCAACCTCGCGCTTCGTATCGGCCGAACTCAGCCGCAGCGAGCGCCCTGAATTGACGGCAGCGCGCGTCGTGGTGTCCGGCGGGCGTGGGATGCAGAACGGCGAGAATTTCAAGCTGCTGCTGCCGTTGGCGGATAAGTTGGGTGCGGCCGTTGGCGCGTCGCGGGCCGCGGTGGATGCGGGCTATGTGCCGAACGACTACCAGGTCGGGCAGACTGGCAAGATCGTGGCGCCGGACCTGTATGTGGCCATCGGCATCTCAGGTGCGATCCAGCATCTGGCGGGCATGAAGGACAGCAAGGTCATCGTTGCGATCAACAAGGACGAAGACGCGCCGATCTTCCAGGTGGCGGATTACGGCTTCGTTGGCGACCTGTTCACCGCGTTGCCTGAGCTTGAGGCCGAGTTGGCCCGGGTGCCCTAGCGATGGATGCGCCTGCGGTGGCTGGGCCGGTCGATGAAGCTGTATCGGCCGTGCAGTCAGTGGGCGTGATCGGCGCGGGGCAGATGGGCAGCGGAATTGCCCATGTCTGCGCATTGGCCGGGTTGCCGGTCGTGCTACTGGACATGCGGCAGGATGCGCTGGACAAGGCGGTAGCTGCCATCGGCAAGAATATGGACCGTCAAGTGGCCAAGGAGGCCATCACCGCGGACCAGCGCGCGGCGGCGATTGCCAACATTACTGCGTCAACCGACTATGCTGCCTTCGCCGGCGCCGACCTGGTGATCGAGGCGGCGACGGAAAAGGAAGAGGTCAAGCACGCAATCTTCCAGGCGCTGACGCCGCACCTGAAGCCGTCGTGCATGATCGCCAGCAACACCAGCAGCATCAGCATAACCCGTCTGGCGGCCGGCACCGACCGGCCGGGCAAGTTCATCGGGATGCACTTCATGAACCCGGTGCCGGTGATGAAGCTGGTCGAGGTGATCCGCGGTATCGCGACGGAGGAGCCGACGTTCCAGGCGGTGCAGGCCCTCGCCGCTCGGCTAGATAAGATCACCGCGGTATCAGAGGACTTTCCGGGTTTTATCGTCAATCGCATCCTACTGCCGATGATCAACGAGGCGGTTTACGCCTTATATGAGGGTGTGGGCACTATTGGCAGCATAGACTCGGCGTTGCGTTTGGGCGCCGCGCATAAGATGGGGCCGTTCGAGCTGGCGGATTTCATTGGGCTGGATACTTGCCTAAGCATCATGCAGGTGCTGCACGATGGGCTGTCCGACAGCAAGTACCGGCCCTGCCCGTTGCTGGTGAAGTATGTCGAAGCCGGGTGGTACGGGCGGAAGGTCGGGCGCGGTTTCTACGACTACTCGGTGACGCCGCCGCGCCCAACGCGCTGAACTTAACAGGCGTCTTGCTCCCTTTCCCTAATAGGTTTGGTTCGGTGGCAACGCTGTATGCCAGGCGCGCGGCGGACTTAGGAGAGCAGACGATCTGAGACCGGACCCAGCGATATGCCAGCGGGATTAAGGCGTGGTGGCCGGAGTCTCCGGCGTCGCTGCATTGGGACCCACCTACACATAGCGTCTCCATCCCCACTGGCTCTGCCGTAAACCGAGCAGCTCCTTTGCAACTGGTAGGGTAGTACTAGGCCGCCTCGTTCTGCCGCTGCATCAGCAAATCAATAGCTTCTGCGGGCATCGGCTTCCAATACAGGAAACCCTGCGCCTCGCCGCAGCCATGTGCTCGCAGCATTGCGGCCTGCTGTTCGGTCTCCACGCCCTCGGCGTTGGTGGCCATGCCGAGCGCGCCACTCAGGCCCACCACCGCCTTGACGATGGCGGCCGCGTTCGGGTCGGTGCCGAGGTTCTGGATGAATGAGCGGTCTATTTTGATCTTGTCGAAACGGAATTTCTGCAGATAGCCGAGGCTTGAGTAGCCAGTGCCGAAATCGTCCATGGCCAGGCGCACGCCGAGTGCGCGCAACTGCGCCAGGGTGGCGAGCGTCTCCTCGGTGTCATTGAGCAGGATACCCTCGGTCACCTCAAGCTCAAGGCGCGACGGCTCCAGGCGCGAAGCGACGAGGGCGGCGCGAACGGTGCTGACAAAGCTGGCCATACGGAACTGCACCGGCGAGACGTTGACGGCGATGTTCGTTGGCGACGGCCACCGCACTGCCGTAACGCAGGCCTCACGCAGCAGCCAATCCCCGATCTCCCCAATCAACCCGGTGTCCTCCGCGATTGGGATGAACAGCGACGGCGGCACCTGGCCATGGCCGGGCCGGAACCAGCGCATCAACGCCTCCGCCCCGACGACCTCGCCGGTCGCCAAATCGATCTGCGGCTGGTAGTTCACCGCCAGTTCGCCGCGCGTCAACGCCGCGCGCAGATCGTTTTCGATCACGCGGCGCTGCTGTAGGCTCGCGTTCATCTCTGGCGCAAAGAAGCAGAATCCGCCGCGTCCGGTCTTCTTGGCCTGATACAACGCGACGTCGGCCTGCTTGGTCAGCTCGGCTGCGTCATCGGCCGGAGTGCTGAACGCGATGCCGATGCTGATGCCGATAAAGACCTGCTGGCCGTCAAGCGTGATTGGCTCGCGCACGGCCTCGATAATCCGGGTCGCAAGCGTCTCGGCGTGCTGCGATGCGGTCGCGTCGGGCAGCACCACGGCGAACTCGTCGCCGCCGAGCCGCGCCAGCGTGTCGCTTTCACGCAGGCAGGCGTGCAGCCGGGTCGTGACGGTGCGCAACAGCGTGTCGCCCGCCGCATGGCCCAGTGTGTCGTTCACCTGCTTAAAATGGTCGAGATCGAGGCACAGCATCGCCACGAGCTTGCCATTTCGCCGTGCCCCCGCCAGCGCCTGCTTCAGCCGGTCGGCGAGCAGCGCCCTATTCGGCAAGCCAGTCAGCAGGTCATGCGCGGACAGGTACGAAGCCCGGTCGAGCGCCTGGCGCATCAGCCGCAACGGCACCACGCGCAGGACGATCAGCAGCAGCAGCCCGAACAGGATCGATGCAGTCGCGATCGCCAGCGTGTTCAACATCTGTGGGCGCAGTGTTTGCGCAACCTCCACGTCGCCCAGCCGGTGACCGTTCTGCAGGATCGGGGTCCGCCAGGAAACGATTGGCCAGAAAAGCGGATTCAGCGGCGCCACGTCGAGCAGCAGTTGGCCGTCATGGGCGAACACTCGTTTGCGGTCCGGCGCGCGGCCGATTGCCTGGTCATCGTCCGGGGCGGCGATGGCAAGTCCAGTCAGGTCGATGCGGGCGCCGCTGAATAGCGCGTTCCATAGCTCGGGACTTGCGGACGCGGCGTCGGCGATGAGGTTGCTGTAGATTTCCGCCCGTACTTCCATAACTGCCATGAGCCGGTCATGGGCCGACAGGACATAGGCCGTAGGAAATGCGAGTGCGACTGCCATCGCGGCCAGGGCAGCGATGAAGGTGACCATGCCCGCGAGCCGCCGGCCGTCCGCCTGCTGCGGCGGTCGCACCATCAACCCGGTGCCGGCCATGCCGTTGCCGGTCCGATACTTGAACAACATGCCCGCCGAACGCTCCCGTGCCTGATATGCCCCATGCCTGCCGCTGCATTCCTTGGGGCAGCGACGCCAGCCAGGCGGCACAATGGCATCGAGTCGTTGATGGATCGTTTACTCCACAGCGTTAGACAGGGGGCATCACACCACCCTGGGATCAACCGCCGATGCGAAAGATCGCGACTGCCATCTCCGCCGCCATGCTTGTGCTGCTGCCGTTGGCCGGCGCGGTCCACGGGCAGACGATCGGCTTCGCCCAGGTCGGCTCGGAGAGCGACTGGCGCACGGCGTTCACCGGCGACGTCAAGGCGGAGGCCGGACGCCGCGGCATCGATCTGCGGTTCGCCGACGCGGACGGGCACATCGAACGCCAGCGCGATGCGGTGCGCGGCTTCATCGCCGCCCATGTCGATGCCATCGTGATCGCCCCGGTGGCGGTGACCGGCTGGACCGAGACGCTGACGGAAGCCAAAGCCGCCGGCATTCCGGTGTTCATCGCCGACCGCTCGGTGGACACCGACCCGTCGCTGTTCGTCACCCGGATCGCCGCGGACAGCAACCTCGAAGGCCGGCTTGCCGGGGCCTGGCTGGCGCAGGCCACGCGGGGCACCTGCAACATCGTCGAACTGCAAGGCAGTGCCGGCGCCGAGCCGACGCTGCAACGGCACAAGGGTCTTCTTGCCGTGATCTCGCAGTTTCCCAACATGCGCGTCCTGCGCTCGGCCAGCGGCTCCTTCACCGATCAGGGCGGCCAGGAGGTCATGGCGGAGTTCATCACCACAACCGGCGGACTAAAAGACATCTGCGCGGTCGTGGCGCACAACGACAACATGCTGCTCGGCGCCATCCAGGCGATGCACAAGGCCGGCCTATACCCTGGGCAGGACGTGCTCACGCTCTCATTCGACGGTGTGCCCGATATTTACCGCGCCATGCTGGCGGGCGACTCGAATATGTCCGTGGAGGTCAAGACCGACACCGGCAAATACATCTTCGACGTCGTGCAGGGCTACCTTGGCGGCAAGCGCGACTACGCGAAATGGGTGCTGATCCCGAGCGACTTGCACACCCCGGCGGACGCCGCTGCGATGCTGGCCCGTTACACCCCCTGAGCACGCCGAAAACCTGGTCTGGAGTGACTAGCCCGCATTCCCCAAGGGATATAATTGCCCTTGGCCCGTGTGTCGGCGCGTTTAGCGGGTGCGGCGAGTTGGAGCGGGTGAAGGGAATCGAACCCTCGTATGCAGCTTGGGAAGCTGCCGTTCTACCATTGAACTACACCCGCGACCCGGCCGTTATACGGTTTGACGGTTGACCGCGCAACGCCCCCGTTTCTATCTTGATGCCGCCCACCTCGTGATTTGTCCGGCCGGATTGCGGCGAGGTTAAACAAGCGCGCTAAAGAGGCCCGCGGTGTCCCTACCTGGGCCGCCGCTGGCATCGTCGGCCCCACGCGTCACGATGAAGGCCTGCACCGAATGTCCAGTATCCCACGCCGACCCGCAACCCAACTGGTCCATGGCGGGACCGCCCGCACTCCGTATGGCGAAACCTCCGAGGCGCTCTTCCTCACCTCCGGCTTCGTGTATGACAGCGCCGAGCAGGCGGAGGATACCTTCACCGGCGCTGCCAGCCATTACCAATACAGCCGCTTCGGCAACCCGACGGTCGCCATGCTGGAAAACCGGCTCGCACTCATCGAAGGCGCCGAGGCCTGCCGCGCCACCGCCACCGGCATGGCCGCCGTCCACGCCGCGATGCTGAGCCATCTGCGCGCCGGCGACCGAGTGGTCGCGTCCCGGGCACTGTTCGGCTCCTGCCATTGGATCGTCTCAACCCTGCTGCCCCGCTATGGCATTACGTCGGAATTCGTGGACGGCACCGACCTCGACGCCTGGCGCGCCGCCCTGTCCTACCCGGCGGCCATGGTGCTGCTGGAGTCTCCGTCGAATCCGATGCTGGAGGTGCTCGACATCCGCGCCATCTGCGGCCTGGCACATGCGGCCGGCGCCCTGGTCGTGGTGGACAACGTGTTCGCCACCCCCCTGCTGCAGCATCCGCTGGAGCTAGGCGCCGACATCGTCGTCTATTCCTGCACCAAGCACATAGACGGCCAGGGCCGCGTTCTTGGCGGCGCCGTGCTGGGCAGCAAGGACTGGGTCGAGGGCACCCTGCAGCCCTTCATCCGCAACACCGGGCCGAGCCTGTCGCCCTTCAACGCCTGGCTGCTGCTGAAGGGGCTGGAAACCCTGCATCTGCGCGTGGACGCCGGCTGCCGTTCGGCTGCCGCCGTTGCCGACAGCCTGGCCGCACACCCCGCTGTCTCCCGCGTCTGGTATCCTAGCCGCGCCGACCATCCGCAGCATGCGCTGGCCATGTCGCAGATGACTGCCGGCGGCACCCTGGTCACCTTCGAGGTCGCCGGCGGCAAGCCCGGCGCATTTGCCGCGATGAATGCGTTGCGCCTGATCGCGGTGTCCAATAATCTCGGCGATTCCAGGTCACTCGTCACCCATCCCGCCACCACCACCCACATGAAGATCGGCGCCGAGGAACGGGCGAGGCTTGGCATCAGCGACGGCGTGCTGCGCCTGTCCGTCGGGCTGGAAGATCCGCTGGACTTGATCGAGGATCTGACGGCGGCGCTGGACGCGGCCAGACAACCCGCCATGCAGCGCGCCGCGGAGTAGCCGATGACCGCCGACTATATTGCCGTCACCCGTGGGATCGAGGTCGGGGTGCAGGCATTTTACTTGGAGGAGCAGTCTGACCCCGACGCCGGCACCTGGGTCTGGGCCTACCGCGTGCGGATTGAGAACGGCGGTACGGAGACGGTCCAACTCTTGCGCCGTACCTGGCGCATTACGGACGCCAAGGGCAAGCTGGACCTTGTCGAAGGTCCCGGCGTCGTCGGCGAGCAGCCGGTGCTGCGGCCCGGCGAGGTTTTCGAATACACCTCCGGCACCCCGCTTCGCACGCCATCTGGATTCATGGAGGGGACCTACTGCATGACGATTCCGGAAACCGGGGAGAAGTTCGACGCCGCCGTACCTGCGTTCAGCCTCGACAGCCCGCACGTTGTTCGAAGGCTGCATTAACAGGGCCGGATTGACAACGCAGGGTAACGGCGGCGTGGTCTTGGCCGGGTGACCGGGCCAGATGGCTTAGCCGGCCAGGCGACCGGGCCAGCTTGCATCACTTGGGCCTTGGCCCATGTCCGCTACCGCGCCAAGATTTGGAAGGCGCCCAGGATCGGATCCCAGATTTGAACGACTTTACCCCGTCCGCCAAGGCTGTCCCGGCCCTGGAAGACAACCGCCCCACCCAGGCCGAGGCAGAAGATGCCGTCCGCACGTTGCTTCGCTGGGCCGGCGACGATCCGGCACGCGAGGGCCTGCGCGACACCCCGCGGCGGGTCGCCAAATCCTACAAGGAGCTGTTCGGCGGCTATGCGGTTAATCCGGCCCAACTGCTCGAACGCACCTTCGAGGAGGTCGAAGGCTACGACGAGATCGTCCTCCTGCGCGACATACGCCTGGAAAGCTACTGCGAGCACCATATGGTCCCGATCATCGGCGTGTGCCACGTGGCCTACCTGCCGCGCCACCGCGTCGTCGGCATCAGCAAGCTCGCCCGCGTGGTGGACGCCTACTCGAAGCGCCTGCAGATCCAGGAAAAGCTGACGGTGCAGATTGCGTCAGTCATCAACGACGTGCTGCAGCCGCATGGTGTTGCCGTGATCATCGAGGCCGGGCACCAGTGCATGACCACCCGTGGCGTCCATAAGCCCGGCGTCAGCATGGTGACCAGCCGGATGCTCGGCGCGTTCCGCAACAACCCTGACACTCGGAGGGAGTTGATGTCCCTGATTGGGCAGCGGTCGTCGGTCGGGTTCGGAACCTAGAGCAGATCGCAGATCCAGGTCACACGGCGCAGTGCCTGAGTCCGAACCTGAAATCCGGTTTCAAGCACAAAGGTAGGCCGGTTTGCGTTCAGTTTGGACGCAGACCGGCCTACACCGCAATCGCCTTCCGGATTGCCGCGATAGAGGCCGCCGACGACCAATCCGCAGCGCCCTCCAGCCTTGCCCTTTCTCGCCCAGTGCGATCTATCAACAGCGTCGTCGGTATTCCGCGCGCGCCCAGGGCACGCCCCGCTGCCCCGCGCGGGTCCAGCAGGATCGGCAAGCTGCGTATCCCACGCTCCCGGTAGAAGCGCTCCACCGCTGGGGCGCCCCCGCGGTCCGATGACAGCGCGAGCACCGCGATGTCGCCGTCAACCTTCCGTGCCAACTCGTCCAGCGCCGCCATCTCCGCCACGCAAGGCACGCACCAGGTTGCCCACAGGTTCAGCACGACGCCATGTCCGGCATAATGATCCAGGCCGTGCACGGCACCGTCGGCGCTGGTCAACTGCAGGTCCGGTACGGCGGCGGGGTCCTCGACCACAAGGTGATCCAGGCCGTGCAGCCCGTCCTGCGCCGCCGCGGGTTTGCGCGGCATGGCCGCCGCCGGTAGGGTCAGGGCCGCCGCCAGCAGGGTGCGGCGCTTGAATGGGGTCATGGGAAGTCCTTGAGCAGCATGTCCGAACCAGGTCCCATCCTACCAGCGGATGCCCGGAACCGCGAAGCCAATGTGCAGTGGGGCGGACGCTTCTCAAGCGGTCCCGGCGTCATCATGCAGGAGATCAACGCCTCCATCGGCTTCGACAAGCGGATGTGGCGCCAAGACATACGCGGCAGCCTTGCCCATGCCGCGATGCTGGCCCGTGCCGGGGTAATCGCGCCGGGCGACGAGGCGGCGATCAAGGACGGGCTGCAAGGCATCGCCGCCGAGATCGAGGCCGGGCGTTTTCCCTTCGTGGACGACCTGGAAGATATCCACATGAACATTGAGGCGCGGCTGATCGAGCGCGTCGGCGAGGCCGGCAAGCGCCTGCATACCGCACGCAGCCGCAACGACCAGGTGGCGACCGACTTCCGCCTTTGGGTGCGCGACGCGCTGGATGGCTTGGACGCCCAAGCCGCAGACCTGATGCGTGCGCTGGCGGACCGTGCCGCCGAGTTCGCTGATGCGCCGATGCCGGGCTTCACTCACCTGCAGACGGCGCAGCCTGTGACTCTCGGCCACCACCTGCTGGCCTATGTCGAGATGCTGTCGCGCGACCGCGGACGGCTGGCCGACTGCCGCCGCCGGCTGAACGAGTGCCCGCTCGGCTCGGCGGCGCTGGCTGGCACCAGCTTCCCGATAGATCGCGGTCAGACCGCCGACGCCCTGGAGTTCGACCGTCCCACCGCCAACTCGCTGGACGCCGTGTCGGACCGCGACTTCGCACTGGAGTTCCTGTCCGCCGCCGCGATCTGCGCCATGCACCTCAGCCGTCTGGCGGAGGAGTTCGTGATCTGGTGCAGTGCCCCCTATGGTTTCATACGGCTGTCCGACGCCTTCACGACCGGCAGCAGCATCATGCCGCAGAAGCGCAATCCGGACGCGGCGGAGCTGGCGCGGGCCAAGTCGGGGCGCGTTACTGGGGCGCTGGTGTCGCTGCTGATGGTGATGAAGGGCCTGCCGCTGGCCTATGCCAAGGACATGCAGGAGGACAAGGAGCCGGTGTTCGACGCCACCGATGCCCTGGCCCTGTCGCTCGCCGCAACGGCTGGCATGGTGCGCGACATGCAGCCTGACCTGGCCCGGCTGCGCGCCGTTGCCGGGTCCGGCTTCTCCACCGCGACCGACCTGGCGGACTGGCTGGTGCGGGTGCTGCGGCTGCCGTTCCGCAGCGCCCACCATGTCACGGGCCGGCTGGTCGCGCGGGCCGAGGCGCGCGGCGTGGACTTGGCCGGGTTGACGCTTGAGGAGATGCAGGCGGAGGAGCCCGGCATCACCGCCGACGTGTTCGGCGTGCTGACGGTGGAGGCCTCGGTCGCCAGCCGCACCAGCTATGGCGGCACCGCCCCGGCCAACGTGGCGGCCCAGGCGGCACGGTGGCAGGGAGCGCTGGCATGAGGGTCGCCGCACTGATCGCCCTGGTGCTTCTGGCCGCCTGCGGCAAGAAGGGTGCTCCCTCCGCGCCAGGACCAGCGGCGGAAGTCAGCTATCCCCGATCCTACCCGTCCCGCTGAGCAGGCCCGCGGCCTGTTTAGACGAGGCAGTTGAAGCCAAATGCTGGCCTGTCCTGGGCCATGCCTATTGCAAAATATGACATCGGGCCGGCACTCACCCGCTTACCCCCCGGGTGTATTGTTCCGGTTATGGAACCGTCCTACGCGTCCAGCAGTCCGATCCTGAGGCTTGACCAGCTAAGCAACCTTCAATTCCTGCCGGTGATGGTGGGCTTCCTGGCTTTACTGCCAGCAAATTCCGATCCGCGGCCCGGCGGAGTTTGGCATAGCCCCTGGCTGCTGGCTGTCTTAGGTGCCGCGGCAGCTTGGCTGGCCCTACTCATCTGGCGTATCCGGGTAGAAGCGCGGCAGACCCAGCGGCCAACGACATCCACGGCTGCTTTCACCTCGACGGCGTTCGGGGCGGTGGTGACGGCGGCCTCCCTTGGCGCCCTGGTCGCAGGCTACTTCCTGGGAGGTGGCATGTCCGGGTCGGCAGCGGCTTACCGCATCGCAAGCGCCTTGTTGGGCCTGATTTACCTCGAGATCTTAACGGCCCGGATCGTCATTACCACCAAGCTGCTACGCCAAAGCCGGGAACCGCCTGCTGGCCCGATTTTGCTGGCACTTGAACACTGGAGCCGGCGCCACCTGGCACGATGGTGGGCCGCGGAGATGGGGCTTGCCGCAGCCGTGTGCTCGTGCGCCATTTTTTCCGCCTAGACGCTCCTGACGACACTGCTGCTCATGATGACGCTGGGATCGGGACGGCGGCTCTACGTGGCCTGGGCACATGATCGCGGCCTCGAATGGCGCGGCCGGAAAGCGCAGCAGCAAGCCGCGGCACAATCGCATGAGTTGGAAAGTTCAGCCGAGTTCACGGCGTTGCAGGCCAAGTATCGACAGCTTGAACTCTGGATGGTCGGCTTGATCTTCGCCGGACTTCTGCTGCCATACGCAGCAGGCGCGTTGTTCCTTAGCGACTACGACGCGCACCAGGCCTGGATCATTGGCTTGTCGCTCAGCGGGATGGGTGGATGGCCTACGGCCTTCCTCATCGTTGCCATGCTGGTCCGTGGCCGCGCATACCGGGGCGACTTCGTCCAATATTTCCGGATGAGGAATGGCGAACAGTATGCGAAGGTGCTGGCATGTGTCTTCGTTGGATTTTTGCTCCTGACCGTGGCGTGCGCCACCGGCCTGTTGGTGAGCGTGCTGCCCGTCGCTGACGTCAACACGCCTTGACCGCATAAGGCTGCCCCAGACAACCAAGCGGTTCCGTCCGGTTCAGCCTGGATCATGCCCGCCACACTCCCTATTGATACGGTCATGCCA
>CAXTOB010000130.1:0-13945 GCA_964245505.1 uncultured Acetobacteraceae bacterium | reverse complement strand
GGCGGATCCCCCCGGGTCAGATGGAGCAGTGCTTGGCGGCCGGGTCATGGGACGGCTACCCCGGCGGCGACGCGCCCGGCCTCGACTTCGAGACGCTGGATTGGCTGCAGGAGCATCAAGTCGCGGCCGTCGCGACCGACACCTGGGGCGTCGAGGTTCGTCCCAACAACACCGACGGCATCAACCAGCCCTGGCACTGGATCTGCATCCCGATCATGGGCCTGACCATGGGCGAGATCTTCAAGCTCGATGAGCTGGCCCGCGCCTGCGCCGCCGACAAGGTTTATGAGTTCCTGTTCGTGGCGCCGGCCCTGCCGATCACCGGTGCGGTAGGCTCCCCGCTGAACCCGATCGTGATACGCTGACGTCAACTCGGCAGCGCGGCATAGACCGTGCGCCGATGGGAGGATGCGATGACCAAGTTGATGACAAGGCGGACAGCCGTCGCCGCCGGGGCCGCGCTGGCGGCCACCGCGGCCGCGCCGTCTGCCCGTGCCGCAGATTACCCGGCCCGGCCGGTGCGGGTGATCGTGCCGTTCGCGCCCGCGGGGCCTACGGACATCATGGCCCGTATCCTGGCCAACTACCTGGGTGCGAAGCTGAACGGGTCGGTGATCGTTGACAACCGGCCGGGCGCCGGCGGCAACATCGGCACTGCCTTCGTCGCCCGTGCGGAGCCGGACGGATATACCCTGCTGATCGACTCCAGCGCGTTCGTGGTCAATCCGAGCCTCTACAAGCGCTGTCCCTACGACGCATTCGCCGACTTCGCACCGATCAGCGAACTCGGCACCTCGCCCAACCTGTTCGTCGCCAGCCCGGCCTCCGGCATCAAGTCCATCGCCGACCTGGTGGCCCGCTGCAAGGCCGACCCGGCCGCCGCCACCTACGCCAACCCCGGCATCGGCACCACGCCGCAACTGTCGGGCGAGCTGCTGAAGCTCAAGGCCGGCATCGCCATGACGTCGGTGCCGTTCGGTGGCGCGGGGCCGGCTGTGCAGGCGGTGCTGGGCGGCACTACCCCTGTTGCCTGCGTCGCCCTGCCGCCGGCCCGGCCGCTGGTCGCCTCCGGCGAGTTGGTGCCGCTGGCCGTGACCGGTGAGAAGCGCTGGTTCGACCTGCCGGAGGTGCCGACAATGATAGAGCTGGGTTACCCCGATTTCGTCGCCGACACGTTCCAGGCCTTCCTCGCGCCTGCCAAGACCCCGCCCGGCATCGTGGCCGCCCTGGCCAAGGCATCGGTCGAGATCCTGCAGGACCCAAAGATCGCTGCCCAGCTCCATGACGCCGGGCTGCAGGTGGTGGCGAGCACGCCCGAGGCATTCGCCAAGCGGATCGCCTCGGAGATCCCGAAGTGGCGCGACGTGATCGCCAAGGCCGGCATCCCCCAGGTCTGACGCCGGTGCGTATCACCGCCATCCACGAACGGGCCGTGCCGGTGCGGTCGGCCATGCGCAACGCCGCGTTCGATTTCTCGGAGATGACCACGTCCGTGGTGGCAGTCATTACCGACGCATTGCGCGGGGGCCGGCCGGTGGTCGGTTATGCCTTCAACTCCACCGGGCGCTACGCCTGCGGGGCGGCGATGCGGGAGCGGTTCATCCCCCGGCTGCTGTCGGCCGCTCCGGACGATCTGCTGGACGCAGACGGCCTGCTGGACCCGGCACGATGCGCCGTCCGCATGGCCCTGCGCGAAAAGCCCGGCGGCGACGCCGAGCGCTCGGTGCCGATCGGCACGATCGAGGTCGCCGTGTGGGACGCGGTGGCCAAGGCGCTGGACCGCCCGCTGTGGCACGTGCTGGCGAAACGCTTCGGCGCCGGGCTGGCACGCACGACGGTGCCGGTCTATGTCGGCGGCGGCTGGTATCAACCCGGCGACGACCTTGCCGCGTTGCGGGACGAGGTGCGGCGGCACCTGGACGCCGGCTACACCGCGCTGAAAATCAAGACGGGCGGTGTGCCGCTGGACGACGACTGCCGCCGGCTGGATGCCGTGATCGCCATCCTTGGCGACCCCTCGCGTTTGGCGGTGGACGCCAACGCGGCCCTGCCGCCCGGCCGCGCCACGGAGTATGCCGACCGCCTGGCGCCCTACGGCCTGCGCTGGTTCGAGGAACCCTGCGCGCCGCAGGCCTATGGCGAGTTCGCCCGGCTGGCGCAACGCTACGCCCCGCCGCTGGCGACCGGAGAGAACCTGTTCTGCTTGCAGGACGTCGAGAACCTGCTGGCGTTCGGCGGCTTCCGCAGGGGGCATGACGTGCTGCAGGTGGACCCGCCGCAAAGCTACGGGATCGCCGCTTATGCCACGATGACCGCCCGCGTGGAGGCGTTAGGCGCCAGCCGAGCCTGCCTCTACCCGCATGGCGGCAACATGATGTCGTTCGCGGTGGCGGCCGGGTTGGGGCTGGGCGGCTGCGAGGCCTATCCCGGCGTGTTCGGCGCCTTTGGCGGCTATGCCGAGGGCATGGAGGTGTCGGATGGGGCCTTGAGCCTGCCGGACATGCCGGGCATCGGGTTCGAACGGCAGCCGGCGCTGTTCCCGCTCATGCAGGAGATGGCGGCATGAGCCGCTTCAGCCGGAACCGCGACCATTACGCCGGACTGCTGATGGCCCTCATCGGTGCCGGCGCTATCTACAAGGGCGTCGATTACGGCGTCGGCGGACTGTCCAACATGGGATCGGGCTTCTTCCCGGTCGTATTGGGCGTAGGCATGGTGCTGATGGGCGCCCTGATGGCCACGGTGCGCGCCCCGGCGCAGGATGCCGCGGACGCCCCGGCGCAGGATGCCGCGGACGCCCCGGCGAACAGCCATGCCATCCGGGCGCCCGACTGGCGCGGCGCGGCGGCGATCGTCGCCGCGGTCGCATTGTTCATCGTGTTGGCTGACCGCGCCAGCCTGGTGCCGGCAACCTTCGCCTGCGTGTTCGTCGGCGCGCTCGGCACCAGCAGCACCCGGCTGGTCGAGGCCGCGGTCCTGGCCGCGGCGGTGACGGTCTTCGGCGTGGTCCTGTTCCGTTACGGGCTGCAGGTCCAGTTCCCCATCATCCGCGGAGTCCTGCAGTGATCGAAACCGGCTTCCTCGGCCTGGTGCACGGCTTCGGCGTCGCGCTGGAGCCGCACAACCTGATGTGGTGCTTCGTCGGCGTGCTGGTGGGCAACATGGTGGGCGTGCTGCCAGGCATGGGCGTGCTGTCCTGCATCTCCATCCTGTTGCCGCTGACCTTTTCCATGCAGCCGGTGGCGGCGCTGCTGATGCTGGCGGGCATCTACTACGGGGCGCAGTACGGCGGCGCCATCTGCTCGATCCTGCTGAACCTGCCTTGCCATCCACCCCATGCCGTGACGTGCCTCGACGGGTATCCCATGACCCAGCAGGGGCGCGGCGGGGTGGCACTCGGCGTCACCATGCTGGCGGCGGTGATCGGCGCCGCCTTCGGCATCGTGCAGATGATTTTCATGGCGCCCTACATCGCCCGCATCGCCTTCAGCTTCGGCCCGCAGGAGATCTCCACGCTGATGCTGCTGGGCCTGCTGGCCGGGGCGACCTTGGCCAAGGGCTCGGCGATCAAGGGCGTTTCCATGACGCTGCTCGGCATCCTGCTCAGCCTGGTGGGCACGGACGTGAACACGGGCAACGAGCGTTTCACCTTCGGCCAGCTGGAGCTGTCGGACGGGTTGGAGCTGGTCACCGTGTCGCTTGGGCTGTTCGGGATCGCCGAGTTCCTGAAAAGCGTCAACGCCGTGAACCCAGCCGGCACCCGCGCGGTCAAGCTCGGGTTCCGCGACTTGCGGCCGAGCCGTGCCGACCTGCGGCAGGCGCTGCCGCCGGTGCTGCGCGGCACCGTCATCGGCAGCCTGTGCTCGCTGATCCCGGGCACCGGGCCGACCATCGCCTCGTTCATCGCCTACGCGATGGAGAAGAGGATCAGCAAGACGCCGGGCCGCTTCGGCCACGGCGCCATCGAGGGCGTGGCCGCGCCCGAGGCGTCCACCCACTCGGCCGTGCAGGGCGACTTCATCCCGACCATGAGCCTCGGCATCCCTGGCGACGCGGTGATGGCGCTGCTGCTGGGGGCGCTGATGATCCATGGCATCCAGCCGGGGCCGCGGCTGATCGTGGAGCAGCCGGATATCTTCTGGGGCCTGATCGCCTCGTTCTGGATCGGCAACCTGATCCTGGTGTTCCTGAACGTGCCGATGATCGGGGTGTGGGTGAAGCTGCTGAGCGTGCCGTATCGCTTCCTGTATCCGACGGCGCTGTTCTTCGTCTGCATCGGCGTGTTTGCCGCCCGTAACGAGATGTTCGACGTGGGTGCGACGCTGCTGTTCGGCGCCTTCGGCTACCTGCTGCTACAATTAGGCTTCGAACCCGCGCCGATCCTGCTCGGCTTCGTGCTCGGCCCGCGGCTGGAGGAGAACTTCCGGCGGTCCGTGCTGCTATCGCGCGGCAGCCTGGCGACGTTCGTGGACCGGCCGATCAGCGCGGTGTTCCTGGGCCTGAGCCTGCTGTTGATCCTGGCCCAGGTTTATGCCGCCCTGCGCCGGGCGAAGCCACCCGTCCGGGTGCCGGAGGCGGCATTCGACTGAATGCTCCGTGCGGCATGGCCTTCACCAAGCCGGAAAGTCCAAGTGGGTCGTGTCAGCCGCGCCCGTTGCAGGTCAAGCAGGATGCATCGAGGCACAGTTCCGGCCGCACGGGCGGCAACTCCTTCCGTGGAACATGTAGGGGGAACTTGAGTTTGCTGTCCTGCCAGTAGCAGGCCATCTGCTGTTCCGCATGATCCCGATTAGGATTGGCGCCTTTCTGGCGCCGTTCGCCGTCTGACATTTCATGAAGACTCCAGAAGTTTCGTTCCTGGACACCGTACGCCATGAATGTCAGATTAATTGTTGAGTTCTGGCGTCCATTTACGGTTGTGCCGTTAACCGGTGTTTTGATGGTGATTGAGACCCGCTGGCAAACGCGGTCTTTGGTCCGAGATCAGTTCGCCGTGCAGGAATAGGCGATACAGCAACGTATTAGCATTCGACGAAGGACAGGTGTCAAATGCAGATCTCTCTTGACCACCTCGTTCTCGACAAGGTCATTTCTGCCATTGAGCGGACGATCCGCATCGGGCAAAGAAAAGTCACATTGGACACCAAACTGACTCCTGATTTGGCTCTGAGCGGATTTGGCAAGTTGAAGCTTGCGATTTTCCTGGAAGAAATCTTTGATGTTGAACTCTCGAATGAAAGGGTGGAACAGTTTGCAACTGTTTTCGACATCGTGAAATACATCGGCGTGCACTGCTCCCGGGATGTCGAACCTTTGCAGCTGGCCGAGGTTGCCTGGCTGTCCCGTGCCCTTGATTATTGAGGACACGGCAAAGGCGGCCAGTGTGGATGCGACGTAGTAGGTGCTCCACGCTGCATCGACGCTACGTCATGAAACGCCGTGCAGGTGCTTCGCGTCCGCTTTGCCAACGCCTGCCTTGCCCTGGCTGCGCAGTTTCGGCCACTCGACTCCATACCGCCGGGACCCACGGCCTTGAAACGGCTTTGTCGAGAGGAACTCGGCGCCGCAGGGGGTAAAGTTCCGGGGCCTTTCTCCTGTCTCATAACCAAGTGCTGATGTGGCCGCCCAGGGGCGTGACGTTCGTCATATACGCCAGCCGGCGAGATAAGGGCGGAAGGCCAGCCTTGGCGTCTGCCGCATTAAGATTGGAGGAAGCGTCAGGACCGTGCCGTGCGCCGCCCTATACCGGAACAGCCACGGCGATTGCCTCCCTCGGCGTTTCCAGGGCCACGCCCTCCGCTCCCGCCTCCAGCGCCGGAAGCTCGATGTTGATGCGCAGCCCCGGCGTGGCGTTGGCGGCGGAGATGCGGCCGCCATGCAGCGCCACCGCCCGTTCGCAGATGGCCAGGCCCAACCCGGCGCCGCCAGTGTTGCGCGCCCGGGCCGCGTCCACCCGGAAAAACGGCTCGAACAGGTGCGGCAACGCGCCGGGCGGCACACCGGGACCGCGGTCCCGTACCACCAGGCGCGCCCAGGGGCCTTGCCGATCGAGCAGGGTCTCCACGTCCGTGCCGTCAGGAGTGTAGAACAGGGCGTTGGCCAACACATTCTCCGCGACCCGGCGCAACAGGGCAGCGTCCCCACTGACCCATATCGGCCCGCTGTGCCGGATCAGGTGGATGCACTGCGCCCGTTCCCGCCACTCGAACGTCACGTTGTCGATCGCCTCCTGGACGACGGCGGTGAGGTCCACCGGGACTGACCGCTCCGGCTCCGTGGCGCCTTGCAGCGATGACAGCACCAGCAACTCGCGCACCAGGCGGGACACGGTGTCCAGCTCGCGCTCCATGCGGTCGAACCGGGGGCCTCCTGCGCCGCCGGCCTCCCGCCGGGCCAGGCCGAGCGCCATGCTGAGGCGGGCCAGCGGCGACTTGATCTCGTGGCTTACGTCGTCGATGAACCGCCGTTGCGCCTGCAGGCTGGCGGCGACACGGTCGGCCATATGGTCGAACTCGCTCACCAGGCCGGCCGCCTCGTCGCACCGCTTGTCGCCGCTGCGCCCTGCACGGGCAGTGAGATCGCCCGCGGCAAAGGCGGCGGCGGCAACACGGAGGCGCCGGATCGGCCGCGCCAGGTAACGCGCCAAGAAGAAGCTGACGACCGCGCAGATGGCCAGCTCGATCAAGGGCATCAGCGTCCACCACGGTCCCGGCAGCATGCCGAACAGCCGCGGCCGCGGCAGCATGGTGGCAACCAGGCAGGCCGGGCCAGGCTGGCTGATGAGGGGGATCGGCACGGCCAGGGATTGGTGACTTTCGCCGCTGGATGCAGGGACGGCTAGGCCGGCGCACCCGCCCTCGGAGGGCTGGGCCAGGTGCAGCGATAGCTGCCGCGGCCCGCCATGCTGCGTTGCCGCGACGAGCGCGTTGGCGGCGGCCAGCCCATCCCGGTCCATCACGGCGCCGATGGCTTGGGCATACAGCGGCAACGCGGCACCCATCGCTCGCTCAACCTCCGGCCGGTTGTCGCCCAGCGTCGCCTGCAGCAGCATCCCGCTGCCCCGTGCCAGCACCGGCACGAGCAACATGCAAAAGAACAACTTGGCGAACAGGCTGCGCATAGACCAGAACCTAGGGAATAGAAGAAAGCGGGGCGGCATATAGGTAGCCGACGTTGCGGACCGTCCGGATCGGATCGTCAGTGCCCAGCTTGCGGCGGAGCTTGCTGACCAGGGTGTCCACGTTGCGGTCCAGCGCCGCACTCCCCTGCCGGCCCAGCGCCGCGGCAGCCAGCGCGTCACGCGATACAGGGGTGCCGGCCTGCCGGAGCAGGCATTCGAGCAGGGCGAACTCGGCGCTGGTCAGGTCGAGCGGCGCCCCGGCGCGCAGGGCCTGCCGCGCCGCCGGGTTCACGACGACGTCGCCGACCTGCAAGGGAACTGGCGCCGAGTCCACCCGCCCGGTGCGCCGCAGGACGGCGCGGACCCGCGCAGCCAGCTCGCGTGGGTCAAACGGCTTGGGCACGTAGTCGTCCGCGCCCAGTTCCAAGCCGACTACGCGGTCGGTGGCGCCATCGCGTGCGGTGAGCAGGATCACTGGCACGGACGAGGTCCGCCGGAGTTCACGCAGCACCTCGAATCCACTACGGTTCGGCAGCATTACATCCAGGATGACTAGGTCATAGCCGGCGGGCGAGGCGGCGCGGGGGTCGGCGCCGTCATGCGCCAGATCCACGGTGAAGCCGTCTGGCCGCAGGTATTCTGCAAGCATCTCCGCCAGGTCGGCATCGTCATCCACCACCAGTATCCTGTGCATCGCCCTTATCCTGCCTGACCCGTCCATGGAGTTGTGTGGAGTGTTGCGGACCAATGCGCCAGGCCAGCGGCAACACTCCATGAACCTCGACACCATCCAGCAGCCGTACGGGCTATCCCAATGACGTGCCGGGCGAGCCGGTCACGCAGGGGGGCGCGGTATGCTGACAAGCGATGTCGTGAAGCTGAATGGGTTGGACCAAACAGTCGGCTGGACCGTCGCAGGGTGGGCCCCGGCCCCGGCGGACAACCCCGAACTCGACCTGCGCCAGCTTCACCACCACATGAAGAATACCCTGCAGCGGATCAGCTCCCTCGTGCGGACCACGCCGGGATTGCGGGCGACCCCGGCAGGACGGCAGCTCGCCGGCGAGGTTGAGGACCGCATTTGCCGGGCTGCAGAAGTTGCGAACGCCATGTTCGGCCTGACGCAGGCGCCGGGCCCTTTTGAGGTGCGGCTGCGCAAGTTGGCGGAGGGCGCGGCCGACCTGCTGGCCGACCCGGACCAGGTGATCCATGTCGAGGTGGAATGCTCCGGCGCGTGCCCGCCGGCGCTGCACGGCGTGCTGCTACGCGTCGTGCAGGAGCTTGTTAGCAATGCGGTCAAGCATGGCTTCTACGCCCGGGTGGTGGGCCGGCTCCGGTTGAGTCTCGTGTCTGACCGGCATGGGACGCGGCTCGTGGTCGCCGACGATGGTTGGGGGTTCTCCTATAGGCCGGGCGACGGCGACGGGCTGGCGATCGTGCGTGCCTTGATCGCTCCGTTCGGGGGTGTGCTGGACATCAAGTCGGGGGACGGCGCCACGGCCAAGGTGATCCTGCCGCCAGATGGGCTTGGATGCTGAAGCAGATGGGCATCCCGGCCCTGGCCGCCGCACCGGTGCTATGCCGTGTCGCCTGTGCGCTGGATGCCGTCGGGGCCGGGCTGAGCCAAAGCCAGCCCGGCATGCTGACGGCACTGTCGCCAAGCGAGGGCGCGCTTGTTGCCATCTTCGCAGCCGCTGCCTGGATGCCCGGCTGCGATTTGTCGCTGTATCGCCGCGGGTGGCCAATGCGGCGCGGCCCTGCAAGCGCCCAATTCGAAGGAGTTTGATGCATGGACATGGAAGCACTCACCGCCGGGTCGGAAATGCGCCGGCCACCAGCCGGCCGACGCCTGCGGACGATCCAAAATGCGCTCGCGCGTGGCTTAGCTAAGGGCGCACTGCTGAGTGTCTGGCTGTTGCTCCCGCTCATGCCGGTATTGGGTGTGGTGCTGTCCAGGATGAGCGGCATCCGATGAACGACGCTGCGTCAGTGACACCTGGCCATTGCCGGACTATCCCCAGCGCATTAACATTTAGGAAGAATTACAGGGAAAGTGGGTCGCCGAGCAATGAGGTCATGCTGGACCACGTTAATTCCGTTCGTGCTAGCCAGCACGTTCCTGGTCACTGCGCCGTGTGTATCTCTGGCGCAGTCGGCAGCTGATCCCGGCACCGGAGGCTCATTTGGCGGGGGACACGGTGGACGCCACGGCGGAAGCCGGCAGCAACGCTCCGGCCAGGCAAGTGCGCCGGCGCAAGATGCGCCCCAACTCAAGCGCGACCCAACGCAGCGCCTCGATGCAGGCGCTGTGGTGTGCCGCACCGAGGCCGACCTGCTGCAGCATCAGGCGGTGATCCTTGCGCGGCTCAACGGCGGGAATGCCGAGGAAGCGCCAAGCTGCCGGCTTGTTCGGGCGATGACCGCCGTAGCCGTCGTTGACCGCCACGGCCCTGCCAGCACCGAGATCCGCTTGCCAGGACCTCCGGAGCAGGTCGGCTGGACGGATGCGGTCGTCCATGATGGCCCCGTAGGCACCCGGTAAGCGGGGGTATGATGCCGGACAACGACCGAGACCGCCGTCACCCATGCGATAAGCAGGATATCGGTGCAGCCGGCACGCCACATTGGTATGCAGCGCCTTGGGCCACGGCTGGCGCCGCTGGGTCGCGTTTGTGCCTCGACATGCGCCCTGTCAGGCCCGCTGCTGCTTGGGTCCGCTTGGGGGCACGTGCCGTCATGCCCGGCGTCGTTGTGCTCGTATTGTCGGCATGTGCTGCGGCGTCTGGAGTCACGCAGATTGCCCGGACCACTTACAGCGTTGAACGGCTGGGCCACGGCACATACAGCGTCCGCACGCATTCCTATGTCGGCGTCAGCGGCCTTGACGACGCGAAGGCTGATAATGCCCGCGCTGCCGCCAAGTATTGCGCCAAGAAGGGGCTGGCGACGATGGTCGTTGTCAGCGACACGGGCCATGGCGGCGTGGCGCCAGACGACACGCTGACGTTCCGGTGCGGCGCTCAGACCGCCGTCAGCTCACAAGTAAATAATTAAGAAGAGGGCATGTAACGCTGGCTCCCAGCATGACAGGCCGCACGGGTGGTGACCGCTCACTCTAGCCTGTCCTGATGAACTGAAGCGGGATAAGGATAGAATGGCTGTCGATATAAACGAGAGCGCGTTCGTTGTCGGCTCTGCAACGTCTGTTGCGCTGTCGCAGATGGCCACGGTTACGGCGTCCGCCAGCAACCCGGCCTATCTCGTGCTGACCGGATTGGACCGGGACGAATATACGGCCGGCGCGTCAGGCGCCACCGGCTCACTGTCTGGCGGCGGCCAGACGGACGGGTTCAACGCCATTGGCGGTGACTCGCGCGGCGCCGGCATCGTCTTCACCTACCAGGCCGCGACGGGCCGCTACTACAGCAGTACCTACGGCTACCTGGACCAGCTCAGCTACACCGCTTCGGGCAGCCCGGGCGATGTTACGAACCTGTTGCTGTTCGGTACGAGCAGCCTGTCGCTGGCCAGGTATTACGTCACCAACCCCTATGCGCTGATGCAGGCAGATCCTGCGGGCTACCTGGGTAGCGTGACGGTGGCGACGGTGCCGGGCTTCGCCGGGCCGGTGCCGGCACAGGCGACGCCGGACTCGATTGCTGCCATCGCGGACAGCTTTGTGGGCCAGGCGTGGAACGAGAACGGCTGCTGGGTGCTGGCCAGCACGATTGCCGCCGAGGCCGGCGCGTCGCTGCCGGTCCAAAGCACCTCGATCGGCATTCCCGGCCAGGGCAGCGGCGAGTGGTTCGTGGCCTACAATGGCCCGGCCGGCAGCACCGACAACTGGCAGTCCATGGTCACCACCGGAGACGTGGTCGCCTTCGAGACGGCGTCCGGGGGCGGGCACATCGCGACCTGCGTCGCCGGATCCGGCGGGACGGCGGAGCTGGTGGACAACATCACGTACGTGAACACGTCGGGTCAGGTGGTCAACGGGGCTGGCGACGGGTCGGCCAGCGACGTCACGGTGGCCGCGCCTCATGCGGCTTCGCAGGAGTTTTCCGGCGTGCCAGCTGGCACGGTCGTTATCTACCAACTCGACACGCCGGACGTGACCGATCAGGTCGCCGGTGCCGTAATGACCGCGGACGGCCTCCAGTCGCTCGGCGCCCTGTTCGCCGCAACGGACCCTGAGGGCAAGGCGGTCACGTCCTATCAGGTGTATGACGCCGACGGCAGCGCCCTGCTGGTGAACGGAACTGCGGAAAGCGCAACCTCGGCAGCCAACGCCATCACGACTGGGTCGTTGTCGCAGATCAGCCTGGAGGCTGGGGCAGCGGCCGGGACGGACACGCTTTATGTGCGCGCCTCCAACGGGGAATACTGGGGGGATTGGACCAGCATTGGGGTCACTGTCACGGCCCCGGCAGCGGCTGCCGCAGTTCCGACTCCGACCCCGGTTCTAACGGCCGTTGCATCCGGCTCCGCCGCGGCATCAAACTTCGCTTTGATGGACACGGTCACTGGCGCGGCCAGCACCGCCGCCGGCACAGCCTACTCGGGCCCGGTGAACTACTTGCAGCAGCAGTATCTCTGGGCCGGACAGGACAGCGTCAACATCTCGGCAAATGTGGCCGACGTCTTCCTGCAAGGCGGTTCTGGCAACGACGCATTGTCCGCCAGCGCAGGGAGCAACGTGCTTGACGGTGGCACGGGGTCCAACTTCCTCACCGGCGCCACGGGTGCGGACGGTGGGGCCGACACGTTCTTCGTCGATGGCCGCGGAAGCGGGTCCACTTGGGACACCCTGGTAAACTTTCACGTGGGCGATGCGGTCACGTTATGGGGCTTTGTGCCGGGCCAGAGCACGATGAACTGGGACGGCGTACAGGGTGCCTCTGGGTATCAAGGGGCGACGCTTACCGCTTCGTTCCCGGGTAGGGCAGCGAGTGGAACCGTCACGTTTGCGGGCGTAAGCTTGGCGGACGCACAGTCCAACTTCACCAGCAGCACCGGCACAGTTGGCGGCGTATCCTTCCTGTATATCAAACGCGTGGGCTAGCTTTGGCGACGGGCGCTGATGGCGTCTTGGATTGGATATCCCTCACATCGCCTCCCATCCTCAAACGGTAAACTGCTCCGCGATGATTCGCTCGCTCAGCCCCTGGTCCGGATCGAACAGCACCGTCACCACCACCTCGCGGTCCTCGCTTAGTCCCACCGACGCGACATCCCGGACCTCTGTAAAATCCGCCACCGCCGCCACCGGCCGCTTCTCCTGCTCCAGGACCTCGAACAGCACCTCCGCCGTGCTCGGCAGCAGCGCGCCGCGCCAGCGTCTGGGGCGGAAGGCGCTGATCGGCGTCAGCGGCAGCAGGTTGGCGGACAGCGGCACGATGGGACCGTGCGCCGATAAGTTGTAGGCGGTGGACCCCGCCGGCGTGGACACCAGCACCCCGTCGCAGATCAACTCCGGCAGCCGCACCCGGCCGTCCACCGTGATGCGTATCTTGGCGGCCTGGCGCAACTGCCGCAGCAGCGAGACTTCATTGAGTGCCAAAGCCTCTTCAACTGCCCCCGTCTGGGTCACGGCGTGCATGCGCAGGGGATGCAGTAGGGCGGGCTGGGCGCGGCCCAGGCGCTCGGGCAGGGCATCCTCGCCAAAGGCGTTCATCAGGAAGCCGACGCTGCCGCAGTTCATCCCATACACCGGCCGTGTGTCGCCCCGGCCCATCATGCGGTGCAGGGTTTCCAGCATGAAGCCGTCGCCGCCCAGCGTGACCACCACATCTGCCCGGTCCTCCGTGGCGTTGCCGTAGCGCGCCGTTAGCCGCGCCAGGCTTTCCCCGGCAAGGCGCGTCGGGGCGGCGACGAACAGGATGCGATCAATGCTGGTGCGCTCGACCTCGATGGGCTCGGTGGTGAGGGTTGCCGTGGCGGACATGCCGGCCGCCCCTACGCCAGCCGCCGATGGTCCAAGACCGGCATGTCGCGGCGGATGCGGGCGGTGGCGGCCGGATCGATGCGGGCGGTGGCCCAGCCCAGGCCGTCCGGCACGTTGGCGACCACGTGGCCCCAGGGATCGCACACCAGGGAATGACCGAACGTCGCCCGTGGCTCTCCCTTGGCGTCCAGGTGCCGGCCCCAAGTAGCAGGCGCGGCCATCCAGCATTGGGTTTCGATGGCCCGCGCCCGGATCAGCACCTCCCAATGGTCGCGCCCGGTCGGCACGGTGAAGGCGCTGGGCAGCAGGATCAGCTCCGCCCCGGCCCGGCGCAGCGCCAGGAACAGCTCGGGGAATCGCAGGTCGTAGCAGATGGCGAGGCCGACGCGCACGCCCCCCGCGTCGAACGTCACCACGTCGGTGCCGCCCCCGTAGGTTTTGCTTTCGCGGTAGCCCGTGCCGTCCGGGGTGGTGATGTCGAACAGGTGTATCTTGCGGTAACGCGCGACCTCCGCCCCTTGCGAATCGAAGACCACGGTGGTGTTGAACAGCTTGCCCTCGGCCTGCTCCGCCATGGAGCCGCCGTGCAGGTGGATGCCGCGGGTGCGGGCGGCGCCACGCAGCCACTCATAGGCGGGTCCGCCGGGCTGGTTGCTGCCGAGCGGCGGCAGCGGCTCGGATTGGGCGAGCTTGGTGGCGGCGTCGCCGCCGAGACAGGTCCACATTTCCGGCAGGGTCACGAGATCCGGGCGGTCCGCCGCGGCATCGTCCAGCAGGCGGGCGGCTTGGACGATGTTGGCGGCCTTATCGGCGCCGGGGTTCATTTGCAGGACGCTGACGCGCATGGGGGCGGCCTCCGTTGGGTGCGGGCGCATCAGGGC
>CAXTOB010000129.1:11975-13946 GCA_964245505.1 uncultured Acetobacteraceae bacterium | reverse complement strand
ACATAAGCCTGGTTCCGGACCTGCGTCGCCAGGGTCCCCAGCGCGCGCGCCTCCGATCCCACACGCCCGGCCATGGCCTGCAGCCGCTCCGTCGTGCGGGTGGCGTTCTGCGTCACCCGCTCCGCCACCATGCTGAAATGGAAGTGCTCGCGCTGATCCACCACGGTGCCCAGCGCCGCAATCCCAACACTGCCGCCCAGGTTACGCGCCATATTGAACAGCGCCGACGCCGCCCCCGCCTGAGCCGGCGCGATCCCCACCGTCGCCATCTGCGACAAGGGCGAGATGATGAACGGCTGCCCCGCCGCACGCGCCAAACAGTGCCAGCCCAAAGCCGATCACCAGCCGGCTATCGACCAGCTTGAGCACCAAGGGCAGCAACGGCAGGATGAACAGTTGCGGCAGCCCCAGCCACATCTGCACCTCGCCGATCTGCAGCGCGTTGTAGTGCTGCACCCGGGACAGATACAGCGGCAGGATATACACCGACCCATACAGCCCCAGACCGGACGCGAAGTTCACCAGGCTCGCCACCCCCAACGCCCGGTGCGTCAACAGCCGCAGATCGATGAACGGCTCCTTGCGCGTCAGCTCGATGGTCACGAACGCCGTCAACGCAACCGCGGCGACCGCGGCGGCCAGCACGATCCGGTCGTCACCGAACCAGTCCTTCCGCTGCCCCTCCTCCAGCACATACTCCAGGCTGCCCAGCCCCGCCGCCAAGAAGCCGATGCCGAACCAATCCCCCCCGCCCCACCGGTTGAGCTGCATCGGCGCGTTGGCCAACCCCCAGCCAACCGTCACCAGCAGCAGCAGCCCCGGCAGCACGTTGATGTAAAAAATCAGGTGCCAGGAATAGGTGTCCGTCAGCCACCCGCCCACCGTCGGCCCAATGGCCGGCGCGAACGTCACCGTCACCCCGAAGATCGCCCCCGCGATCGACCGCCGCCACGGCGGTATCCGCAGGATCATGATGGTGAACGCCCCAGGGATCAGCACCCCCCCGGTGAAGCCCTGCCCAATCCGGAACAGGATCATCTCGGGCAACGAGGTCGCCAGGCCGCACAGCACGCTGAAACCCACGAAGATCACGGTGTTGACCATCAGGTAGCGCTTGAGGCCGAACACCAGCCCAAGCCATCCCGTGAGCGGGATGACGATGATCTCAGCGATCAGGTAGCCCGTGCTGATCCAGCTTCCCTCATCCAGGCTGGCGCCCAGGCTGCCCTGGATGTCGGCCAGCGACGAATTGGTGATCTGGATGTCCAGCACCGCCATGAAGGCGCCCAGCGATCCCCCCAGGAACGCCACCCAGTCACGCAGCGACCCCTGCGGCGCGGCGCGCACCGGAGCGGACACCGGCTCCGGCGAAGCAGTCCTGCCAGAGCCAACGGTGGCGCTCATCCCGCTACTCGGCAGCCATGGTCCGGACCGGACCTTCCGGCTGCGTACGCACATCCACGCTGGCGACGACCGACAGACCCGGCCGCAGCCGCTCCAGCACGTCCGCTGGCACGTCCGACGTCTCAAGCGTGATCCGCACGGGCACGCGCTGCACCACCTTGGTGAAGTTGCCCGTCGCGTTCTCGGGCGGCAGCAGCGCGAATGTGGAACCCGACCCTGGCGCCAGGCTGTTCACCCGGCCACGCAGCACGGTGCCGGGCAGGATGTCGGCCCGCACCTGCACCTCTTCCCCTGCCGACATATGCGCAAGCTGCGTTTCCTTGAAGTTGGCGATCACATAAAGGTCCCGTCCCACCGGCACGATATCCAGCAGCCGCGTGCCCGCCGCCACCGTCTGGCCCAGCCGCACCGCGCGGTCGCCAACCGCACCCGAAACCGGCGCGGTAATACGAGTATAACCGAGGTTCAGCCCGGCCTGCTGTACCGCCGCCCTCGCACGGTCCGCCTGCGCCTGCGCCCGTTGCCGGCTGGCCTGCAGGACGTCCGTCTGACCACGCGCCGCTGCCA
>CAXTOB010000129.1:0-11965 GCA_964245505.1 uncultured Acetobacteraceae bacterium | reverse complement strand
GGAGGTCGGCGTCCGCCTGCTGCGACCGCTGCACCGTGCCGGACCCGGTCCGCAGCAGATCCTGGTAACGCCGGGCTTCCGCCTCCGCAAAGGCCACCTGGGCCTCCCCCGCTGCCACGTCGGCCTGCGCCTGCTCCACGGCGCTGGGCAGCAGGGCGATCTGAGCGGTCAACCCCGCAACCTCCGCCTGGGCGGATTGCATGTCAGCCGCAGCGACCCGTTGCGCCACGATGAAGTCGGCGTCATCCAGCCGAGCCAGCAGTTGCCCGGCTTCCACACGTTGGTTGTCGCGCACTAGCACTTCGATCACCTGACCGCCCACGCGCGGGCTCACGGTGACGCTGTCGGCAGCGGTATAGGCGTCTTCAGTCTCCTCGAAGAACCGCCCCACCGTCCACCAATGCCAGCCATAGGCGCCGCCGCCGCCCAACAAAAGCAACGCGACGAAAACGAATGCCAGGCGTTTGCCCCAACGCCGGCGCGTCGGGGGCACCGGGGTCTCCGGCGTCAACGCCGCCGGCATTACAGAAGACTGAAGGCCATCCATCAAGTGCGCCTTTCGCCCAGCTCACCATCAGGCGCCCTGCCAGGAACCAGGATGCCGATTGAGGCTCTGCCTGTATTTTCGCCCGATACGCAGCCCTCCGTTCCTGGGGCCGTCATCCCGGACATGCACGACCCCGACGCGATCGGGCTTCCGTCCAGCCGCAGCAATTCGTCCAGCACTGCATCAAGCTGCTCCAGCCGGCCGGAACTCAAACAGCCGAAATACTCCGCCTGAGCCTGTAGCGCCAACGGAGCGGCCTGAGCCACCAAGCGCCGTCCCTCCGCCGTCAGCACGACGTGGTGGGCACGTGCGTCCGCTGGATGGACCGGCCGCACCACCAAGCCCTTGCCCTCCAGCAATCGCAGCACCTTGCTGACCATCATGCGGTCGGTTGCCGTCCCGACTGCAAGGCGCGCTTGGGTCGGCTGCTCCCCTGCTTGCGCCAGATGATCGGCCACGCGCAGCACCACAAACTGCATGTGCGTCAGGCCGAGCGGCAGCAGCGCCGCCTCCAGCCGACGCATGAACGCATGCTGGACGTGCCACAGCCGGAAGCCAAAGCTGCGCACAGTCGCCTGGCCAATCAGGGGGGAACCATTCATCCCACTAATGTAGCCATGATTACAATCTTCTTCAAGCGTGGCCAGCCGCAAGCCACGACGCGTGAGGCACCGCGAGCACAACGCTTCGTCGAAAACGTTTTGATACTTGAAAGAAACGATTTGGAAGGCATACGATAGTAATGGTGTTCCCACGACTATCAAACGTCATCTGGGCAGCTTTGGCCTTATGCCTTATCATCGCACGCGATGGCGGGTGAACCGATGGAACATGGCGGACCTCCTGACTTAACCCAACACGACTCCCCGCTGCGGAGCCGGACCACCGACGACCGCCCAAAACTGGAACGCGACCTGCGCGACGCGCTCCTCGCCGGAAGCCTGGCCCTGCATTGGCAGCCCATCGTCCACTGCCCAACCGGCCGCCTGCATGGGTTCGAGGCGCTGGCGCGCTGGGACCGGCCCGGCGCCGGTCTCGTGCCTCCGGCCACCTTCGTCCCAATCGCCGAAGCGATCGGCCTCTACCGGGAGCTTGACCTCTGGGTCCTGCGCCACGCCCTGGCCGAGGCTGCGCGCTGGCCCGGCCACATGCGGGCTGCCGTCAACGTATCCGCGCTATGGTTCCAGGAAGAGGGCCTGTCCCGCGCCGTAGCAGCCGCGCTTATCGAAGCCGGCCTGGACCCCGCCCGCCTTGATCTGGAAGTGACCGAACGCGTGTTCATCGGCGACGACGCCGTGGCATTGCGCGAATGCGCCCTGCTCCGCGCCCTGGGTGTCGGGCTGTCGCTGGACGACTTCGGCACCGGCTACTCCTCGCTCGGCTACCTGCAGAAATTCACCTTCAACAGGCTCAAGCTGGACCGGATGTTCATCGGCAGGCTCGGGAGATGCCGCCGGACAGAGATCATCACCCGCGCCGTGCTGACGATGGGCGCCGAGCTCGACATGATAGTCTGCGCCGAGGGGATCGTGCACCTATCGCAACTGGAACTGCTGCAAGCCTACGGTTGCGACGAAGCCCAGGGATACCTGATCGGCCGGCCCGGCGTGCTGACGCCCGAGCGCATGGCCACCCACCTGCAGCTCGACCGCAGTGCGCTGTTCCAGCACTCCGCCCCGCCTCGCGACAAGGGCGCCGCAGGCTCGCTGCAATGAGTGCCGGTCCCGCCCAAGCCCGGCGGACCTGGCGTACCGCACTGTCCGGCATCCGGCCGGCGCTCGCCGCGCTCACGCTGATGGCAGCAGGTCCGCCGATCTTCCTGCTGGTGGTGGATGCGGTCGGGGAGCGCAGCCGCACGGTGGACGCCGCCGCCAGCCGGGCCGCCACCCTGGCCTCCCTGGGAGCCGAGCAGCAGGACAGCATGATCCAGGAGGCTGCGACGCTGCTCCGTGTGCTGGCGCGGGTGCCTGATGTGCGCGCCGACCACGACGGCTCCTGCAATGCCCTGCTCCGCCGGGTGGAGGAAGCCCACCAGCGCATCGGCATCCTGTCCGTCATCGGCAGGGACGGCCAGGTGACGTGCAACAGCCGTGACGAGCAGCCGTCAATCAACCTGGCCGACCGTCTCTGGTTCATTCAGGCGATGGCGGCGGACGACGACGACCTGGTCCTTGGCGCTCCGGCCATCAGCCGCTCGACGGGCAGGCCAAGCTTGATGGCCGCCATGCCGTTGTTCCCGCCGGGCACAGCGGCCCCGGATGGCCGCAAGTCCGCAGGCGCAGTGCCAGACGGCGTACTGGCTGCCGTCCTGGATCTGGACTGGTTCAGCCGGCTGGCCGCTCGTATTCCAGGCGCCGACGCGAGTCTGGTCGAGATCGTCGATCTCCGGGACGGCAAGGCCCTGGTCCGCTCGCCAGCGTTAGACACCCCAGCCTCGGACACACCAGCCTCGGCCGCCGCTGAAAAGGCAGGCCGTTACACCCTCGCCACCCAGCCCATGTTCCGGCAGCACGGCTCTGCCCTGGCCGCCCCAGGCTCCGGCGCAGCCGGCAACGAAGCGGCGGACCCTGCCGCCAGCCGGATCACCGGCACTGCACCACTCCCGGGGACCGGCGGCAACCTGATACTGTCAGTGGGCCTGCCGCGCGCGGAGGTGCTGGCGGAAGCCAACAGGCGGCTCGCTGCCGGGCTGGCCATCGCCGCGGCAGCCGCAGGCGCGGCCCTGCTGGCGGCGGCGCTGATCGCCAACAGGTCCCTGCTGCATCCGCTGCGCCGGATTGCGCGCAAGGCGCTGCGGCTCCGCAATGGGAACCTCGGCGTACGTATCGGACGCCTGGACGGCGCTGCGCATGAACTGCAAACGCTTGCCTCCAGCCTTGACGAGATGGGTCAACGGCTCGAAGCGCGCAGCCAGGAGCTGCATGCCGCGCAGGCTAGCCTGCTTCTCAGCGAGGAACACTACCGCCTGCTTTCCACCTGCAGCAGCGATATGATCACCCGCCTAGACAATGAATTCCGCCTGAGCTACGCGTCCCCAGCCTGCCTGGACCTGACCGGCTTCCACCCGGAAGAGCTTGTGGGCCGCCCGGCAGTGGAGATGGTGCAGCCAAACGACCGCACTTCGGTCGAGGAGATGCTGAACGCCCCGCTGCAGGCCGGCAAGGCCGCGGCACGTGCGACGTATCGCATCACCCGCAAGGATGGCGCCGCGGTCTGGCTGGAAAGCATCGGCCGTCCCCTCCCCGGCCCAGTCGGCGCCGGTTACGTCATGGTCACACGGGACGTGTCCGTGCGGATGGAAATGGAGCAACGGCTGGAGGAGGCGAACCGCCTCCTTCGCGGCCAAGCGCTGCAGGACCCGCTGACGGCGCTTGCCAACCGCCGCCACATCGACGAGGCCCTGGGCACCGAGTTCCGCCGGTCCCAACGGCTGCAGCTGCCGCTCGGCATTCTCATGGTGGACATCGACCGCTTCAAGGCATTCAACGACACCCACGGCCATCCCGCAGGCGACATCTGCATCTGCGCGGTGGCCGATGCCATCCGGGCGGTGCTCCGCCGCCCGTCCGACCTGGCCGGACGCTATGGCGGCGAAGAGTTCGCAATCATCCTGCCCAATACGGATGAGGCCGGCGTCGCCGTCACCGCCGAACGCATCCGCCGCGGCGTGCAGGAGCGGGCGCTGGTCCACGCAGCATCGGAGTTCGGCATCGTCACCATCAGCGTCGGCGGCGCCGCCATCATGCCGCCCATCGGCAACATCGGCCCGGCAGCCTTCGTCGAAGCAGCCGACGCCGCCCTGTATGCCGCAAAGCGGGGTGGCCGCAACTGCATCAGGCTGGCCGCCGTCGCCGTTGTCGCCGATGAAGCCGCCCTGGTGCTAAAGCCGGAGGATCCCCTGCCCCCGGGCCTGACGGACGGTCCCACCTCCGCGCCCTGATCCAAAAAACCCTGCACCGTGCCGGCACAGCTCCGCCTGCCCTCACCTGCCTGCCCCGCTGACCCGGCACAGCCCAGAATCGGACGCAGCATCGGACGCAGCCGCCCCGTTCCAAACCGGACCGGAATGACGCCGGTCTGATTCCAGGCTACCGTGTGGCCATGCTGCCCTTTGACGGACTGATCGCCTATCCCATAACCCCCGCCAGCGCCGGTGGCCGGGTGGACACCCCTGCGCTCCAGCAGATGTTGGAGCGCCTGGCCATCGCTGGCGTCCAAGGGATCGGGCTGCTCGGCAGCACCGGCACCTACCCCTACCTGACCCGTGCCGAGCGCCGCCGCGCCATCGAGGCTGCAGTGGCATCCTTGGCCCGCCGCGTTCCCCTGCTGGTCGGCGTCGGCGCGCTGCGGACCGATGAAGCAGTGGCCTTGGCCAACGATGCCCTGGCTGCGGGTGCGGATGCAGGGCTGCTGGCGGCGGTGTCCTACATCCCATTGCGGGACGACGAAGTATTCGCGCACTACGAGGCCGTCGCCGCCACCGGCCTGCCGATATGCATATACGACAACCCCGGCACCACCAGCTTCACCTTCAGCCCGGCGCTGATTGCCAGGCTCAGCCAGGTCCCCGGCATCCGCGCCGCAAAGATCCCAGCGCCGCAGTCCGAGGCCGCCGCAGCCCTGGCCGCATTGCGCGTCGGCTGCGCACCCGGATTCCGGGTGGGATGCAGCGTGGACGCCCGAGCCGCAGAGGCTCTGCTGGCCGGCGCAGACGCCTGGCACAGCGTGGCCGCCGGGCTGTTCCCGCGGGCCTGCCTGGCGGTCTCCGCGGCTGCACGCGCCGGAGATGCGGCAGAAGCGCGGCGGCTGAACTCGACAATGCAGCCGCTATGGAACTTGTTTGCCGCACACACTAGCCTGCGGGTGATCTATGCCGCCGCCGGGCACTTGGGGGTATGCAGTACAGCCCCACCGCGTCCGGTTATGCCATTATCGGATGCGGCCCGGCGCCAAGTGTCGGACATCGTGGACCAACTCGGGCTGAACTAACGCCAGCAGCCGTTTCGCCGGAACCACAGCCGGGCCAGGGGTAACTGCGCCAGCACCCCTGGTCCATCCCGGACGGCTACCTCAACCGATCCGTCCTGCGCCAAGGGCCGGGTCCATAGCCAAGTCAGTTCACGCCGCCATAACCGAAGGCATGACCCCGACATAAAAATTGTTTCGAAAATCACGATCCGTCTCCCAGCGCGGAGCATCTTTCATCCAGGGCGGGCCGTCATCAGTATGAAACAAATCTTAATTACCTGAGAATCTGCCCGCTGGCCAAGGTATGGTCATTGCGAGCCGCACTTGCGGCGTGGCAATCCAGGACTCAAGTCTTACCACCCTGGATTGCAACCCCAATCCCGCTCGCAATGACCATTGCCAGTTGGAAGCGGCAGGTCAGAACGTCAGGCAATTTGTATGACACATTCCCTCATCCAGCTCAGCAGACCGAGCACGCCCAGCTCGGAACCGGTAGCCAACACCGGCGCCGACGACCGTAGGGTCGAGCGAGGTTTTCACGACGATCGTGCCGCCGTTTATCCGTGCAGTGGTGTTGATGAAAATCTGTTTCACGTCGAAGTTCGCGAACCACGGCCCGCTAATATTATAATCAAAACCCGCCTGGATCGCCGGCTCAACGGCATTGCTGAGACCCACCTTCGTAACCGTCGGCAACGAGGGCTGGCTGTCATAGAAGAACGCCGCCGTCAGTCCGACGCCGACATACGGGCTGATCCGCCCATGCGGCATGAAATGATACTACAGGGTCAATGTTGGCGGCAGGACATAAACGCTGCCAACGTCCACCTTGCCCAGCACCGTCCTGCTGGCCGAGACATCGTGCCGCGTGCTCGCTGCGATCACCTCGGCCGCGATATGGTCCGTGATGAAGTATGACAGGTCCAGTTCCGGCGCCGGCGTGTTCGTGACGTGAACGTTCCCGCTGATGGCCGAAACCGAGCTGGACAGGTTCTCCGGAAGCACGCCGATTGCCCGAATCCGGATCATGAAGCTGCCGGCCTGCTTGCCGGCCAACGCATCGGCAACCGGTGCGACCGGTTGCACCTGGGTTGCCGGAGATGCCTGACCCGTCGTCTGCGCCGATGCCGCCTGGCTCACCAGGAGTCCACTGACGAGTCCCGCCGCAATTAACGTCTTCATGCCGATCAGCTTCCATTCTGAAGCGCACTAGGGTCTAGAGACAATACCGTTCAATTAGGCGTTCACGTGTCCTACATCACTGGTCGGGTGTTCTGAGATCGACAGTAATGGCGGGTGTTCCTGCCGGCCTTCCGGCCGGCGTTCGTGTCAGCGACAACATCAGCCTCGGCGTGATCGCCCGGGCGTTCCCACCTGACCGAGTGCGGCAGGTCCTGGCCGAGACCAGCAAGGCGAGAGAGCGCGATCTGCCAGCGCAGGTGATGGTCTACTATGCCATCACCATGACGCTTTACATGGGATCCAGCACCCGTGAGGTGCTGCGCTGCCTTTTGGAAGGCCTGCGCTGGCTGTGGGGCGCCGATGCGGTCAAGATCGCGGGCAAGAGCGGCATCTCGCAGGCGCGCAGCCGCTTGGGCGCGAAGCCGCTGCGCCGGCTTTACGAGCAGGTCGTGCAGCCAGTGGCGACGCGCGCCACCAAGGGGGCGTGGTATCGGGGGTGGCGGCTGGTGAGCCTGGACGGGTCCAGCCTGGATGTGGCCGACACGGTCGAGAACGGCATCGCGTTCGGCTATCCCGGTGCCAGCCGAGGCGAGAGCGCATTTCCGAAGCTCCGTTTCGTGGGCCTGGTGGAGAACGGCACGCACGTGCTGTTCGGCGCCGAACTGGGCCGTTACGCGGACGGCGAGACGACGCTGGCCCATGACGTGGTGCCGGCACTCGGGCCTGGCATGCGGTGCCTGGCCGACCGGCATTTCTTCGGGTATGCGCTGTGGCGGGCAGCGACGGCCACCGGTGCCGACCTGCTGTGGCGGGTGAAGAGCAACCTGCGCCTGCCGCGCGCAACGGTGCTGGCGGACAGTCCTACCTTTCCGTGGTCTACCCGAGCGAGAAGGACCGGCGGCACGCGGCCAACGGCATCCAGGTGCGCGTGGTTGAATACCGGCTGGAGGGCGTGGCCGATGCCGAGCCGCTGTATCGGCTGGTGACCACGATCCCCGACCCAGCGCAGGCGCCGGCTGCGGACCTGGCTGCCCTGTATCACGAACGCTGGGATATCGAGGGCGCGCTGGCCGAGCTGAAGACGCAGCGGCGCGGGGCGCAAATTGTGTTGCGCAGCAAGACCGCGGACTTGGTGCGCCAGGAGTTCTGGGGCCTGCTGCTGGCGCATTTCGCCGTGCGGGGGCTCATGCACGAGGCGGCGCTGCGGGCCGACGAAGACCCAGATACGCTCGCAACGCTTGGCGCGGGCCGGCTGTCGTTCCTGCACGCCGTGCGCGTGGTGCGCCGCAAGCTGCCGCTGCTTGCGGTTTTTCCCCCCTCGGGACAGGCTCGCCTTGCATGAGGATGTGCTGGACGAGATCGGGGAGGAGCGCGTGTCGAGTTCCCGAGGCAGGCAAGTGCCGCGCGGGGTCAAGCGCAAGATGAGCGGCTATCCATTACGTCCGCGCACGCCACAGCCGACCACGCGCGTTGACTTCAACGCCGCCATTCGGATTGCAAAGTGAACAGTACTGGACCTAAATGGAGCTATTTGGGCCGGACATGCTCTAGCCTTTAAGGCTGTCAGGCGCGGGGCGGGTCCTCGGGGACCAGCGCTCCGTCGCCGGCCCGCAGCCATTCCGTCTGGCCGTCCAGGGGCGTGAGCGGCGCCGGGTCGGTGCCGGTTATTAGGACCTGGGCGGACATCGCCGACAGGGCGTCCCACAGCGCCGTCCGGCGTGGGGCGTCCAGATGGACCGCAGGCTCGTCCAGCAACAGCAGCGGGGCCGCGCCGCGCTCGTCGGCGATCAGTGCGGCGTGGCCCAATACGACCCCGGTCAGCAGCGCCTTCTGCTGCCCGGTGCTGGCCAGAGCCGCCGGCAGCCCGGTTTCGGCGTCGGACAGCGTCATGTCCGCCCGGTGCGCGCCCAGGGATGCCGATCCCGCCCCTGCATCCTGCCCGCGGCTGTCAGCCAGGCCGGCGCGGAGCCAGTCTTCCACCGCCAGCGCGGGTTCCACCGCCAGCCGGTCCGCCACCCGGTCCAGTAGCGCCAACTGAGCCGCCGGGAACCGGCCGTTGATACCGGCCGCCAACGCATGGTTTAACCGGATTATCAGGCTGGCGCGTGCGGCCGTTGCGGCGACGGCATGCCGGGCCATGCTGTCCTCCAGGGCTGCCAGCCAGGCCGGGTCTGCGCCGCCTGCCGCCAGCAGGCGGTTCCGGCCGGACAACGCCGTTTCATACGCCGAGACCTCCCGGGCATGGCCGGGCTCCAACGCCCAGACCAGCCGGTCGAGGAAGCGGCGGCGCCCGGACGCGCCTTCCTGGAACAGCCGGTCCATCTGCGGCGTCAGCCAGACCGCGGCCATCACGGCTGCGATTTCCGCCTGACTGCGCGGCGCGGCGCCGTTCAGGCGGAAGACGCGGCGGTCCGATGGCCCGTCTGGGGAGATGCCGGTGCCGAGGTCGGCCTCGGCACCATCATGCAGCACGCGGGCCGCAACGCCCCATGTGCCGGGCGCGCCTGGCGCCTGCCGGGCCAACTCGGCGATGCGTGCCCCGCGGAGGCCGCGGCCGGGCTGCAGCAGGGACACGGCCTCCAGCAGATTGGTCTTGCCGGACCCATTCGGGCCGGTGACGACCGAGATGCGGGCCGCTGGCCGCCAGGTCAGCGCCGGATAGTTGCGGAATTGGGTCAGGGTGAGGCGGGTCAGCCGCAGCATCGCATCGGTGGACGCCACCTGCGCGCCACCCCAGCCACCGGCATCACGGGAGGGTGCCTGATGCGGATCTTCGACCGCGGGAGATGTACCTGTCATGTCCATCGGATCGCCGCACCCGACGGGTTGCCGACAATCACCTGCGCTGGCTGATATGTCTTGGCCCGGCCCCGTCTCAGACCCGCATCGGCATCAGCACATAGAGCGCGCTGCTATCCCCGCCATCCCGCACGACCGTCGGCGCCGAACCGTCCGAGAAGTGGAACTCCACCTTCTCCGCGATCTGGTCGGTGATGTCGTTCAGGTAACGCGCCTGGAAGCCGATCTCCAACGGGGAACTGCTGTAGTTGACCCGGCCGCCGTCCAGCTCCTCGCTCGCCGTGCCCTGCTCGGGGCTGGCTGCAGACAGGGTCAGCAGGTCGGGAGCCAGGGCCATCTTCACCGGGCGTGACCGCTCGCTGCTGATGGCGGCGACGCGTGCCACGGCGTCGGAGAAGTCCTTCTTGCCCACCTTCAGGACCTTGTCGTTGTCTTTGGGAATGACGCGCTCGTATTCCGGGAAGGTGCCGTCAATCAGCTTGCTGGTGAGGGTGATCGGCCCCGCCTTGAACTGGATGCGGGTGTCGGAGAGCGCAACCTCGACCTCGCCAGCCTCCTCATCCAGCAGCTTGCGGAGTTCGGCGACGGTCTTGCGGGGGATGATGACGCCGGGCATCCCGGCGGCCCCCTCGGGGATCGGCTCCTCGACGCGCGCGAGCCGGTGGCCGTCAGTGGCGACCGCGCGCAGCACTGGGCCGGCATCGCCCTCGGCGGCATGCAGGTAGATGCCGTTCAGGTAGTAGCGCGTTTCCTCCGTGCTGATGGCGAACCGGGTGCGGTCGATCAGGCCACGCAACGCCAGGCCGGTCAGGCGGAAATGGTGCGGCAAGCTCCCGGCGGTCATGTTGGGAAAGTCGTCCGTCGGCAGCGTTACCAGGCTGGTGGCGTAACGCCCGGCGCGCAACGTCATCTGGGCGCCTTCACCGGCCATCTCGAATTCAAGCTCGGCGCCGTCCGGCAGCTTGCGGACAATCTCATACAGGGTTGCGGCGGGCACTGTGACGGCACCGTCGCGGGACACGCTGGCGGCAACCTCCTCGACGATGGCGATCTCCATGTCGGTCGCGGTGAAGGACAGGCGACCGTCGCCGGCGCGGATCAGGGCATTGGCAAGGATAGGGATGGTGTTGCGCTTCTCGGCGACGCTTTGGATATGCGCCAGCGCCTTCATCAGCGTGGCGCGGTCGGCCTTGAACTTCATGGCTTCCATCCTGTTGGCCACCGCCAGGAGGCGCGGCTGGGGCGCGTACCTTAGCTGATGCAGTGCCGGTGGCAAACGTGTTGTGCAGGATTTGCTCGCTGCTCCCTCTCTCTCCGGGAGAGGGTCGGGGTGAGGGAACAGGGAAGCATCACCGTATCCAACGCAGGACTAGGTTCAGATGGCACTTACGACTCTCCGCGTCGCAGCCAAAACTCCCTCACCCCGACCCTCTCCCGGAGGGAGAGGGAGAAAATCAGCTTTCCAGCATCCGCCGCAGCAGCTCTACCCGCTCGCTGAAATCTGCATCCGTTTCAATCAGTTCCGCTACGACCTTCACAGCGTGCATCACTGTTGTGTGGTCGCGGTTGCCGAACTTGCGGCCGATCTCGGGAAGCGACCGGCTGGTGAGCTGCTTGGCAAGATACATCGCGACCTGCCGGGGCCGGGCAACGGCGCGGGCGCGGCGGGCGCTGCTCATGTCGGATAGGCGGATGTTCCAGTGTTCGGCGACGCGCTTCTGGATTTCCTCGATGGTGACGCGGCGGTCATGCGCCTTCAGGATGTCGTGCAGGACCTCCTGGGTACTTTCGAGTGTAATCGGGCGGCCAAACAGGTTGGCGTGGGCGATCAGGCGGTTCAGGCTGCCCTCCAGCTCGCGCACGTTGCTGGTGATCTTGTGGGCCAGGAATTCCAGCACCTTTGGCGGCACCTGGGCGCCGCCGCGGGTCGCCTTGGCTTCTAGAATGCTGATGCGGAGCTCGAACGTGGTGGCGTGCAGGTCGGCGACCATGCCGCAGCCCAGCCTGGTGCGGAGGCGGTCCTCCAACCCGGACAGGTCGGAGGGCGATTTGTCCGCCGACACCACGATCTGCTTGCCGGCATCCACCAGGGCGTTGAAGGTGTGGAAGAACTCTTCCTGCGTGTTGTCCTTGCCGATTAGGAACTGCAGGTCGTCCACCATCAGCACGTCCACGCTGCGGAGTTGTTCCTTGAACTCCATCGTGGACTGGCTGCGTATGGCGGCAATGAAGCGATACATGAACTTCTCGGCCGACATGTAGGCGACCTGGACCGGCACGCCGTCCTTGCGCGACAGTTCCAGGCCGATGGCGTGCATGAGATGCGTCTTGCCGAGGCCAACGCCGCCATACAAGAACAAAGGGTTGAAGCCGGGACTGCTCGGGCGTTCCGCAACCCGGCGGGCGCAAGCATGAGCGAACTCGTTCGGCTTGCCAACGACGAAGCTGTCGAACTCGAAGCGCGAGTCC
>CAXTOB010000128.1:0-14174 GCA_964245505.1 uncultured Acetobacteraceae bacterium | reverse complement strand
GCAGCAACCGGCGGCTATCCCCGTCGTGGCTGACGAACATGTCGGCGATGCCGTGTGTCATCGTCCAGACGTGCAGTGCAACCATGTGGACGGGCGGACGGTTCGGCGAGGTGCTGCGGCTCACGGCGACCTGGGCTGCCGCACGGATCACGTTGAACGCCGCCTCGCGCGCGCGGACGACGTCTTGATATTCGCCCCACGGGAACGTTGCCTCGAACATGGCCGCATAGACCGGCGTATCGTGGCTGGCGAAGGCGAGGTGGGCCTGGGCGCACCGTTCCAAGGCGTTGATCGGGTCGGTGCCTGCCGCATCGCGTGCAGCTTCCAGGCCGGCGGCAGCTGAACGAAGCCACGTCGGGCAACCTTCGCAATCACGGCGGTGCGGTTGCAGAAGTCATTGTAGGGCGCTGATGTGCCCACGCCCAGTGCGCGCGCCAAGTCAGCCAAGGCAAAACCGGCCAGGCCGCGCTCGGCGATCATGGACATCGCCGCCTCGATCAGCGCCTCGCGAAGGTTGCCGTGGTGGTATTCGCCGCGGCCGTCCGTGCGCTCGCCGGATGCCATGCGGACCTATGACGTTGTCCCGCAGCGCGTCCCTGCGGACGCGCCGGTGTCGGCCAGTAAGCCACTCGCCGTGGCAGCGTCGAGGCGCACGCTTCGGCTGAACGGCAGGGTGAGGGCAACCGCCCCGTCGAGCTGCACGGTGCCGTGCATCCGGTACTCCACCGCACCAGTCCGGACGATGCCAAGCAGTTGCGGCCCCAGGTTGCGGACGGTGGTCGTCACCGCGAATGGCACCAACGTCGAGGAGTGCGGCGGCAGGCGCACCGGCACCTCGCTTTCGGTGTCGGCCAGCGGAGCGCCGGACACGTCCGCCATCACCCGGACACGGCGGAAGCTCAGCGCCGTGTCGTTGGGGTTGGTGACGCACAGTGCGACGGCCAGCGACTGGTCCAGCAAGCTCGCGCCGCACAACTCGACCTGGACGACCTCGACCTGGGGCGGCGCCGCGGTCAGCAACGCACAGCCGGCGAGAGCCAGAAGGTACGACACGACCAACACTGCTTGATTACGGTGCAAGACGGCCACCCCCATGTGAGGCTCTCTCTCAAGCCGTTCTGGGCCTGCCAAGTTTCTCTGCTGCGATCACACGATTTTTTGGCGCTGCGGCAGGGTTCCCGCCATCCGCGGCCGGAACCCACACTGGCGAAGTCAGTTAATGGCTCTTACTTCTGGCCGGGCTGTCCGGCCTGATGTGCCTGTTAGGGAGAGTTCCAATGGATGAAGATCGCTTCAAGGGCGCAGCTACCAACGTCGGCGGCAAGGTCAAGGACGCTGTAGGCGGCCTGACCGGAGACACCAAGACGCAGGCCGAAGGCAAGTTCGATCAGGTGAGCGGCCAAGTGCAGAACGCCTATGGCTCCGCCAAGGATGCTGTCCGCGACGAAGCCAGCAGCCTCGGCGCCCAGCTCGACGACTTCATGAAGGAGCATCCCCTGGCCTCGCTGCTAGCGGCAGGCGGCGTGGGCTACCTGCTCGCCAAGCTGACGCAATCCTCGCGTCGTTAATGAAAAACCGGCCCTGGCCGTCACGCCAGCCTACTCCACACTGGCTGGCGGGGCGGTCAAGGCCGTCGTGCCCAATGACAGCCGCACCCATTTTCGGAACTGTGCCGCCTGGGGCGGCATCCTGGCCGGCGTCGTCGCGGCACTGGTCGTTCAGTTGCTGATGAACGTCCCCGGCGTTGGCCTTGGCGCCTCCACAGAAACCGCTGTAGACACCGGCGACAACCCATCCGCCGGCGGCGCCGGCCAGACCGCAGCCATCTGGATCGTGGTGTCGGGCGTCGTCGCCTGGTTGATAGGTGGCGTCACGGCGGGGCGGCTGTCCTGCACGTCTGACGCTAACACGGCGCGCTGATACCAACGGCCCTCCGATTTGACCGTTCTTGCTGGCGCGCTCCATACCGTTTTGTAAGCCCGGAAACTGTCAAAGCGGAGGGCCGTTGGTATGACACGGTTTCCTGAACTGGTGTGTCGTCACCCTGGCGATCTTCTACCTGCTGAGCACCGCCGCGGGCGGCCTGATTGGCGGGGCAGCCAGCGCGCTAGGTAGCACGGTCAGCGCAGTCGGGCACGGCACGGCCTCGGCCGTATCGGGCGTGGATGCGAACACCGATGGCGACGCTTTGAAGGCGCAGGTGCAGCGCCTGGTGAACCCGAACGACGCGCAAGCGGCACAGGACAACATCACGTCCTACATTCGCGCGGCTATCAGCGGGGACAAGGCCACGGCGGACGCGGCACGTGACCGCACCGTGGACAGCCTAGCCAAGACTGCGAACGTCAGCCCTGATGAGGCACGCACTCGGCTGCAGGCTGCCGAGCAACAGGCGCGCGCTGCCGCGGAACAGGTGAAGCAGAAGGCGCAAGGGGCGGCGGAGGCGACGCGCAAGGGCGTGGCCTCCGCCGGCATGCTGGGTTTCGTGGCTCTGGCACTTGGCGGGATCGCGGCTTGAATCGGCGGCGGCATCGGTGCGACCCGCCGTGAGACGCGGATCGTCCCGGCTTCCGGCAACGTCTAAAGGTAACTACTCACCCGCCTCACGCTTCCTCAGGCGGTTTGCATGACAGCTTCTCCGGCCAGCGCGGCCCGTAGCGCTCCGAACGCGGTCAGCCCGTGCAAGCGCACGGTGGCGATGATGCTGACGGCTGCGGCATAGACCCGGGCGCCCCACTCGGCACGGAACCCGCCCGTCACCTTGCGGAAGATCACCGAAGGCCGCAGCGCGCGCTCGCAGGCGTTGTTGGTATAGGGCACGTCGCGTCGGGTGACGAAGCGGAACAGGTCGTCTCGGTCGCGGCGCATGGCGCGGAACAGACGGCGTGCGGCGGGCCGTTCCGGCGCTGGCTCTGACAGCAGCCGGTCCAGGCCCGCGTGGTATTGCGCCAAGGTGCTGTCCTTCAGCGCCACCCGTCGCTTGCCGATCGCCATGGCCCGCAACAACAGCAGGCGGAAGCCCGGCGCAAACCCGCCATCCCCGTCCTCACTCGCATAGGCGGCGTGGCGTGGATCAAACCAGGCGGTTTACGGGTTACACCGAAAGTGGCCAGAGCCGCGCCAACCAAGGATGTCGGCGTTCCGCGTGTAACCCGGATCTGAACCACGCCCCATGTCTGGTGCAACTGGCACGAGCGCCAACAGTGCTAGGCGGATCATGCTGCTGCCTGCCGCCGTTCAGGCCAAGGTCGGCGAGGTGCGACGCGGCGGACAGTCATCAGCGTGAACGTTCCCTTGGGTCGAGTCTGAACTTCTCCAGGTTGAAGCTGCTCAAATTTCTGATGTTCCCGAAGGAGCGGCAAGGTCCGGATGCCCGGCGCTTTCCAGCACATCTTCGACATAGATCATCCGCACGGCAACCAAGCTTGCAGCCGTGACGGGCGTAGCCAGGATCAGGCCCATCGGCCCGAACAGCGTGCCAAGCACGGTCTGAGACAGGATCGTCAGCGCCGGCGGCAGATCGACAGTCCGCTTCTGGATCAGTGGGGCGATCACGTTGCCTTCCACGGTCTGGATGGCCAGGAACAGGCCCGCCACCCAAAGGGCCTGGCCCGGTCCCTGTCCGAGGGCAACCAGGACGGCCGGTACGGCCCCGCCGAGCGCCCCGATGAAGGGCACGAAGTTGCAAAGTCCTGCAATCAGTCCCAGCGTCGGCGCGAGCGGCACGCCCAGCACCGCTAATCCGGCCCAACTCAACCCTGCCACCACAACCATGTCCACGGCCTGGCCCGCAAACCACCAGACTAGCGCATCGCCGACCGCCTGCAGCACCTGCTGCCCGCGCCTGCGCGTCCGCAACGGCAGCAGTCGCACGGCGCCGTCCCGATACAATGCGGGTGACGCGGCGAAGTACACCGCCGTCACCACCACCAGAAGCAGGCTGCCAAGCCCACCGAGCGTCGTGGTTGCTGCCCCGGCGATGGTGCCGGCAATCGCGCCGCCTGAGTCGGACAAGTATGACCCGAGCCGGCCCACTGCCCCTCGCGCCCATTGGCTCTGTTCGACGATGCCCTGTATCTTCTGCCCTTGGTTGTCCAACTGGCCCCAAAGGCGCATCATCTCGTCCAGCGTCGCCGAACCCCGCCACCACACCAGCGTGGCGATTAGCAGCCCGAAAATAATCAGGACCAAGGCTAGGGACCAGCCCGGACGCAGGTGCAGCAGCGCACCCGCCCGGTCGGCTGCGCGGCGCAGGACCGCCCCGATCAGGGCGGCGGCAAACACGAGCAGGCAGACGTCCGAGATCAGCCAAACACCGAGCAGGACCAGGCCGCCAATCGCCGTCCAGCGCAGCGTAGCGGCGATGCTTGCCAGCGCGGGTGCAGCCGGATCGCCGCCGTTGCCGGGTCCGGTCATCGCTGCATGTCGGGATCGTCGGGCCGCTCCCGTTTTACGGGGTTCAGGAAGCGGAGCGTGAGGAAGGTCAAAACACTGATGACCACCGCGTCCTCGTATGCCCGCAAGCCGACGGCGATCCCGACGGCTCCGGTCGCAAAAAGCACTGCGGCCGTCGCGGTGCCGAGGACGGACTGTCCGTGCTTCACGATTGCGCTGCCGACGATAAGGCCAATTCCGGTGATGACGCCATCAATGATGCGCGCGGCAACTTCCGGGCGGTCGTTCAGCAGGGCCTCCGTCGCATGCACGAAGCCGCACGCGGTAATTGCGACCAGGGGGAAGGTGCGCAGGCCGGCACTGCGCTCGGACCTCTCACGACTCCAGCGGATCGGTATGACCAACACGTAGGCGCCGCCGAGCGCGGCTAGGTGGGGCAGGCTGCGGAAGCGATCCAAGTCTGCGCCTTCCCGTGTCGTGCCTGCCTTTATTCCATGTGCGGTCCCCAGAAGCACTGGGCGGACCGGATCGCTCAGCTCTACCCACCTGTGGCAAAGCCAGGATAAAGCGTCATTGGGGCGGCGGTAGCAGGGTCGGTCATGCTGAAAGGCTCTACTGGTACATCGGATCAGGCCGTAGCGGACATGTTTGCAGAACGCTGGTGCACCGGACCGGAGGCGTCGAGCAGGCTGTGCGCGGTGCCAATCAGCGCCGGGTGCGAGAACACCTGTGGGAAGTTGCCGACCTGCCGCTTGCGCCCGTGGTCGTATTCCTCGGCCAGCCACCCGACATCGTTGCGCAGGCCGGCCAGGCGCGTGAACAGCACCCGCGCCTTGTCCAGCCGAGCAGCTGCCCCAGCCGGTCCCGCGTGTGCCCGTTGACAAAGCGCGAGAGTTGGCTGAACAGCGAAATACTGCCGCCCTCTCTCCAGCACAGGATACGATCGTTCGGCAAGTCGCTGACCTGAACCCATGTGTTCAAGGCTCCTGTACCAGGACTACCGACTTCGGATCAGGCGGGCTGAACGCAGCGCTAACCCAACCAAAGCTACATCATTCTCAGCTGAAGCTTGAACAGCACGACCAGCGTGCCGCCGACCATGAGTGCCACGATCAGGGACGAGAACAGCAACAGCATCAGGTCGGCCCGGGCGGAGCGCTGCAAATCGATGTGTAGGAAGTAGCGGAAGTGCACCAGCAACTGCACCAAACCCAGACCGAGCACGGTGTAAAAGGCCTGCAGGCCCTCGAGCAGATGGAGGTAAACCAGGCCAAAGGCGGCGAGGGTGAGCAGCAGGGCTAGGCCGTAACCCACGACGTAGGTCAGGGTCTCGCGGAGCAGAGTAACGAGCGAGGTCAATGGATCAGCCCCTGCAAGTAGACGACCGAGAAGATCGCGATCCAGATCACGTCGAGGAAATGCCAGAATAGGCTGAGGCGGATGAGGTTGACCTTCACTTGCCGGTCGCGGCCGAGGGCGGCCAATTGCACGAACATCACGATCATCCAGATCGAACCGATCGTGACGTGCAGCCCATGCATGCCGACGAGCACGAAAAAGGCGGAAAGGAAACCGCTGCGGTCGGGTGTCGCGTGGTCGGCCGCCATGGTGGCGAAGTCGTGCGCTTCCATGCCAAGAAAGGCGACTCCGAGCACCAGGGTCGCAGCCAACCAGAGCACCAGGCCAAACCGTTTGGCGTGCTTGAGCGCGATTGAGGCCATGCCGAAGGTGAATGAAGAGGTGAGCAGGAGCAGCGTCTCGAGGAAGGCGGAGCCGATCTTGAACTCCTGCGCCGGGCCGGGCGCGCCGACGGTGGCGCCGAGCATGGTGCCGTAGATGGCGAAGAGCAGCGCGAACAGCACCGCGTCGCTCATCAGGAAAATCCAAAAGCCGAAGACATCGCTTTCGACTTCGTGCACCTCGCCGGGGTTGTCCGAGAGGTTGAGCCCGGCGTGGCGAAGCTGCGGCCCTACGCCATCCATTGCGCGAGCCCTTCATTGCGTTCGGATTGTTCGAGCTGCCGAGGGATCGGGTGCGCGGCGCGGGCCTGTGCGAGCCAGCGGCGATCGACCGCTTCGACCGTCGCGGCCGGGACGATGCGGGTGACGTCGCGCATGAAGGAGCGAGCGATGGCGGTCGCGACCGCCACAGCCAGGAACAGCGCGGCCATCCACCAAATACGCCAGATCAGGCCGAAGCTGCACACGGCGGCGGCGAAGCCGATGATCACGCCGCAGGCGGACTCCTTCGGCAGCTCGATGTCGCGGTAATGGTCGGCAGGCTTGTAGGCGCCGCCGTTGCGCTTGCGCCAATAGAAAGTGTCGCGGTTGTCCACATGGGGGATGGTTGCAAAGTTCCACTCCGGCGGGGGTGCGGGGGTCGACCATTCCAGACTGCGTGCGTCCCACGGGTCGCCGACGGGCACGCGGTTGGCATCGCGGTCGCGGATGCTGACGTAAAGCTGCACGAACAGGCTGGCGAGGGCGGCGGCCAGGATCAAGGCGCCAAGCAGGGCGACCAGCAGCCAGGGGCGAAAGGCCGGTTCGAACACCTCCTGTGTCCGTCGCGCCATGCCGGCAGCGCCCAGCACGTAGAGCGGGAAGAAGGCCAAGTAGAATCCCACGATCCAGCAGCCGACGGAAATCCAGCCCCAGCGCTCGTTCAAACGAAAGCCGAAGGCCTTGGGAAACCAGTACATGTAGCCGGCAATCATGCCGTAGAGCAGGCCGGGAATGAGCATGTTGTGGAAGTGCGCCACCAGGAACAGCGTGTTGTGTACCATGTAGTCTAGCGGTGGGGTGGCCAGGATGATGCCGGTGAAGCCGCCGAGCACGAAGGTCATCATGAAGGCGATGGAGAGCAGCATGGACGGGGTGAACCGCACCTCACCGCGAAACATGGTCCAGATCCAGTCATAGATCTTGACCCCGGTGGGCACGCCGATCGTCATGGTGGCGATGCCGAAGGCCGCGTTCACGCCGGCACTTTGCCCCATGGTGAAGAAGTGGTGCAACCAGACAGTGAAGGAGAGGATCGCGATCGCCATGGTGGCGATGACGAGCGAGGTGTAGCCGTAAAGCTCCTTGGACGAGAAGGCGGAGATCACTTCGGAATACACGCCGAAGGCCGGCAGGATCAGGATGTAGACCTCGGGATGACCGAACAGCCAGAACAGGTTGACGTAGTTCATCATGTTGCCGCCGAGATCGTCGGTGAAGAAGTGCATCCCGGCGTAACGGTCAGCGGCTAGCAGCAGCGTCGCCAAGGTGAGCGGCGGCATGGCGAAGATCATCAGGATGGCGGTGCAAAGTGAGGTCCAGCAGAACAGCGGCATGCGCATCCAGGTCATTCCCGGGGCACGCAGCTTATAGATTGTGCAGGCGACGTTGATGCCGACCGTAGTGCTGCCGATCGAGGACAGGGTCACTGCCCAAATCCAGTAATCCGGCCCCGGCCCGCCGCTGAAGGACAGCTCGGTATAAGGCGGATAGCCGCTCCAGCCTCCGGTAGAGAATTCGCCCACCACAAGGGAGGCCATCATTAGTCCGGAGCCGCCAGCAGTCAGCCAGAAGCCCACGGAATTCAGATAAGGAAAGGCCATGTCGCGCGCACCGATCTGCAGCGGCATGACGTAATTGATCAGCCCGGTCAGAAACGGCATCGCCATGAAGAAGATCATGATGCTGCCATGGGTGGTGAAGAGCTGGGCGAAGTGGTTCGGCTCCACCAGGCCGGGCGCGTTGATCGCGGTCGCCTGCTGCGTGCGGATCAGCATCGCCTCGATCAGCGCGCGGGTCAGCATCACCCCGGCGAGCACGATATACATGATGCCGATCTTCTTGTGGTCCAGGCTGGTGAACCACTCGGTCCAGAGGGTGCGCCACGCCTTCAGGTAAGTGATCAGCGCGAACATCGCGACGGCGCCGATGACCACCACGGCGCCCGCTCCAGCGCCGATGATCTCACTGACGTTCGGGTCGCGCCAGGCGCGCACGAAGGGCAGCGCCCCCCAGGTCAGGTTGCCGAGCAGAACATGCCAGAGTCCGGTCTCACTCATGCGGGCTGATCTCCATCGGCAGGGGGCGCGGCGGCAGGCTACGCAGGTCAATCGTGTGACCGCTGGGCTGAGTCAGGCCGACAATCCGGTCGAACAGGCCGGGCTCAACCGCCCCAAAGGCGAGCGGGTGAGGCAGGGTGGAGCGGCGGGACAGGGTCTCATACTCAGCTGGGTCGAGCCGGTTCGGCTGCGCCTTGGTTTCTGCGAGCCAGTGCTCGAAGCTCTCCGCGTCGAGCGCTGCGACGTCGAACTTCTGGTTCTGGAAGCCCGTCCCGTTGAACTGCACGTTCTCGCCCCATGACGAGCCGGGTTTGTCGGCTTCGAAGTTCAACTGGGTCCGCATTCCCGCCATGGCGTAGATCTGCCCGGCAAGGCGCGGCATCAGGATCGACTGCATCACCGTGGCGCTCGTCAGGCTGAGATGCACCGGCTGGCCGGCTGGGATCACCAGGCGGTTCACGGTCGCGACACCCTGGGCGGGGTAAATGAACAGCCATTTCCAGTCGAGCGCCACGGCCTGAACGTCGAGGGACTTTCCGGGCAATGGCTTATATGGGTCGAGCTGGTGCGTGTCGCGCCATAGGAACACCGCGAGGACGATGACGATCAAGGTCGGAGGGATCCAGATCAGCCCCTCAAGCGGCCAACTGAAGCCCCATTGCGGGCGATAGGCGCTGCGCGTGTTGGACAGGCGGTAATGCCAGGCGATCAGCGGGGTTAGCAGCAACACTGGCCCAATGACGAAAAGCAAGATCAGGCAGACCAGCAGAAACTCGCTCTTAATGGCGGATGCAACCGGACCGGCGGGGGAGAGGAAGCCGCGATTGACCACGTCGCACCCGCCTACAAGCAGGCACGGGAGCATCGAGGCCATGCGAGTGACTACTCTGGATGACAAGAACGTGCTCCATCATGCGTCGTGGCCGGCTCTGTCTGATGACCGGATCCAACACGAGGCGCGACCGCCATGTGCATCTCAATCCGGGCCGCTCCAACCCTCACGACATCACGACCGCAGCATAGGTAAACCCTGGCTCGCGCACGTCGCGAACCAAAGCGGCGCGAGAGACGATCGGCCGTTCAGCCACCAGCTTGGGCGAACCATGCTCACCAATCTTGTAACCCCTCCCGTGAGTCTGCCATCGCAAAACTTCTCTTGATCCAGTGACGCTGCCTGTAGCCCTGAAGTGTGTCGTAATACGATATATATCAAGTCACGTTCGTGTGGGTCGACACGTGGCAGTGGCTGGCCGGATATGTCAAAGCCTTCGGTAAGGAAGCAACTGGAACCGAAGTCTATCAAGCTTTTGGGCGAAAGAAGAAGAGGATGTCTGATATGGGACATGAGCGTGAACAGCTAATCCGGGGGAGGGCTTATGCCCTCTGGGACGCAGATGACCGCCCGGATGGACGGGCCGAGGAATACTGGGAGATGGCACGTCAAGAGGTTGAAGCTGCAAAGAACGTTGCTCTCGACGCTTAACGCCGCGCCAGGCTGCGACTTGCCGGCGGCCGATGCCCTGGCCCGGGCGCTCGCGTAAGCGCTCCCGCGACGCCTCGCGAATCGGCACGGCCCGCGATCGGCACTGGCATAGTGTACACGGAGAACGAAGCTGTGAGTAAGATCGTCGTTATCACAGGCGCAGGTGCAGGTGTTGGACGCGCAACCGTAAGAGAGTTTGCGCGGCACGGCTTCGACGTCGCACTCTTGTCTCGAGACCCTGGCCGGCTGGAGGAAGCGGCCACGGAAGCAAGAGGGTGCGGTGTTCGTGCACTGCCGATTCCAACAGATGTCGCTGATGCGGAGGTAGTCGAAGCCGCAGCTACACGCGTCGAGGAACAACTCGGTGCGATCGACGTTTGGGTCAACGTAGCAATGGCAACCGTATTCTCGCCGGTTGCGAAGCTGACGGCGGCGGAAGTCGCGCGTGGAACCGCGGTGACATATCTCGGTCAGGTCTACGGTATGATGGCAGCACTGCGGCGCATGACACCGCGCAAGCGCGGTTCTATCGTCAATGTCGGCTCGGCCTTGGCTTATCGTTCGGTGCCTGTGCAATCGGTGTATTGTGGGGCCAAGTTCGCGATCCGTGGGTTCACCGATTCGCTTCGATCGGAAGTCCTCCATGACAAGCTTGATATCAAGATCAGCATGGTTGACCTCCCGGCGGTCAACACGCCTCAGTTCAACTGGGCGTTGAATAAGACGGGCCATCGCGCGCAACCGGTGCCGCCGATTTTCCAGCCGGAGATTCCAGCGCGAGCCATTTACTTCGCTGCCATACATCCGCGGCGGCAGACCTGGATTGGATTTCCGACCGTCAAAGCGATTCTCGCGAACCGCCTGGCACAGGGCCTGATTGATCGCTATCTCGCACGCGCGGGCTATAAAGGCCAACTAGCACAAGAGCGATTGCCGGACGACGCACCCAGCAACCTCTTTGAGGCGGTGCCCGGTCCATACGGCGCCCACGGTCGCTTCGACCGGCGTGCGCGAGACCATAGCTGGGAAGTTTTCACCAGTAGGCACCGCAACGCCATGTGGGCATCCGTGGCTATCGGCACCTTATTGGTCGTTCATCGCGTTGCCAAGCGACTGCACGTCTGAGATGACCGAGCATCTCGCTTCCGCCTGCGCGCCAGAACTTAAAGTGCAGGATTAACCACTCAGCCGTCTGCGGTAGCAACAGAGACCGCATCGGCGTTGGCGCTTGGGCTGGGAAAGCGCCATCCTGACCCCGATCTCCCCCTGGAGCACGATGTGACAATTTCGGATCACTACGACATCATCGTCATCGGCAGCGGTCCCGGAGGCTCTTCGCTGGCACAGCGGCTCGCTCCCACGGGCAAGCGCATCCTGATGCTGGAGCGGGGCGGCTATCTGCCGCGGTCTCGCGCCAACTGGGACTCCAAGACCGTATTCGTGGACGGCGCCTATCAGGCTGCCGAGACCTGGCACAACTCCACTGGAGGTGAATTTCATCCAGGCCTGCACTACTATGTTGGAGGCAACTCAAAGGTATACGGCGCTGCTCTGTTCCGCCTGCGCGAGAAGGATTTCGGCGAACTGCGGCACAAGGATGGTATCTCCCCGGCTTGGCCGATAGGATACGACGTCTTCGAGCCCTACTATGGTCAGGCCGAGGCTCTTTATCACGTCCACGGACAGCGCGGGGAGGACCCAAATGAGCCCTGGTCCAGCGCCCCGTACGCTTACCCGCCGATAAAGCACGAGCCGTGTATCCAGGACCTGAGCGACATCCTCTCGAAAGAAGGGTTGCATCCGTTCCATTTGCCGGTAGGCATCAAGCTCGACCAGAACCCAGACGGATCCGCCACCACATACAGCCCCTGCATCCGTTGTGACGCTTTCGACGGCTTTCCTTGCGCGATCAACGCAAAGGCCGACGCCCAGGTGATCTGCGTTGATCCAACCCGCGCAGCGTACCCTAATTTCACCCTGCTTACGGGCGCTTACGTCACGCGCCTTGAAACCGACACGGCAGGCAACAGCGTCAGCCGGGTGCACGTGATCCGCGATGGCCAATCGGAGGAATACTCGGCCGATATTGTGGTCGTAGCCTGTGGAGCGCTGAGCTCAGCCCTGCTTTTGTTGCGTTCAGCCACCGACGCTCATCCTAAGGGTCTGGCCAATGGCTCGGATCAAGTCGGGCGTAATTACATACGGCACAACATGTCGGTCGTTATGGCGCTGCTGAAGGAGCCAAATCGCACCGTCTTTCAGAAGACGCTGGCCCTCAGCGACTACTATTTCGACGCTCCGGACTGGGAGTTCCCGCTGGGACTAATCCAGATGTGCGCCACCTCTCATGGCGAGCAGATCAGGGGCGAAGCGCCGATGCCGCATCTGATGTCGCTGGTGCCTGAATTGCCGTTCGAGAAAATGGCCGAGCACTCGATAGACTTCTGGTTGCAGAGCGAAGATCTGCCGCGGCCGGAAAATCGCATCTCTTACGATGGTGATCGAGTAGTGCTGGATCTTACGGAGAACAACACGGAAGCAGCGGCAAGGCTGAAGCAGAAGCTGCGTGACATGCTGGTGCCAATGCGTGCATGGCCCGCATTGCTGGAGCGCCGCCTGTATCTCGGCAAAGATATACCGACCGGCGGCACCGCTCACCAGGCCGGCACGCTGCGCTTCGGAACCGATCCGGCGACATCCGTACTCGACCTCGACTGCAAGGCCCACGAATTGGATAACCTCTACGTCACCGATGCTAGCTTCTTCCCCTCGATCGGGGCGGTGAACCCGACGCTGACGATCATCGCCAACGCGCTGCGGGTTGCCGACCGGATCAAGGATCGGCTGTCGGCCTAGCGATACCGGGGCTCATGGCGTCGTTGACGGTCGAGCTTGCGCTGGCTGTCCAGCGTTCCCAATAATATCTCCGCAGCCATGGCGCAGTCCGACATCGCCCCCGAACTGCCGCTTCCCGGGCTGCCGAAGGGTGCCACGGCGCGCGACTACCTAGTCGCAGCGCAGCAGGCCATACGCGACAGGAGCACCAGCCGCGCGCAGGCGGCGTTGGATCGTGCGGAAATCCGCATGTTGAACAAGGCGTCGCTCGCCCGCAGCCTCGTTCATCCGGCCTCTCACCCCGACATCGCCGAGGTCGAGCACGCTCTCGACCAGCTTGGGAACGGGGACGCGGAGGGCGTGCTGCGGACCATCGACGGCCTGCTCACGCAGCGCTAAGAAATTGCCGCTCGTTGCGGCCGGATTTGGCATGCCACGCGGCTGGCAATCTTTTGCCTGCCCAGCAGCATTTGCTCCGCGGTGGCCGCCTCTGGGTCGCCCTTTGACCTAGGGAGACCTCGACCGGTGTTCACACGATCCATCATGTGCGATCTGGCCGCCGCAGCCGTTGCCTCGCTTTCTGTCGGCGCAATAGCCCAGACGACGGGCGGCACCAACTCGAGCAACCCGCCCGGCACCGCAGCGGGTCGGGCGATCGACCGAGCGGCGGCGACCAGCCGTTGACCCCGGACCACGCTCGGCGCTTCCTCCCTTTTTGCCCGAACACGCATGCCCCTGCCGTCATCCGGCCGGAGCAACGAAGAACGTCAGTTCTTATTTGAGCGTCCCGCATCCTTGGCTGCTCGGATTCAGCATCACCGCCCTGCTGCTCGCCCTGGGCGCCACCTTCGGGCTAGTGAACTCGAAGCTGTGGGTGTCCGAGCGCGCTGGTGTGCGCGCTGTTTGGGGTCGCTCTCGGCCCGGTCGGCACCGGCCTGCTATTGCTGGACCCGGCGGCAGACCCGCAGGCGCACGATTTCCTGCGGGAAGCGGCGCGGGTCACGCTTGCCATCGCCGTGCTCGCCGAGGCGCTCCGCCTGCTGCGCCGGTGGCTCGGCCGCCACTGGCGGGGCCTGGCCGTGGCGCTCGGACCGGAGATGCTGCTGATGTGGGCGGCCAGCGCTGCCGTGGCGTTCGGGTGCCTTGGCCTGCCGCCGCTCGTCTGCGTGCTGATCCGCGCGGTCGTCGCTCCCACCGACCCGGTGCTGTCCGCGCCCGTCGTCAGCGGAGACCTGGCTCGGCGCGCCGGGCCGGACGACCTGCGCTACGCGATCACGGCCGAAAGCAGCATCAACGACGGGCTGGCCGGCCCGTTCGTCATACTGCCCGTTGCGCTGCTCACCGGAACGGGCGGTGCCGGGCGGGACGTGGGCGACTGGCTATTGCATGCGGTGGTGTGGGAGG
>CAXTOB010000127.1:0-14249 GCA_964245505.1 uncultured Acetobacteraceae bacterium | reverse complement strand
CCTCCCTCCCCATCCGCTTGTTGGCCCTATCGGCCCGGCGGGGGTCGGTGCTGTTGGCGGTCGGCATCTTCGGCGGCGTAGCGTCGCCAGCGCTGGCGGCGGCGTTCAAGGGCGTCATCACCCCCACAGTGCTCATGATGATGACCCTGGTGCTGCTGCGGGTGGACCCGGCCGGGACCCTCGCGCACCTGCGGCGGCCGGTGCGGGTGGGCGCCATCATCGCCTTTCTGCCGCTGGCCTGCCCGGTGCTGACCTGGGCGGTCGTCGCGCCGATGCGGCTGGATTCCGGCATTACGGCGGGGCTGGTGATCTTCGCCACTGGCTGCGCCGCCACGTCCTCCCCGGCCTTCGCCCGCATGGTGGGACTGGACCCGGAATTGAGCCTGGCCGTCACACTCGCCACTACTTTCCTCGTGCCGCTGACTGCACCTCCGATGGCGCTGCTGCTCCTGGGGGTGGACCTGTCCATCGGCACCGGCAACTTCATGGTGCGGCTCGGACTGATTGTAGGACTGCCGATGCTGCTGTCCCTCCTGCTGCGTCGGCTGCTCGGCCCGGCAAGGCTCCTGCACTGGGGGGAGGCGGTGGACGGGATGCTCGTATGGCTGATGGTGTTCTATGGCTTTGCCGTCATGGACGGGCTGGGGGCACGGATGGCTGCGGACCCGGCCTGGGTGGTGCAGGCGATGGTTGCTGCCTTCGCCGTGGATTACGGGCTGAACCTCCTGACGGCGGGCGCCTTCGCCGGGTTCGGCGCGCGTGCGGCAGCGACGGCGGGCCTCATGAGCGGCAATCGCAACATGGCGCTGTATCTTGCCGTGCTGCCGGCGGCGGCCGATCCGCGGGTCGCGCTATTCTTCGGCATCTGCCAGTTCCCGCTGTTCCTCAGCCCGTTCCTGCTGCGTCCAATCTACCGGTGGCTGGTGCCCGCGACTCAGGGATGAAACCTCCCTGCACCGAGGTGCCGCTGGTTGGAGGCCGCATTACGCCCGGCGTGGTGCGCGTCGGCAATACGGTGCACCGCCCTTCCACGCCCAACTCTGAGTTCATCCGCTGCCTGTTGCGGCACCTGGCGGCCAGAGGCTTCGAAGGAGCGCCAGAGCCTCTGGGAACCGACGATCAGGGACGTGATGTGTTCACCTACTTGGAGGGCACAGTGCCGGCCGGCCTGCAAGCGCATGACGACGAGACCCTGCGCAGCGCGGCCCGGCTAATCCGGCGCTTCCACGACTTAAGCGCCGAGTTGGTCGCCACGCCCGCCGCCCGCGCGGCCGGCATCGAGGTCGTGTGTCACAACGACCTCTCGCCCTGCAACTTCGTTTTTAGGGCCGGCTTTCCAGCCGCCCTTATCGACTTCGACGCGGCCGCACCGGGATCGCGCGCCTATGATCTAGGCTACGCGGCATGGCTCTGGCTCGATCTCGGTGCGCCCAGTGACGGCGTGCCCAAGCAGTGTAGGCGGTTAGCGTTCTTCCTGGCAGCCTATGGCCCCTGCGATCACGACGCGGTGCTTGACGCGACACTGACGCGGCAGGCCATCGTGGCCGCGCAGGGCCGGCACCGCGGAGACGCCGCGATGTCCGATTGGGCGGCCCAGTGCCTCCGATGGACCCGGCTCCATCGCCAGGCCCTGGCCGGCCGCTAAGAAAAACCGCAGCCGGGAGCTTGCATCAGATGCAGTCTAGATATATCTGATATTTCGATACATCGAAACCGTATCAGGAGGACTTAATGCATCATCATGACCATCCCAGCCGCAACCACGGCAGGCGCTTCGCCCGAGGACTGTTCCGGGGCGTCCTAGGCCAACATCATACCCACGAGCACCCGCATGACCGCGACGGGCGCGGGCCGGGCCGCGGCGGCCGAAGGCCGGACCGGGTGTTCGATCACGGCGAACTGCGCCTGGTCGTGCTCGCCCTGATCGCCGAGCAGCCCCGCCACGGCTACGAGATCATCAGGGAGATCGAGAGCCGCACCGCTGGCGCATACAGCCCCAGCCCGGGCGTGATCTATCCGACGCTGACGATGCTCGAAGAAATCGGCCACGCGACGGTGGAGGAAGGCGGCGGCAAGAAGCTGTATGCCATCACCCCGGACGGTGCCGCCTACCTTGCGGCGAACAAGGCCGCCCTGGACGCCGCGCTGGGCCGGATGCAATCCGTCAGCGCGGTCCACGGCGGCGGCCCGGCGCCGGAGATCATCCGGGCAATGGAGAACCTGAAGCTGGCGCTCCGCCTTCGCCTGGGCCGCGGTCCGCTGAAGGAGGAACAGCTCCGCGCCGTTGCCGCCGCGCTCGACGCCGCTGCAATGGCGGTCGAGCGAAGCTGATCGGCGTCCGGGCCAGGTCACAGGCCGGCTCCACGGAGCCGGCTGATCTGCTGGCAGGCCAGGCCGCTGGCAGGTCGGGCCGCTGCAACCGCCGTTGTCGCCGGCACGCCCGATGAGCTGAAAGCAAGGCACAGCGCGGTGCACGGTGTCGTCCCAACGCAGGACCATTATGCGGACGGACCGTTGATGCCCAAAACACCTTGACTGAGCGTAAGTCTATACTTACGGTAAGCCATGGCTAACCAATACGCAGCGCAACACAGCCTCGCGGCTCTCGGCGATCCGACCCGGCGGGCCATCTTTGAGCGCCTAGCGGCGCAGCCCTCATCCGTTGCAGATTTGGCGCGCAATATGCCCGTCAGCCGTCCCGCCGTGTCGCAGCATCTGCGCGTGCTGAAAGAGGCGGGGTTGGTCACAGAGACCGCCGATGGCGCACGCCGCATTTACCGGCTGGATCCCCGCGGGATCGGCGTGATGCGCACCTGGCTCGACAACCAATGGTCCGCAGCCCTCGAAAGCTTCAAAGACTTCGCGGACGAGCACGATGATGGAGGAACGCCGGAATGAGCATCTTACCCATAACATGCCGCACCCACGTGAAGGCCACCCCCGCCCAAGCCTTCCGCCTGTTCACGACCCACATGAAGGACTGGTGGCCCAAGGGCGGGACCATCGGCACGAACCCCTATATCGCGATCGTCGTCGAGCCTTGGGCCGGTGGACGATGGTTCGAGCGCGATGCGGATGGGACCGAAACCCAATGGGGCATGGTGCTGCAATGGGAGCCGCCGTCCCGCTTGCTGCTCGGCTGGCAAGTCAACTGCCAATGGGGATAGGACCCTGGTCTCTTGACGGAGGTGGAACTGACCTTCGCGCCAGTGGCGAGCGGCGGCACCCTCGTCACCCTGGAGCACCGCAACCTCGAGCGGTTCGGCAGCGATGCGGCGATCCACGCCGAACGGCTTCGCGGCGGCTGGCCGACCCGGATGGCGGAGTTCGCCAGCTTGGCCGACGCCTGCCCGCCGGAGAGGATCCATACGCCACCGTTCACGGTCCACTCCATCCCAGGGAGTCCATTTGGGCGCGCCGTCCTTGCCACCTTGGAAGAAAAGGGTGCTTTCTATCGCGTCGTGCCCGTCACGCCAGGAGCGCTTCGCTCGCCCGGGCACCTGGCCCTGCATCCTTTCGGCAAGGTGCCGGTGCTGGAGCATGGCGGGTTCAAGCTTTACGAAGCCCAGGCCATCCTGCGGTATCTCGACCGGGTGCTGCCTGAGCCGGCGCTGACCCCAGCGGAACCCGCCGCCGCCGGGCGGATGGACCAGGTCATGAACCTGAACGACTGGTATCTATTTCAGGGTGTCGGCAACGTGATCGGTTTCCATCGCGTGATCGGTCCGCGTCTGATGGGCTTGGCGCCGGACGAAGCCGCCGTTTCCGCAGCGATGCCTAAGGCGCACGCTGTATTTGCCGACCTGGCGAGGTTGCTGGGCAGTCAGTCCTACTTCACCGGAGATGCGATATCCCTGGCTGACGTTAGGATTGCACCGCAACTCGACCTTCTCATCCAAACGCCGGAATGGACGGCGCTGATAGCGCCCCACGCAAACCTGAATGCCTGGCTTGCGCGGATGAACGCCCGGCCAAGCATGATCGCCACCACATGGCAACGCGTGGCGGAGATGGCGGGGGCTGCAGCCGCCTGACCACCCCGCCCGCAAGCGCCCTGGACGCCAGGTGGCCGGTCAGGCCACCGCTGTCGCCGGCTTCTTCACCCTTACGCCCAACAGGTGCGCGATGGCAAAGGTCAGGTCCGGGCGGTTCAGGGTATAGAAGTGGAACTCGTCCACCCCGTTCGCCTGCAGCAGCCGAACCTGCTCCGCCGCCAGGATCGCGCCGATCATGCGGCGCGTTTCGGGGTCGTCCTCGGTCCCCTCGAACATCGTGCCCAGCCAGTCCGGCACGCTCGCCCCGCACATGGCGCTGAACTTGGCGGCCTGGGCGTAGTTGGACACCGGCATGATGCCCGGCACGACCGGCGCCGTGATCCCCGCCGCCAGCGCCCGGTCCAAGAAGCGCAGGAACACCGTCCCATCGAAGAAATACTGGGTGATCGCCCGGGTGGCACCGGCGTCCAGCTTACGCTTCAGGTTGTCGAGGTCATGGTCCGCGCTGACCGCCGTCGGATGCACCTCGGGATAGGCCGCCACCGAGATCTCGAAATTGGCCACCCGCTTCAGCCCTGCCACCAGATCGCTGGCGTAAGCATATCCATCCGGGTGCGGCTGATAATCCTGGCCTGGCGGAGCGTCCCCGCGCAGCGCCACGATATGCCGCACACCCGCGTCCCAGTACTGCCGGGCAACGTCGTCCACCTCGCCGCGCGATGCGCCGACGCAGGTCAGGTGCGCCGCCGGGTGCAGGCTGGTTTCCGTCGCCAACCGAGTCACCGTCGCGTGCGTCCGCGCCTGGGTCGTACCGCCGGCGCCATAGGTCACGGACACGAAACGCGGCGCCAACGGCTCCAGCCGGCGCACGCAGGTCCAAAGCTGAGCCTCCAGCGCATCGTTCTTGGGCGGAAAGAACTCGAACGACAGCGCCGGTGCTGGCAGAGCGGGTGCACGGGCCGGCAAGGCGTCAAAGCGCGGGCCGGTCAGCCAGCGCTCCAGCGTCGGAGCGGCGTCGGGGGACGGGTCGGCCTGCGGGCGGCTCATCTCGTTCATGGGCGTGGTATCCGGGTTGTGATCGTGCAACACGTGTGCGGCGTCGTCTAATATACGACGGTAATGCCGCAACGCCACCCACACGCTCGCGTTCGGCAGGAAACCGGACCGGCTGTGGTTTTGCCGCGCCGCTGCAACCGGGCCCCATGATGGCCCCTAGGGATTATGATGCTGCGACACGTTACCCGGCCCTTGGCTTATACCCTCCTGCTTTCGGCAGCCCTGGGGATGTCCGCCTGCTCCAGCCGCCCCGGTTCCACCAGCCCCGCTTCTACCAGCAACGATTCCGTGGCCCAAGTTGACCAGGTGAACGACCCGTTGGAAGGAACCAACCGCTTCCTGTACCGGATCAATGACGGGCTGGACACCTACATCTTTCGGCCCGTTGCGGTCGGCTACCGCCGGGTCGTGCCGGGCGGAGTGCGGCGGTCCGTCCACAATGTCCTGGCCAACATCAACAGTCCGGTAGTGTTCGTGAACGACGTGCTGCAAACCAAGCCGCGCCGGGCCGGGGACACCATGATGCGGTTCTTCATCAACTCCACGGCCGGAGTCGCTGGCCTGTTCGATGTGGCGACAGACTGGGGCTACCCCGCACACGGCACCGACATGGGCGTCACGCTCGCGCTGTGGGGCGTCGGGGACGGGCCATATCTATTCGTGCCGGTCATTGGACCCAGCGGCGCACGTGACCTGACGGGCTACGGCGGCGACGTGCTGGTTGATCCACTGACCTGGGCGAGCTTTGGCGGCAGTGCGGCCGTGAATGGTGCGATCTATGGCGTTGGTGCCGTGGATTCGCGGGAGCGGCTGATCGACACGGTCGATGATGTGAAGCGCAATGCGCTCGACCCTTATGCAACCTTCCGGAGCGTCTATCGTCAGAACCGCCAATCCACGATAGACGCCACCCGGAACGACCAACGGGCCACTGTTCCGGCCTGGTTCAACCGTTGAGGACAACTGACCTTATGCTGACACGCCGCAACACCCTCTTGCTCGGCGCCGCCGCTGTCGCCACCCTGGTTGCCGCACCGCGGGCCTGGGCACAGGACGCAACCGGGTTCGTCGTCAACCTGGGCAACCAACTCGCCGCCATCGTCAACGGACCCGGCAGCTACGAGGAGAAAAAGCGCCGTCTGGAGCCGCTCATCGAGCAAGCAGTGGACGTGGATGCGATCGCGCAGTTCTGCCTTGGCCTCTATTGGCGCCGCGCCAATCCGCAGCAGCAGCAGGAGTTCGTACGGCTGTTCCACGCAGTCCTGATGAACAACATCGGCGGCAAGCTCGGCCAGTTCCAGGGCGTGACCTTCCGGCCAACCACGACCACTCAACGTGATGGGGACAGCGTGGTCGGCACAGTCATCCAGCGCCCAAACCAGCAACCGAACAATGTGCAGTGGGTGGTCAGCACCGCAACCGGCCGGCCAAAGGTCATAGACGTCCAGGCGGAGGGCGTCAGCCTGCGCCTAACCCAGCGCAACGACTACAGCGCCTACATCAGCGGCCACGGTGGCAGCGTGGATGCCCTACTGGCAGCAATGCGGCACCAAGCCGGGACGGCCTAACGCAACACCCGGCCATAGGCAAAACTCCTCTGCCCTGCTCCCTCTCCCTCCGGGAGAGGGTCGGGGTGAGGGAGGCCGCAAGATCAAGTTCCATATTTGGCAGACCGATATCCGGCGCCCCGACTCCTAAGCCGGACAGCAGACCCCTAGATCATACCCAACTCATGCCGCTTCATTTGGGTAAAGCAAAGACTGGCGAAAACCGAGGGTTGGAGCGTGTTTGACGTCTCTACTAAACCCGACGTGCTTCAAGCGCCAACATCGCCCGCTGCTCCCTCAAAGGGCAAGGACGTTCCCCTTTTGCCTCCGTTCAACCCCCACCACCCCAGTCCCAGCGTCCGAACCGAGGCGGCATCATCGGTGGTGCCAACCGACTGCCACTATCTTCCGGCGCAGGTCTGACAACGCTTTCATAGACCGTCACCGGCTCGCCCCCACGCATGAACGCGTCGCAGGTCCGCATACCGATCGCGCCCAACACGGTGCGGGATGCGATGTTGCTGTCCTTTGCGACCGCGAACACCCGAGGCAGCCCAGCCTCATGCGCAAACCGAAGGGCAGCACCCGCAGCCTCCCGGGCATATCCATGGCCCCGGCACGCCATGGTGAATGCGAACCGCAACGCCGGGCTGCGTCCATCAGGGCGGTCGTGGATGCCAGTGATCCCCAGGGCTGGGCCGCCCGCGTCCGGACGCGCGATCCACATGCCGACGCCGTGGACCGCCCAGTACTGGGTATCGGCCGCCAGCTCCTCGGCCACCTGAACAGGGTTGCGGACGCCGCCGAACATCTGCGCAAAGGTGGACGGATCGCCCTTAAGACGCAGAAGATCAGGCAGGTCGGCCCATGCCACCGGCGCCAAGTGCAGCCGCCCGGTGCGGATATGCCAAAACGAATTCATGGAAAAAACCCGCCTTCCCCCCCTCCGAGAGAGGGTTGGAGTGAGGGAAGCCGCCAGCACCACAGCCAGCCCAGCGCGAAACAGCCCTAACGCTGGCGATCACCGCGCCGCGCCCTCTCCTTACCCCGACCCTCTCTCGGAAGGAGAGGGAGAAGGCCGGCGCCTTACCGCGCCAGCGGGCGATACTTGATGCGGTGCGGCTCCGTCGCCTCGGCGCCGAGCCGACGTCGCTTGTCCTCTTCATAGGCCTGGAAGTTGCCCTCGAACCACTCGACGTGGCTGTCCCCCTCGAAGGCCAGGATGTGTGTCGCCAGCCGGTCCAGGAACCAGCGATCATGGCTGATGACCACCACGCACCCGGCGAACTCCGCCAGCGCCTCCTCCAGCGCACGCAGGGTATCCACGTCCAGGTCGTTGGTCGGCTCATCGAGCAGGATGACGTTGCTTTCCGACTTCAGCATCTTCGCCAGGTGGACGCGGTTGCGCTCGCCACCCGACAGGATGCCGACCTTCTTCTGCTGGTCCGATCCCTTGAAGTTGAACGCCCCTACATAGGCCCGGGACGGCACCGCCCGCTTGCCCAGGTAGATCACGTCGGTCCCGCCGCTGATCTCCTCCCAAACCGACTTGCCGGCGTCCAGGCTATCGCGGCTCTGGTCCACGTAGCCCAGCTTCACCGTCTCGCCGACCCGCAGATGGCCGCCGTCCGGCTCTTCCTGCCCGGTAATCATTCGGAACAGCGTGGTCTTCCCGGCGCCGTTCGGCCCGATCACGCCGACGATCCCACCGGGCGGCAGCTTGAAGTCCAGGTCATCAATCAGCAGCCGGTTGCCAAAAGCCTTGCGAACCTTATCAGCCTCGATCACCAGGCTCCCCAGGCGCGGACCCGGCGGAATGACAATCTCCGCCACCCCGGTCGCCATCTCCTGCGACTTCGCCTGCATTTCCTCATACTTGGCGATACGGGCGCGGCTCTTGGTCTGGCGCGCGCGCGGGCTGGACTGTATCCACTCCTCCTCCGCCGCCAGGGCGCGCTGCCGGGAGCTTTCCTCCTTCTCCTCCTGCTGCAGCCGCTTGCGCTTCTGCGCCAGCCAGGACGAGTAGTTGCCCTCGAACGGATAGCCGCGGCCACGCTCGATCTCCAGGATCCAGTTAGTCACGTTGTCCAGGAAGTAGCGGTCATGGGTGATGATCATCACCGTCCCCGCGAACTCGCGCAGCGTCTGCTCCAGCCAAGCGACGGACTCGGCGTCCAGGTGGTTGGTCGGCTCGTCCAGCAGCAGCAGGTCCGGCTTTTCCAGCAGCAGCCGGCACAGCGCCACCCGGCGCCGCTCGCCGCCCGACAGCCGGGCCACGTTGGCCTCCGCGGGGGGGCAGCGCAGAGCGTCCAGCGCGATGTCGATCCGGCGGTCCATGTCCCAGCCGTCCTCGGCGTCGATCTTCTCCTGCAACTCCGCCTGCTCGGCCAGCAGCGTCGTCATCTCGTCGTCGTCCATCGGCTCGGCAAACCGTTCCGAGATGGCGTTGAAGCGCGTCAGCGCCGCGTTCAGATCGGCAAACGCCATCTGCACGTTCTCGCCGACGGACTTGCTGTCATCCAGCTTCGGCTCCTGCTCCAGGTAGCCGATGCGGACCCCGTCGGCGGCCCAGGCCTCGCCGCCATACTCCTTCTCGATCCCCGCCATGATCTTGAGCAGGGTGCTCTTGCCGGCGCCGTTGACGCCGAGGATGCCGATCTTCACGCCGGGCAGGAAGGACAGGGTGATGCCCTTGAACACCTCGCGCCCGCCGGGGAACGACTTGGTGACGTCCTTCATGACATAGACGTATTGGTAGCTGGCCATGGCGCAGGCTCCTAAGCAGGCCTCGTGAGGCCTGCGTTTAGATGACGACCCAGGCAGGCGCGCCTGCTCGGGAGTGGCTGGGATGTTTAGGGGCGCGCCGGGGTGCGGGGCAAGATGGTGCGCCCGGCAGGACTCGAACCTGCGACCAAGCCGTTATGAGCGGCCCGCTCTAACCAACTGAGCTACAGGCGCCCCTGGGGACATAGATGCCCAGCGTGGGCTGCGTTGGCAAGGGTGGCGTGCGTGGCTATAGGTCCCGCGCCATTGTACGGCGCCGGCCCAAACGAACCCTGGGCACAACGAACCCCGGCCCGAACCAACCCCGGCTTCAACGGACACCGGTGTCAGCGGACACCGGTGTCAACGAACGAGGACGCAGCAGCATGGACGTTTCCAAGATACCGACCGGCAAGGACGTGCCGCACGACATCAACGTGGTAATCGAGATCCCCCAGGGGTCCCAGGTCAAGTACGAGGTGGACAAGGACAGCGGCGCCATATTTGTGGACCGGTTCCTGTTCACGCCGATGGCCTACCCGGCGGCATACGGCTTCATCCCCGGCACCCTGGCCGATGACGGCGACCCGGCCGATGCCCTGGTGCTGGCGCCCGCCGCCATGGTGCCCGGCGCCGTGATCCGCTGCCGCCCCATCGGCATGCTGCAGATGGAAGACGAAAGCGGCCAAGACGAAAAGATCATCTGCGTGCCGCACGACAAAATCCACCCGCAGTTCACCGACGTGCACAAAGTGGAAGACCTGCCGGCAATCACCCGCCAGGCGATCGAGCACTTCTTCACCCGCTACAAGGACCTAGAGCCTGGCAAGTGGGTTAAGGTAACCGGCTGGGCAGACAAGACCGCCGCGGAAGACGTAATCCGCAAGGCAGTCGCCGCAGCAAAGTAGCACCGCCCTCCCCTTCTCCCTCTCCCTCCGGGAGAGGGTCGGGGTGAGGGGGTCTTGGCTGCGGCGTGGGGTGCCTCAGGTCGGAAAGCACCACTTCATTTCGGACGACGTCATCCTCGCCAACGCGCGCCGTCAACTCTGGGATATGCAGGCCTCCTCAACATCCCCGCACATCCGGAACACGGCAATAATCCCGCGCGCATCCCTCAACCACCTTACCAAAGCCGCATGCCACCCCGCCTGGAAACGCCCAAATTTAAGCTTAGCGATAATCGTTCCAAGCTTCCGTAAATGGCTTGCGGAAGTACGTAGCCCACAAGTAATTGGCGCTATAACGAATGCCAGTCATCACCAAACCATCCCCACGCAGGCGCCGCCCGGATGACTTGGCCATCAGCTTAAAGGTGAACACCACATCGCCGACCCGGCTCATACGCCGGGCCACGTCCGTATCCTCGCCATAGAAGGTGAAGGCGTTGCTGTAGCCGCCAAGCCGCTCCATCACATCCCGGACCAGCACGAAGTTGCCGCCCTGCACCATCGCACCGACGCCCATGACGTGCTTATTAAAAGCGTACGTGGCGTATCCCACCAGGTAGAAGGTCCGCGCGAAGGCGCGAATGTGAATGGGAACGTCGTAGTAGTCGTACGGACCGCTAAAGCACACCAGTTTTGGATTCTGCTCAAAGGCTTGCAGCACGCGCGTTAGCCAACCCTCGGGGACCAACGTATCAGCGTCTATGTTGGCGATCAGCACGCCGCGGCTGGCCCGGAATCCGGCGCTGCGTGCCTGCACAAGCCCCTTCACCGGCTGATTCACCACGACAACGCCCGGTGTCGCCGCGGCAATGTCCGCAGTGGCGTCCGTGCTGGCGTTGTTGACCACGATCACCTCCGCAGAGCAGCCGGTGCGCTCGATCTCAGCGCGTATGGCGGCGAGGCAAGTGGGCAGCAGGCGCTCCTCGTTGTAGGCGGGCACGACGAAGCTGACCCGCGGGCGCGGGCCACTCCCAGTCGCCGGCATCAACTCCTGCGTCCCGGTCTCCTGTCGGATGGCGGCCGAAGTTGCAGCCGGGCCGGCGTCTGGGGTCATGCGTCTGGGCCTCCGGAAATTATCAGGGGTTCGCTGGCACCGCTGGGCGCAGGGCGTCCAGCCACAGTTCCGTGTCATCTTCCTGCCATCAATGTCCCCTGCACGGCAACTGGCCCGGCCTGATGCTTGCGGTTAGGCTGGAACCAACCAGACGGGGACACCCATGACCAACCATCCGTTGCACGACTCCAAGCATCCCCACCTGACGCAGAACTGGCAGGTGACCAAGCCTGGAGCGTCCGGGCGCCGGGGCATGGTGGTGTCGCAGTCGCGGGATGCGGCGCTGGCCGGCGTGATGGTCCTGGACGCCGGCGGCAACGCCGTGGACGCCGCGGTGGCGACGGCGCTGGCCCTGGCGGCGGTCGAGCCGTGGAACAGCGGGCTGGGCGGCATCGGATTCGCAGTGGTGCACCGGGCCGGGGAGGCGCGGGCCGACATCGTGGACTTCGGCCCCCGCGCGCCGGGGCGGCTGGACCCTGCGCTGTTCCGCCTGACGGGCCGCAGCAAGGCCGACCTGTTCACCTGGCCGGAGGTGGAAGGCGACGCCAACATCCACGGGCCGCTTTCCTTCGTCATACCGTCGGCGCCGGCGGGCTATGCCCACATGCACGGGCGCTGGGGCGCGTTGCCGCTAAGCCAGGTGATGGCGCCGGCGCTGGCGCTGGCCCGGCGCGGGCTGCCGCAGGACTGGTTTACCACGCTCAAGGTGGCCAACGCCGCCAACGTGCTGCGGCTGTATCCCGAAAGCGCCCGCATCTACCTGCCGGACGGGTTGCCGCCGGTCGCTCCTTACCAGGGCGACCCCGGGTTCTTCCAACTGGGTGGCCTGCTGGACACGCTGGAGCACCTGGCCCAGGCCGGGTTGCGCGACTTCTATGAGGGCGACGTCGCGGCCGAGATCGCCCGGGATGTGGCGGCGATGGGAGGCGTGCTGGACGCGGACGACCTGCGGCGGTGCGAGGCGCGCGTCCTCCCGGCGCAGGACATCCGATGGCATGGCCGCACGGTGCAGGCCTCCGGCGGCCTGACCGCCGCGCCGACGCTGGCACGGGTGCTGGACGGGCTGCCGGCGGTTCAGGGCACGCCGGATGCCGCCTGGTTCGCGGTGCTGGCCCGGGCCTTGAAGGCCGGATATGCCGAGCGCCTGGCGGGGGTTGGCGACACCGAACCGAAGGCGGCGGAAAGCTGCACCACGCACCTGACGGTGTGCGACGAGGCCGGGACGATGGTGGCGATGACCACGACGCTGCTGTCCTCGATGGGCAGCCGGGTGGTGCTGCCAGCGTCCGGGGTGCTGATGAACAACGGGGTGATGTGGTTCGACCCGCGGCCGGGGCAGCCGAACTCGATGGCGCCGGGCAAGAGGCCCTTGACCAACATGTGCCCGGTGATCGTGCGGGACGAGAACCGTCCGGTGCTGGCGGCAGGCGCGTCCGGAGGGCGGCGTATCCTGGCGTCGGTGGTGCAGATGCTGGCCTTCGTGGATGGCGGCATGGACCCGGCGGCGGCAGCGCATCAGCCGCGCATCGACGTGTCGGACCCCACCACGGTCCATGCCGACGCGCGCCTGCCGCAGGATGTGCTGCAGGCCCTCGCGGCGGACGGCCCGGTGGAGGTCGTGGAGCACGGCGTGCTGCCGGTGAACTTCGCTTGCCCCAACCTGATCCTGGAGCGGGATGGGACACGGACCGGCATCAGCGATGCGATGTCGCCCTGGTCCGCCGCGGTGGCCCAAGCTTAATGCAAGTGTCCTCTTGACGCAGGTGTCCTAGTGCTGCTGCGTTCCATCGGCACGCTGCACACCCCGTTCCGCACCATCGATGATTGCCCCCGCAACGGCCGCCAGCATGACCCTGCGCCGCCCTGCATCGCCGCCGTGGACGCGGCGTATTTGCCAGGGCTGCTCGCGCTGGACGGGTTCTCGCACCTTATCCTGCTTTACTGGCTGGGGCCGCAGGATGATGGGCTGCAGATAACCCCGCCGTTCGACGGCCAGCCCCGCGGCGTGTTCGCCACCCGGGCGCCGCTGCGGCCCAATCCCGTCGGCTTGTCCGTGGTGGCGTTCGACGGCACGGACGGGCCGGGGCGGTTGCGGGTCCGTTACCTTGACTGCATGGACGGCACGCCGCTGCTGGACATCAAGCCCTACCTGCCCAGCACCGACGCCGAGCCGGATGCGGCGATGGGTTGGCTGGCTCCGCACCGCACCGAACGAGGCGCCCGATGAGCGATGATCCCGCCACCATGTCCGCCGAGGACCTGCTGGCGCACTATGCCCGCGCCGACCTCAGCCCCGTCGAGGCGCTGCAGGCGGTGACCGAGCGCATCGCGCGCCACAACCCCGCGCTGAATGCGTTTGCTGTCATGGACCCGCGTGCGCTGCTGGCTGCGCGCGAAAGCGAGGGACGGTGGCGGGCCGGGCGTCCAATGGGCGTGCTGGACGGCGTGCCGTGCACGGTGAAGGACCTGGTGGATCTGGCGGGCCTGCCAACCCGCAGAGGCAGCCGCACGACCTCGGCCGATCCTGCCACCGTGGACGGTCCGGCCGTGCTGGGGCTGAAGGCGGCCGGCGCCGTCATCCTGGGCAAGACCACCACGACCGAGTTCGGCTGGAAGTCACCCGGCGACTGCCCGCTGCACGGGATCACCCGCAATCCCTGGAACCCGGCCTATTCGCCGGGCGGATCATCGTCCGGCGCGGGCGCGGCAGCGGCGGCGGGGTTCGGGCCGCTGCACCTGGGCACCGACGCCGGGGGCAGCGTACGCATCCCCGCGGCCTGGTGCGGCGTGGTGGGGCTGAAGCCGACGTTCGGCCGGGTGCCGCAGTGGCCGTTGAGCGCCTTCGGGAGCGTGAGCTGCGCCGGGCCGATGACGCGGACGGTGCGGG
>CAXTOB010000126.1:0-14251 GCA_964245505.1 uncultured Acetobacteraceae bacterium | reverse complement strand
CTGCAGGAACCCATATGCCGACCCCAGAGCGCACGCCCCGGCGAACCCCAGCACCCAGCCGCGCCCTCGCGCTTCCATCGAGTAGCACAGCAGCATCAGGCTGACCGCCACCAGCCCGAACAGCGTCAGCCCGTCCATCACGCCTCCTGGGCCGCCTGCAGCATGGCCGCAGCGATCCGCATCCCAAGCTCCGGCGCATCCGTGTTCGCCAGCGCGGCGGCCGTGACCATCCTGCTTCCAGCCTGCCCAGTCAGCACCGACGACGAGTAGCCCGGCCCGCCCCCGCCATGCCCGGCCAACACGCCGAACCGAGAGGTCCGGTCCAGCATCAGCCCCAGCCCATAGCCCTTTTCACGAAACAGCCAGTCCGTGCCAGGCGCAATCACCGGCGTCATCATCGCCGCCAGCGAAGCCGTTCCCAGCAGCCGCCCGCGGCGCAAGGCGTCGAACACGGCCGCCACCTCCCCGGCCGGCGCCAGCACCGACCGCATCGCCACCCAGCCGGGATCATACGTCGCCGCCGCATCCTGCTGTCCGCCCCACATCGCCGTCCAGCCCGGCGCCAAGTCCCGCGCGTCCGCCCAGGTCTCCGCCAGGCGGGACCGCGGCAGGCCGAGCGGCGCCCAGATGAACCGCCGCAGCAACGCTGCCATCGGCTGGCCCGACGCCTGCTCGACGGCCTCACGCAGCAGCATGTAGCCGGTGTTGGAGTAGGCAAAGGCGCCGGGCGGGCCGAACCCGCTGGCCTCCACCGTGTGGGCCATGAACTCCGCCCGGGTCCAGGCCCGGCCGGGCGTAGTGCGAACGGCCTCATGGTAAGCTGGGACCATGCCGTAGTCCGGCACCCCCGCCGTGTGGTTCAGCAACCGCCGGGGCGTCACGCCCGCTGGACAGCCCGGCACGGCGCCGTCCAGGTCCAGCCGGCCATCCTCCGCCAAACGCAGGGCGACCATGGCGAACAGGGTCTTGCTGATGCTGAAGGTTTGCAGCAGCGCATCGGCCGGCATTGGCACGGTGCGCCCGAAATCCCGCCAGCCCAGCCCCGCTGTCAAAACCGGCGCGCCATCGGCCCAGAGCGCAATGGCCGCGCCAACCCCGCCATAGCCGTCCAGCGCAAGCTTCGCGGCACCCGCGATTTCCTGGTCCACGCCGCCTCCAGTTGTTGGCTCCGGTCGCTTGCTCCAGCAAACAGGGCGCCGCCACCCCGCGTCGCCGTCCCGTCATACCGCGGGACTGCCATGCCCCCAACTTGAAATACAGCCCCGCTACGACGCATGCAGGCCTGGGCGGCGAGTTCTACGACCCGGTGCACACCGCCGCCTTTCTACGCGCATCCTGCGCCGCCGCAGTCAGCGATGGGCCACCCGCGGCGGGCTTCACGGCTTTTCAGATAAGGAATGGCTGGCCCAATTCGGCGCGCTCAGCCCCTGCCCGGCTCCCTGCCGTAGCCACTCGCGCTCTGCTGCCGCGGCCACCGGTTCCGCCAGTAAAACCCGGACCTGGGCGGCGGCAGCGGCTCCCTGTTCGCCCCACTGCACGACTTGCAAGACGGGCATGGCTTGTCAGCCTTGGTCAAAACCGGCGAGGTCCTGCAATACGGTGACGAACCCTCCCCCACCCGCAGCGGCGTGCTGGTGCGGCTCAGCCACCCACGCATCCGAATCGGGCCGATACTGCGCCTAGCCTACCTGGGCGACCCGACGGAAGCGGAGCGCTTGCTGGACCATTCCACCCGCCACTATCGCCCGCACTCCTTACGGAACGACCCGGCGGAGCGCGCGACGGCAGTCTTGGCCGACGCCGTCCACCGCGTGGCGGAGCTGGGTGCAAGCTGGATGGCGGCGGGCTTCGTCCAGGCGGTGCTGAATACCGACGACATCAACACCACCAGGGAAAGCTTCGACTGTGGTTCCTGGCGCCTCCTGCCCGCTTACGACCGGAAGTTCGCCGCAGCCGACTTCGACTATGACGGCCTGTATGCTTACGGGCTCCAATCCGACATCCTGCTATCGAACCTGGTCCGCCTAACCGAGCGCCTGCTGCCGTTATCGGAAGCTGGTGCGGAGGCGGCCAGCATGGCCGCAAGGGCCTTGCGGATCATCGTCGTCCTCCGGAGCATTCTGGAGGAAGGTGAGCGTCACAGATGACCTCCGCCAGCCTGCTGAGCGAGACGGTTCGACCATGGCGCCATCAACGCGATGACCGGAAGCGCACGTGGACATCCCGTATGGTTCATCCCGCATGGTTCACCGGCGTATCGCGTCCGAAGCTTCCGGACATTGTGTGCCGGACGCTGCCAGCCCGTTGCAGCTGCGGCGCGTATAACGCAGACACCATCCAAGGTCAGATCATGCCGGCAACCCCGCAGCACCACACGGTAACAGCGAACGGGATCAAGCAGCACTGGGTCGAAGCCGGACAAGGCCCGCCCGTGATGCTGCTGCACGGCTTTCCCGAGACCTGGTATGCCTGGCGCAAGCAGATTCCAGTCCTGGCCGAGCACTACCGCTTGATCGTCCCGGACCTGCGCGGCTACGGCGAAACCGAGAAGCCCGCATCCGGATACGACAAGCGAACGATGGCCGCCGACATCCGGGCGCTGATGGAACACTTGGGTATCCCGCGCGCCGCAATTATCGGTCACGACAGAGGCGCGCGGGTGGCGACGCGCTTTGCCAAGGACCACCCGGACGCCATCAGCCGGCTGGTCGTGCTGGACAACATCCCGACGCTTACGATCTTCGAGAAGATGGACGCGGAGATCGCGCGCGGTCACTGGTTCTTCATCTTCAACAACGTGCCGGACCTGCCGGAGGCGCTGATCCAAGGGCGCGAGGAGATTTGGCTCCGCTACATCCTGCAGGGATGGACCTATGACCCCGAGGCGCTGACGCCCGAGGACCTGACTGCCTACACCCGCGCCTATCAGAAGCCCGGCGCAGTGCGCGGTGCGCTCAGCGACTACCGGGCAGGCAAAGAGGATGTGGCGCAGGACAAGGTGGACCGGGCCACCAAGATCGCCTGTCCGACCCTGGCGTTGTGGGGCGCCGACTTTGAATTGGTAGGCAAGATGTGGGACGTGGAGGGTATCTGGCGCGGGATGGCCAGCGATCTTCATGTCGCTCCCATCGCGCAGTGCGGCCATCTGCCGCACGAGGAGCGGCCCGAGGAGGTCAATGCGACGCTGCTGAGCTTCCTAGCGGGGTGGACAGGATAGGAGGATCAACCCGGCAGCCTGGGCGATGCAGCGTACCTGGCTGGCGCCGGCACGCACTTCGGGCAGACCGTCAACGGCGCCAGCAACGGCATCGGCCTCGTCACCGTGCGCTTAGCCGGCAGGCACGGCGCCGTGAATACAATGCATTGTTGACCTCGGAACATGCCTCGTCGGGCCATAGAACGTGTGTTGTTGTTCCGTCCCCGAATCCGGCGCGGCGTCCGAGCGCGGGTAACGAACCGATGTCACGGCTCAACCGGCCCGTTCCGATACGGCCTGGCGGAGGGCATCATTCTCCGCCTCCAAGGCAGCAAGACGTTCGCGCAGGGGCGCCGATGCCGCTTCCACTTCCGCCGCGGTGAAACGAGGCGTGATGTGCTGCGGGCAGTTCCAGTCGAACGCTGCCAGCCGCATGGTGAAGCCGCGTTCCACAACGCCGCGATAGCCCGGCCGCGCCAGCCGCGCCGCAAGCTCAGGCTCGGCCGATAGGTCGTGCGCCGTCATGCGGGCCAGCACCTTCAGGCGCCTGCGCTGCGGATAGTCCATAAGGAACAGCGCCACACGGTCATCGTCCGCCACGTTACCAAGGCTGATATACTGCCGGTTTCCGCGGTAGTCGGCGAACCCCAGCGTCGCGTCGTCCAGCACCGTAAGAAAGCCCGGCGGCCCACCGCGGTGCTGCACGTAAGGCCAGCCGGACTGCGATACGCTTGCCAGGTAGAAGCTGTCCCGCGCCGCGATGAATGCCGCCTCACGCTCGGTGAAGCGGGCGGAGGCACGGCTGCCGGTCATGCCGTCCCACAGGCTGCCCACGCCGTTCGCAGCCTGTGCAGCGCGGACGCCGGGCGTCGCAAGGAGGTCGAGGTAGTCGTAGCTCATGGGCAACTCCTATAAAGTCTCCGGCGTCCCAAGACCCTGAGGGCAGCCGTCGGAACATTGGTTCACTGATTTCCCCAGGGTGTCCGGCCTGCGACAGCCGTGGTCCTTCCGAAGTATGCCCTTCCAATCCCACGGAGCAGACGGCATGAATGGGAACTGCCCTATCGCAAAATGGAAGGCCGTCGGTTGGACCGGGTAGAAGCCATGAAGATCCTGCTGCAGGCAGTGGAGGCCGGCAGCCTGTCGAAGGCGAGCCGGAGCCTCGGCCTGCCGCTCGCCACCGTCAGCCGCAAGGTGTCGGAGCTGGAAGCGCACCTGAACGCCAGCCTGCTGACGCGATCGGCCCATGGCCTGACGCCAACGCCGGCAGGACGTTCGTTCATCACCGCCGCCAAAGCCATTCTAGAGCAACTGAACGAGGCCGAACGCGCCGCCAGCGGCGAGTACACCGCGCCGCGCGGGGACCTGGCAGTGACGGCTCCGGTCATGTTCGGACGGTTGCATCTCCTGCCGGTGGTGACGGAATTTCTCGGCGCCTACCCGGATGTGGACGTAGGATTGGTGCTGACCGACCGGATCGCGCACCTGGTGGACGACCAGGTGGACATGGCGCTGCGCATCGGCGAGCTGCCGGACAGCGCGCTGACTGCCAGCCGCCTCGGGTCGGTGCGGCGGGTGGTCTGCGCCAGCCCGGCCTATCTTGCCAAACGTGGGCGCCCGGCGACGCCCGGCGACCTCGGACAGCACGACGCGATCTCGTCCGAGAGCGTCAACGCTCCCGGCGCCTGGCGCTTTGAGGCCAGCGGAGCGGAGATCGCGGTGGCGCTGCGCTCACGCCTCAGCGTCAATACGGTGGAGGCGGCGATAGATGCAGCCGTGGCCGGCATGGGCCTGGCCCGCGCCATGTCCTATCAGGTCGTGCAGCATATCCGCCAGGGGACGCTGGAGATAGCGCTCGAAGCGTTCGAGCCGCCGCCGCGTCCGGTGCATTTGGTTTACAATGCGCAGTCCCGGCTGCCGCTCAAGCTGCGGGCGTTCGTGGACTTCGTCGGGCCGCGCCTGCGGGAGCGGCTGCGGGACGCCGCCCTATAGCCGCTTCGCCGCCGTGAACAGGTCTCGGAACGACGTTCTGGAACGGTAGAACTCCGAACGGCACGGGGCCGGTCACCGCTGTATCGCCCGGCTGCGGTATGGCCGACCATAGGTGGTCCTAGTCGGGATGTCACAGTTGCTGCGATGCTTCCGGAATTCGCCCTCGCCTCGGCCGATGGGAATGCAGGACAACGCCGCCGTGTGGGGCAGCAGGCAGTTCCCGCCGTGCCGCACCTCGAAGCCGTCGGCCAGGGAGCGAAGCCTCAACGCGCTAGGCCCTGCTGTTCCGGCTGGACGAGGCCGGCGCCGCATGCGCCTTACGCAGAACCCTGCTCACTGCAGGCCAGGGCGCCCTTATTGGTTGGTGTCCAGAATAGACCCAAACGGATATGATTTTTTCCACAAGCAGAGACTTTTGGCTGGGGCCGGCCACGGCGCGTTGGGAACTGAGACCGATCTCCTCTAGCTCTTGCTCGTCAGGCGCAGCCCGATCACTCCGCCCACGATGAGCGCGGCGCAAGCAAGGCGCCAAAAGCCGGCCGGCTCGCCCAGTAGGGCAATCCCGACCGCAAACGTGCCAACCGTCCCGATGCCCGTCCAAACGGCATATGCCGTGCCGAGCTGCAAGCTCCGCATCGCGAACGTCAGCAGAAAAAAGCTCGCCAGCGACGCGAGGATCGTCGCGGCGCCCCAGCCCCAGTTGCTGAAGCCGTCCGACCGCTTTGCGGAATAGGACCATACCATCTCCAGCAGGCCGGCGATCACCAGCATGACCCACGCCATTGCGTTTCCTTTCGTTGCCTGGTTTTGCAGCCAACCGGGCTCCAGCCGCGAGACGAAGCTCGGTGCGGCAACAGGTGCGTGAGCGGGTTGAGCATGTCCTGGACTGCGCTGCGGCCACTGGTCACGGCGACGCGGCCGGCCAGACGATGAAGCAGCAACTTCGCTTCAAAGCCGCGGGGCCGGAGCATCCGGAAGGGAGTACGCCAATGGGTCATCCCTGTCCTGTTGCAGGAACGATGATTGAACCGATGAGCGTATTGGGCAACGGTCAATCCAACTGGATCGCCGCAATAGCCCATAATGTGGCGGCCAAGTTGCAGTATTCGTGCGGCCGATCAAGGCACGGGCGCCATTATAAAGACGGCGAAGGCTTGGTTCAGCATCGGCCCGGCCCGGCATCCGGACTCCGGGGGTAGGCCGACCAACTGCAAAGCCAAGGTCACGGCAAGGGATGCCAGCGCGCGCTACACCGTACTCTACGTTCTCACGAAACTCACCAAATAGCGCGTTAAAGGCGTCAAGTCTGGGATCAAGAGAGCACGGCGGCAGCTTACATTTCACCATCGCCATGCCCAAGGCAGTCGTGCGCGAGAAAAGCGGCTGGCGTAGGCGGCGGCCAGCCCTACCCCGCCTCCGTCAGGTCTGGAGCGCCGGCGCGTCCAGCAGCTTTTCCAACCTGATCGGCAACTTCCGCACGCGGACGCCCGTCGCGTGATAGACGGCGTTTGCCACGGCTGCGTTCAAGCCGACGTTACCCAACTCGCCTAGGCCCTTGATCCCCAACTTATTTACCTCGCTGTCATTCTCGGAGACCATAATCGTCGTGACCTCGCCGATGTCGGCGTTGACCGGAATATAATACTCCGCCAGGTCATCGTTATAGTATCGCGCATGGCGCTGATCCAACTCCGTCGCCTCATGCAGCGCGGCGCTGATGCCCCAGATTTGCCCGCCCATCAGTTGGCTTTTGGCCGCCTTCGGATTGACGATGGTGCCGGCGGCATAAGCGCCCACGATCCGCGGTGCCCGGATTTCGCGTGTGCGGGCATTGACCCGTACCTCGACGAACTGCGCACCAAAGGCGAACTGCATCCGGTCCTTCAGCTTGGCGCCGCCGACCAGCTTGCCCTGGCCCTTATATAACCCCTGCAAGCCGTCCGGCCCCACCCCGTGCGGGATGTTTTCGGCATAGGCCTCAATGGCGCCCGGCGCGGCGCGGGATAACGCCTTGGCCAGCGGTTCGCTGGAGCCGTCTGGGCCATGCAGCGCATCTCCCGCAAGCTGCAGAGAAGCCGGGTCGGCGCCATGGAACGGCCCATCCTCTGCCGCGACGGCAGCGCCGGCGATCCGGCTGCGTATGTCGTCGCAGGCCTTGGCCACCACGGCGCACAGGCTGGCCGTGCTGTTGGAGCCTCCAGCCACCGGGGACGGCGGCAAGGTGGAGTCGCCAAGTTCGACCGTAACCCGGTCCACCGGCACACCTAGGCCCTCGGACACCATCAGCGCCAGCACGGTCATGACGCCGGTGCCGATCTCATGCGTCGCGGTTTGAACTCGGACGGCACCTCCCGGTGCTATCCGCACGCGCGCGGTCGCTGGCCCCATGTTGGTCGGATACATGGAGGTGGCGCAGCCCATGCCCACCAGCCAATCGCCCTCCCGCATGGACCCCGGCCGCGGATCGCGCCGGGACCAGCCGAACGCCGCCGCGGCCGCGTCGAAGCACGGCATCAATTGGCGCGACGTGTAAGGCAGGCCCTTGATCGGCTCATGCATGGTGTCGTTGACCCGGCGCAATTCCAGTGGGTCCATCTTCAGCGCCACCGCAAGCTCGTCCATCGCTGATTCCAGCGCGAACATGTAGGGCACCTCCGGCGGTGACCGCATGAAGCCCGGCGTGTTGCGGTCGGCGTGGACGATCGACACCTCGGAGTCCACGTTCGGACAGGCATACAGCCGCGTCGTCGCGTCCGTGCCGGCAACGCTGTAGTTGTCCGGACGGGATGTAACCTCCCAGCCCTCGTGGATCAGCGCCTGCAACTTGCCGTCCGTTCCCGCGCCTAGGCGGATGCGGTGCCGGGTTTCGGCGCGATAGGTGGCGATCGTAAAGCCCTGGTCGCGTGTCGCCTCCAGCCGGACCGCCCGGCCCACCCGCTTTGCCGCAAGCGCGACCAGCGCGGTGCGCTGGGTCAGCGACCCGCGTGAACCGAACGCCCCGCCGACGAAGGGCGAGATGATGCGGACGTCCGCCGGGTCCAGGCTGAGCTGCTCGGCCAGGCCGTTTTGGAAGCCGACCATATTCTGCGACGACTCCCACACGGTCAGCTTCGGGCCATCCCAGGAGGCAACGGTGGTGTATAGCTCGATAGGGTTGTGGTGCTGGACTGGCGTCTCGTACTGCGCGTCCACCACGACCGGCGCGCTGGCGAGGGCTGCGGCGGCGTCGCCCACCTTGGCCTTTTCCTCGCCGGGTTCGTCGCCCTCGCGGGAGGCGGCTTCCTTGGTTTGCGTGGTGGTGCCCGGGCTGTCGAAGGTGGCGGAGGGCGTTTCGGCGGCATAGGCGACCTTGAGCCGATGGGCACCTTCACGCGCTGCCTCGAATGTGTCGGCTACGACGACTGCCACAGTCTGCCCGTCATGCTGCACCCGGTCGGACGCCAGCGGGGCGATGGTGGTGCCCATGTAGCCCTTCTGCTCGAAGATCTTGCCGGGCTTCACGCGGTCGCCGACGTTCTGGTACGTCAGGATGTCCAATACGCCGGGCACACGCCGGGCGTCGGCATCGTCGATACCGGTGATGCGCCCGCGGGCGATCGGGCTTGTCACCAGGAAGGCATGAGCCTGGCCGGGGAAGTCCGAGCCGTACCGGGCCGCGCCCGTCACCTTGAGACGCCCATCCACGCGGGACGTCGGCTTGCCAAAGCCTGGGGTTGCCGCGCTGGGTGGAGCGCCCTGCGGCATGGTCGTGATCTCGCCGGCCATCTTTAGATCTCCATCGCCTGGGCCTGCATCAGCGCGCGCACCAACGTGCGGCGGCCGAGGTCGGGCAAGTATGCGTTTTCGCCATGCGTGCGGGCGTTTTTGAATGCTGCTTGTGCGGCAGTTGTGGCCGTTGTCTCATCCAGGTGCTTGCCGCGCAGGGCGTCTTCCGCCTCCTTCGCGCGCCAGGGCTTGTACGATACGGCGCCCAGGCCGATGCGGGCCTCGCGCACCACGCCGCCGTCCAACTGCAGCGCAACGGCCGCGGTAGCCAGGCCATAGGCGTAGCTCTCACGATCCCGCACCTTCACGTAGGCGGACCGGCGCGTCCACGGCCCGGCCGGCACGAGAAAGCCGGTAATCAGCTCGCCCGGTGCCAGCACGGTTTCCCGGTGCGGGTCGTCGGAGCCGGTGTGCAGTTGCTCGAACGGGATGGTGCGTCCGCCGCCCGCCGCTCGCACGGTCTGCACCTGCGCGCCCAGCGCCACCATCGCCTGCGCGAAGTCGCCGGAGTAGCTGGCAATGCACTTGTCGCTGATGCCCAGCACGGCGTGCTTGCGGTTCACCCCCTCCAGCGCGGCGCAGCCGGTGCCGGGATCGCGCTTGTTGCAGGAGGCCCAGCTTGGGTCGCGGAAATACTGGCAGCGCGTCCGCTGCAGCACGTTGCCGGCCAGAGACGCCATGTTGCGGATTTGCGAGCTGGCGGCCATCGCCAAGGTTTGAGCGATCACCGGGTAGTCGCGTTTGATGTCCGGGTGGGCCGCAGCGTCGCTCATCTTCACCAAGGCGCCAAGCTGCAGGCCCTTGGCCGACAGGGTGATGGCGGAGTGGCCCGGTAGGCCGTTGATGTCCACCAGCATCGCCGGCTGCATCGTGTCCAGCTTCATCAGATCCAGGAGCTGGGTGCCGCCGGCGATGAACTGAGCCGGGGCGGCGTTGGACGGCATGGTCTCCTTGCTCGCGGCGGCCAGCAACGCGGCACGGTCGTCGGCGACGCGTTCATAGATGAAGGGGCGCATGGTTCAGGCCTCCATGCCGGGCTTCGCCTGTTCGATGGCGGCGACGATATGCGGGTAGGCGGCGCAGCGGCAGAGATTGCCGCTCATGTATTCGCGGATTTCGGCGGGGTTGCCGGCGTGGCCGGACTGCACGCAGCCGACCGCCGAGACAATCTGGCCCGGCGTACAGTAGCCGCACTGGAAGGCGTCCTGGTCAATGAACGCCTGCTGCATCGGATGCAGGGTGCCGTCCGGCTTTGCCAGGCCCTCGATGGTGGTGACGGGTTCACGCACCATGACGGCGAGCATCAGGCAGGCCAGCACGGGCTTACCGCCGACCTGCACGGTGCAGGCACCGCATTGCCCGTGGTCGCAGCCCTTCTTGGACCCGGTCAGGCCGAGGTGGGTGCGTAACGTGTCGAGTAGGGTCGTACGGTTATCGATCGGCAGGGTGTGGCGCTGGCCGTTGATCGTAAGCTCGGCCTGCGCTGCGCGACGCGGGTCGGCCGGTGGAGCAGCGGCTGGCTGCGGCTGCGCTGCGGCGCCAAGCGGTGCTAGGGCAGCAACGGTCGCGGTGCCGGTCAGCAGGCTGCGCCGGTTTACGGTCATGTCGGATGATGGGGGCATGTCTGGCACTCCAGGTCTGGCGCACGAACGGCGCTGGGATGCGCGGGTTTCCGCAGGTCCGGCGTCACGAGAGCCGGAAACCTTTGAAAACCGGCTGATTTATTTCGCTATCTGATTAAACCGATTGAGCAAACCTCTGGAGATTTGCGCACAGATGAAAAAGTAAGCAGGCTTGCGCGGACTGGAACGGCCGCAGGCCATCTGTGTGACAGGCCGCACAATCCTGCTTAGTTCGGCAGGCCGTCACGATTGGTTGCTGGCCTATCGGGTTTGCTGACGGAACTGCCGGCAGACTTGATTTCCAAAAGCGACAAGATGCCTGTCTTTCACAGCAATTATCACCCCGGTAAGTCCGCCGGTGCATGGCCGTTCATTCGCCAATTTTCTTGACAGACGTGGGGGCGCAGCCGCTATCATTGACGCGCTGGGGCCATCGCTGTTCGAGGCCAGCCAAGCTGGGACGTCCTGCCACGAATGGCTATCGCCCTCGGACCCATGGTTCGAAGGAGCGGCTATCATGATCAGGAACCCATTGCTGTGGGGAACAGACCAGTTCAGGCCGGGAGCAGCGCCGAAGCCGGCAGTCCTGCCGCGAGAAAGGGTTTTGCCGTTATCCGGGCTCAGCGTGGGCCGGATCGGCATGGCCGACCTCAGAGACGTGCTGGCAAAAGGCTGGAGCGACTTCGGCGCCTGCCGTAGCGACGTCCTCTTTATTTGCGCCGTTTACCCAGTTGTCGGGCTGATCCTGGCATGGGCGGCGGCAGGGGATGACCTGCTTCCCCTGCTGTTCCCGATCGCGTCCGGCTTCGCGCTGATTGGACCCCTCGTGGGCGTGGGGCTTTATGAGATCAGCCGGCAGCGGGAGCAGCGGGGTCCCGCCAATTGGGCCACCCCATTCGGCGTGTTCGCATCGCCCTCGTTCGGCTCGATCCTGGCACTCGGGCTGATGCTGGCCGGGATTTACCTCCTGTGGCTGCTGGCGGCATCGGTGATCTACGCGGTCACGCTCGGGCCGGAGATGCCGGCATCAGCCAGCGCCTTCGCGCATGACGTATTCCTGACTGGCAGGGGCTGGGCGATGATCGCCATTGGCGTCATCGTCGGCGCCGTCTTTGCGGTGCTGGTCCTGGCAGTCAGCGCCGTGTCGTTTCCCCTGCTTCTTGACCATCAGGTCGGGGTCGAGACGGCAATCAGGACGTCGTTCCGCGCCATGGCCTTGAATCCCCGGCCGATGCTGGCCTGGGGACTGATCGTCACCGCGGGTCTGGTGCTCGGGTCGCTGCCATGCTTCGTCGGGCTTGTAGTCGTGCTGCCGGTTCTCGGGCACGCCACGTGGCACCTGTATCGGAAGCTGGTGTCGGGCTGAGCCGGTTGACCAAGTCCTTTTGCCAAATGCCCCTGAGTTCCGCCCGAGGCGCAGGGAACGCGATTGTGGAACGTGATCGTTCCCCGCCTCACGCGGCGGGCAATTGCAGCGGGGTTGCGCCTGTGAAGCCCGTCAGTATGGATATGAAGCGGCGTGCGCCGCCACCGGGTCGGGGAGCACGTTTGCCGGCATCCTGATGCGGTCAACTGGATAGGCCGTGCGCAGATCATATGCCGCAGTAGGCGTTAGTCGAAATCCAGGGTTGCCGGCGAGTTCCAGCCGGATGTCGGGTGGATAGCCGTAGGCTGCACTAGGGCTGGCATGAGTTATGGCCGTCTGGAACCCAGCTTTGCTGCATGTCACCGTCAACTCGCTCCCGCTTGTGTTCACCTGCAGGCTTCCCGGCGTTTGCGCGATCACCCCTAACCGCGCGCCGGCACGGTCCACTGCGCATGCAGCACCCGGCGGCGACGTCGAGACTGCCACGGCCTGGCTGGCCTCGTTCACCCTGGCCGCACAGGCTGGGAACAGCATGACTGGGATCAGTAGGGCATGTCTGCGGATGAGGCTTCGGCGTGTGTTCATAACGCTTAGATATCCGATCCCTCTCCGGACACGTCAAGACAAGTTGGGTTAGGAATGCACCGGAATATTCCGGTCCGCATTCTCTGGGCGATTCCATGCCGAATGGGCCTGACGACGCCCCGCACCTAACCCGGCCTGAGCGGTCGCCAGTCCCTATTGCCGAATACGACCGCCTCATGAGGCGTGGTCCCAAGCACGAAACAGCCCGGGACGGGCAGATGAACCGCGTCGCGCCGGCGCATATGGGCCGAGATGACGCGTCTTATGCCTCGACGTAGCACAGGCCCTTGCCGGATGCTTCCAGTGTGATGCGCGTCACTGCGCGGAATACAAACACCGCCGTAACGTGGCTCATTCCCGCACCCTAAACGCGGGGTGCGGGGCACACGCGGCTTCTGCCCGGTCCCTGATTTTGCCCAGTCTCTCATGTCGCATGGAGGCTACGCCGTGAACGATATTTCCAAGCCATCATCCCCGCGCCTGGCGGCCGATCTTTCCTCGTTGCAAGACCTGCTGCCGCAGGACGTACATGCAGGGGTCAACGATCCCTGCCACGGCTTCACTGGGGGAGTCGCCGTGAACAAGGGGCACGTCATCCCGCACCCGGCCGTGTTCGCGATCTATTGGGACCCCTACTTCGGAGGCAACCCCGGCGCGGTCGCCAGCATGAACCAGTTCATCGGTGAGCTGGTCAGCGGGGCCTACATGATCGGCCTGCGCGACTATGGCGTGGGCTTCGGCTCGTTCGCCGGCTCCGTCGTGATCGATCTGAAGGCCCACCCTGCCCCGGCCTCGCTGACCGACACCCAGCTTGCCGCCACCCTCACCGGCTGGATCGGGGACGGCACGGTGCCGGTCAAGCCAGCGGTGAACGACACCAGCCATGTTTACCTGATCTTCGCCCCCAGCACGACCGCACTCACCCTCGGCAGCATCACCAGCGGCTTCTGCGGCTACCACCAGCACACGAAGCTCAACCCCGCGTCGGCGAACGACGACGTGTTCTGGGCCGTCGTCCAGGGTTACAGCAAGGCGGCGGCCGGCAAGGATTTCGTGAACTCGATCAGCTTCTGCGTCAGCCACGAGCTTGCCGAGGCATTCAGCGACCGCGACGGCCAGGGCTGGACAGCAAGCAACGGCTGCGAGATCGGCGACCTGTGCGAGCAGAACGGCACCGTGGCCTATGGCGACTGGCAGGTCGAGCAGTACTGGTCCAACAGCGCCAAAGGCTGCGTCGGCCCGCTGTTCACGCGTGAGCTGGGCTGGGCCGGCATCTACCGGCCGGGCAGCGGCGCGCTGTGGTTCGACACCAGGCCGGACCTCGCCAGCTTCAACGCCGACGTGGACGCACGCTTCAAGCAGGGGCTGTATCTCACCGACGTCACGACGTTCAACATCGGCGGTCAGACCCGGTGGGCTGGGGTTTACCGTCGGGATAGCGGCGCACTGTGGTTCGATACGCGGCCGGACCTCGCGAGCTTCAACGCCGACGTGGACGCACGCTTCAAGCAGGGGCTGTATCTGACCGCGGTCACCGCATACCAGGAGGGCGGCGGGACCCGGTGGGCCGGCATCTACCGGCCGGGCAGCGGCGCGCTGTGGTTCGACACCAGACCCGACCTCGCCAGCTTCAATGCGGATGTGGACGCCCGCTTCAAGCAGGGGCTGTATCTCACCGACGGCACGGCGGTGCCCTCCGGCGCCGGGACAGCGTGCCCCGTTAGC
>CAXTOB010000125.1:0-14255 GCA_964245505.1 uncultured Acetobacteraceae bacterium | reverse complement strand
GCCATGAACAACGCCCCAATGCTGGTATTGGTGGACACCCCATACAGCACCAGGATCACCGACGGCGGCACCAGGATACCCAGCGCCCCCGACGTGGTGATCACCCCGGCGCCAAAGCCCTTGGGATACCCATGGTCCACCATAGCCGGCAGCATGATGCTGCCGATCGCCACCACCGTCGCCACGCTCGACCCCGACACCGCCGCGAACAGCGCGCTGGCCGCGACCCCGGCCAATCCCAGCCCGCCGGGCCAGTGCCCGACGAGGGAGGTGGTGAAGCGGATCATCCGCCGGGCTACCCCGCCATGGGTCAGGAAGGTCCCTGCCAGGATGAAGAACGGGATCGTCATGATCGAGAAGTTGTCGAGCCCGGTGAACAGCTTCAGCCCGACGCTCTCGATCGGCACCGTCGTCATCGTGAACAGGAACAGCAGCACCGTCGTGCCCAACGCGATGCTGATCGGCATCCCCGTCAGCATCAGGGCGATCAGCAACCCGAAGATAATGGCGGCGCTCAACGGATCGGCGCCCGCTCAGCCTCGTTGGCGGCCTCCAGCGCCTCGGCCTCGTCATTCACCCCCGCAACCTCAGTCACATGGTGCGGCAGCTCGCCGCCCCGCCCATACGTCCAGGCGACCTGCAAAAACCGGAAGCACATCAGATACGACCCAAGCGGGATGCACAGATAAATAATCCAACTCGGCCACTCCAAATCCGGCGTGGTCTGGTCCGTGCCCATCAGCCCCCAAACAAAGCTGGCGCCCATGGTCCCCACCGCCGCCGTGAACCCGGCGCCGCACAGCAGCCCAAACAGCACCACCGCCCGCTGCCGCGACGGCCGCAGCTTCCGCACCACCACGTCCACACCCACATGGATGCCGGTCCGCACGCCGTAGGCCGCGCCGAACTTCGCCATCCAGATGAACATGAAGATGCACAGCTCCTGCGCCCACGTCAGGTCGATCCCGCTGACCAGCGGATACAGCAGCGCCGTCCCCGCCGCGAACCTGTGCACGACCGAGGCAAAGATCAGCAACGTCGCCCCGGCCATCAGGCTGGCGATGATGGTCTCCTCCAGCCGGTCCAGGATACGTAGCGGCAGCGCTTTCAAGCCAGCGGCCATCGGTTCCCGCCCCTACCGCTCGCGGACTGTCACTGTGAGCCATCCCGGCCGCCCAGCAGCCCAACCCCACAACGACATTGCCAGCCGCTCCCCGGCCCCTCCCACCGCTGCGCCCCTCGCGCCGGCAAAAGACCAGCGCCGTCCGCAACGGCGATGGGACACAGCCATCAGCGTCAGCTAACACCCGTCTCCTTCCGGAACTACGCGATGGTGTCCTTGCCTACCCGGCTGGTCATCTCCGACTGCACCGACTCCAGCGCCCGGCGCCATGCCAGCTTCTGCTCCGGCGTCAGCTCGATAAACTGAATCCGGCCGCTGCGCCGCATCTCGGCCATGGCATCATCATTATCCTTCTGCGCCGAGTCGTTGGCATAAGCCGTCGCTTCCGTCATCGCCTTCGACAGCGCCTCCCGCACCGGACCGGGCAGCCCGTCCCAAAACTTCTTATTCACGATCACCGCATAACCAATGTAGCCATGATCCGACAACGTCGCGAACTTCTGCACCTCATGGTGCTTCTGCGTATACATGTTGGATGGCGTGTTCTCCGACCCATCCACCACGCCAGTCTGCATCGCCTGGTAAACGTCCGAGAACGGCAGCACCTGCGGCAGTGCCCCCAGCGCCTTCATCTGCGCCTCCAGCACCTTGCTGGACTGTATCCGCATCTTGAGGCCGCGGAAGTCCGAAACCTCTCGCAACGGCCTGTTTGCGCTCATGATCTTAAAGCCGTTGTCCCAATAGGCCAGTCCAGTGATGCCCTTAGGGTCCAACCTGCTGAACAGCTTAGCCCCCAGCGCCCCGTCCGTGACCCGGCGCAACGCAGCCTTGTCCGGCAGGATATACGGCAGGTCGAACACTTCGAACTCCCGCGCCCCCAGCGGCCCGAACTTCGACAACGACGGGCACAGCATCTGCACCGCACCAAGCTGCAACGCCTCGACCTCCTCCTTGTCCTTATAAAGCTGCGAGTTCGGATAAACCTCGACCTTGACCCGGCCGTCCGTATAACGCTCGGCCAACTCCTTGAACCGGTCGGCTCCCCTACCCTTCGGCGTGTCCGGGGCAACGACATGACTGAACTTGATAACGATCGGCGCATCGGCCGCCAACGTCCGCCCCGCCGCAGCGGCGAACGTAGCAGCAAGGCCGGATTGCAGCAGGGTGCGCTTGGCGATCATGGCCATCCTCCGTATTAATGCGGCCTTCGAGCCGTCTCGTGGTCCGTTCACAAATGCCACCATGGCGAAGCGTGCAACGCAGCGGCAATCCAGCGGCCGTCAGACTGCCAGTTTCACCCGGGGACCGCCACGCCGCAAGCGAATCGCCGTAACCCCCGCCAGAACGTCAACAGAACCGTCTGCCCCGCCACTCAATAAGACCGCGGCATCCCCAGCACGTGCTCCGCCAAATAGGACAGGATCAAGTTGGTCGAGATTGGCGCCACCTGATACAGACGGGTTTCCCGGAACTTCCGTTCCACGTCGTATTCCTCGGCGAAGCCAAACCCGCCAAAGGTCTGGATGCAAGCATTCGCCGCCTCGAACGACGCATCCGCGGCCAGCATCTTCGCCATATTGGCCTCGGCGCCCGGATTGGCGCCGCCCTCATAAAGCCGCAACGCTTCCCGCACCATCAGCTCGGCCGCCCGCATGTTGGCGTAGGCGCGGGCGATCGGGAACTGCACCCCCTGGTTCTGACCGATCGGCCGCCCGAACACCTGCCGGTCGCGCGCATAGGCGCTAGCCTTCTCGATGAACCACTTGGCATCCCCTACGCACTCCGCCGCAATCAGGATACGCTCGGCATTCATGCCGGACAGGATGTAACGAAACCCCTTGCCCTCCTCGCCCACCAGGTTGGCGGCCGGTATCCGCATGTCGTCGAAGAATACCTCGCAGGAATTGTGGTTCATCATCGTGCGGATCGGCCGGATCGTCAGCCCGCGGTCCCGAACCGTCCGCATATCCACGATGAAGGTGCTGAGGCCGTCAGTCTTCTTCGCCACCTGATCCCGGGGCGTCGTCCGCGCCAGCAGCAGCATCAGGTCCGAATGCTCGGCCCGCGACGTCCACAGCTTCTGCCCGTTCACCACATACTCGTCGCCCTCCCGCCGGGCGGTAGTGCGGAGCGCCGTGGTATCGGTCCCGCTGGTCGGCTCCGTCACGCCGAAGGCCTGCAGCCGCAGCCTCCCGTCGGCAATCTGCGGCAGATACTCCGCCTTCTGCGCCGGGCTGCCATGGCGCAGGATGGTGCCCATGATATACATCTGCGCGTGGCAGGCGCCGCCGTTGCAGCCCTGGCGCTGCACCTCTTCTAGGATCGCCGCCGCTGCCGACAGCGGCAGGCCAGCGCCGCCATATTCCTCAGGGATCAGGGCACCGAGGTAGCCGCTTTCTGTCAACGCCTGCACGAACGCGGTGGGATAGCCCCGCACCTCGTCCAGCTTGCGCCAGTATTCACCGGGAAACCCAGCGCACAGCCGCGCCACACCCTCGCGGATCTCGGCCTGTGCGTCAGCAGCAACGGACATACCATCCATGGTGATCTCCTTCCGGGCCTCGGCCCGAGCCGTTCATATCGTGCGCCCGCCATCAACTGGCAGCCCAATGCCGGCGCTGAACCCAGTTCCGTGCGCTACCCGTCCCGCTAAAGCGCCGTATGCGGCCACGATACCGGTTTCTGAACCCTCCACCAGCTGACACTCGGCAAAGTCATGAATGAAACCGCCGCGCACACCGGCGCTATATCAACAGCCAGACGTTCTGACCTGTAAATCCCAACTGGCTCCTGTCACTGCGAGCAGGCTTTGGCGCAGCCATCCAAGATGGTAAGAACTGGGCGTGCAGCCCTCGATCACCACGCCGCGAGCCGCTCGCAATAGCGATGTTTTTGCTAGCATTCAGAAGTTCCGCCAGTTGATATTACTTGCGACGTTGCCTCAGACTCTATCGCCTATTGTTGCTCGGTCGCGCTCAGCACACTCTTCGACTAATATTTAATTACAGGATACATGAGTTAATGTGCGAAGTCGCGCCGGATCGCCTCGCCGTGCTCCCCAATAGCAGGTACTGGCCCGAGCCGAGCCGCCGCTCCGTCCCGGATCGCAGGAGGTGCTACAATGGACGCCACCCCGCCGGGCGTGCCGACATCAACCCGGCGCAGCGCGGGATGCGCCCCCAGCTCCGCAACTCCATTAACGAACCCATAAGCCGTCCCAGCCGCCGTAAAACGCGCCGCCGCCTGCTCCCGCGTCAGCAGCCCGATGCTGGCCGCGACCCGGGCATCCACAACCGGACGGTTGGCGACACGGGCAGTATTATCCTGGAAACCCGGTTCGCCCGGCAAATCCGGCTGAGCCAAAACCACTTGGCAAAATCGCGCCCATTCCCGTTCATTCTGAATTGAGATTAAAACCAATTGACCATCCGCCGTCGCGAACGCGCCATAGGGACAGATGGACGGATGCGCCAATCCCACCCGCTGCGGGACCTGGCCGGTCCCTTCATAATACAGCAGCGGCACATTCATCCAGTCCGCCATTCCATCGAACAAGCTGGTCTCGATTCGGGCGCCCTGCCCAGTAATTCCCCGGGCGATCAGCGCCTCAAGGATTGCAGCATGGGCCGACATGCCGCAGGCGATGTCGCACACCGAAACCCCCACACGGCCCGGCCCCGCGGGATGCCCGGTAATGGACGCCAGCCCACTTTCCGCTTGAACCAGCAGGTCGTAGGCCTTCATGCCCGCGGCGCCATGTCCGGCGCCATAGCCGGATATATCAACGGTAATCAGCCGGGGATAGCGCTGCCGCAGCTCCGCGGACTCAAATCCGGAACGAGCCGTAGCTCCGGGCGCCAGGTTCTGGATGAACACATCGGCACGCCCAAGAATCCGGTGCAGCAACGCCGCATCATCCGGCGCCTTAATATCAGCTACCAAACTTTCTTTACCGCGATTCAGCCATACGAAGTAGCTGGACAGCCCGGCAACCGCCCGGTCATAGCCACGGGCGAAATCACCCTCAGGCCGTTCGACTTTAATGACCCGAGCGCCGGCGTCAGCCAGACGAGAACTGCAATATGGCGCAGCAACCGCCTGCTCCAACGATAGCACGAGCAAGCCGTCCAATGGCCGAACCAGAACTCGCCGCTGCCCTTCACTCATCGCGCCAGCCTAACCCGATGCCAAAGCCCACCGGTTTGTTTCACCATCGGGTGCGCCAGCCAACACTTTCGGACAATCGTGCCATTAATCAAAAACAACCAGTTCGGAAAAGAACTGTTCCAAGGTTCCAGGGCATTTCCGAACAGGGCATGCTCCATCCAGGAATTACCACTCAGGCCGTATCGTTAACCGCATTCAACCAGCGCAGCCCTGGAACCATCCAGCCATCCTGCCGCCCGCGGCGACGCCCAGTTTCAGCTGTTCTTCGCCTTATAGTTCGGCAACCACCATTTAACCGGCTGCGCTTCCCGCTCAGCAGCGGGAACTGGAGCGGGCTTGCGGCGTACCTGCTTTGCTTGGGTCACCGCCAAACGTTGTACTGCTTCCTGTCGTGCAGCTTCGGCTGCTTCCCGGGCTTGACGTTCCGCCGCCAAGAAGTCGCTATGCGCCAGTTCGGCATGGGTCAAGCGCGTTTGCAGCGCTTGGCTCGCAAGCTGTGCATCATGCAGGGCGCGCCGTGTAGCGGCATGTGCACCCTTCTCCGCCTCTAGAGAGGCTTCAAGCTCCGAAATGCGTGCCTTAAACGGCGCCGTCGCGTCTTCTGAACGGTTGAGGACGACAACCGGCACTCCACCATCTTGCACGAACTTGTGCCGGGCACGGGCCTGGTCGGGCCGCTGCTGCACAACCGGCCGTCCGGAGCCTTGCAGGCCAAGGGCGCGGCGCATCTGATTTTCCACGGCCTGCGTATCGCTGGCGGGGATTGGCGAGGGTTTGTTTCGGTCCGACATCTCTCTCTGGTATCGCTGAAATGGGTGGAACTGGCCGGTGAAGGCATCCTGCAATAAGCTGCGTCAGGCGGTTGCTGCATCCCGCGGCACACGTCCCTCTAGGGGATAAGCAGGATCGGTATAGCCCGGCGTAGAGGGATGGCCGGCTGGAACGAGTCCATCCACAACGCCTTCATCTTCCGGAGTGAAGCAATAGTCAAGTGCGCCGATATAATCAGCCCAATGTTCTTCTGTACGCGGCCCGGCAATAGCGCCAGTCACAAGTCTGTTGTTCAACACCCACGCCAGCGCGAACTGCCCCGGCGTGATGCCGCGCGACCGTGCGTGGGCAGCCAAGGTTTCGGCGATCTCCAAGCTTTCCCTACGGAACTCGGTTTCCATGATCCGCTTGTCCTGCCGCCCTGCACGAGTCCCTTCCGAGGGCGCCGAGCCAGGCCGGTATTTGCCCGTCAATACGCCGCGAGCCAGCGGAGAGTACGGGAACACGCCCAATCCCAAATGCGCGCAGGCCGGCAAATGTTCAACCTCCGGCATCCGGTTCATCGCGTTGTAATAGGGCTGGCTGACAACCGGCCGGCCAATGCCGGCAAGGTCGCACAGCCGGCAAATCTCGGCAACGCGCCAGGCCCGGTGGTTGGAAACACCGAAATACCTGATCTTCCCGGCCCGCATCAGGTCGCCCATCGCCTGCACCGTCTCTTGCAGCGGGGTGCCATGATCCTCCTTGTGCAGATACAGCACGTCGATCACCTCCACGCCCAAACGGCACAGGCTGGCATCCACGGCATCAAAGGCATGGCGCCGGGACAACCCCTCATCGTTCGGGCCGGGGCCAGTCGGATTGGCAAGCTTGGTCGCCAGCACCCACCAACTGCGCCGGGCGGCGATCACCCGCCCGGTGATGCGTTCGGACTCGCCATCCACATAAGCATCGGCGGTGTCGATGAAGTTCACCCCGGCGTCCGCCGCCTGACCGATGATCCGGTCCGCCGTCGCCTCATCGGTCGGCCCGCCGAACATCATGGTCCCAAGGCAAAGCGGCGACACGCGCAGGCCGCTGTGTCCGAGATTGCGGTATTTCAATGGATTTACTCCGTTAAGCCGCGCGGGCCAGCCGTTGTTCCGCGGTGCCCAGCCGCACCACGATGGGCTTATGGTCGGACGCCGCCCGCAGCAAAGCCTGCGCCTCGACGCAGATCAGCCCGCGCACCAGGCACCGGTCCAACCGCAGCGGCAGCACATCCAGCGAGTTATGCGTCGGCTCCCGCGGACCCACATCGCGAAAACCGCGCAGCATGGCGGGACCCACCAGGTTATAATCCCCCAGCACCGCCGCCCGGGGCGGCAATGCCTGCGCAATGCACCGCAGTTGCCGCCGGTTCAGCAACTGTCCATGCGACAGGTGGACGTTGGCCACCGAGAACGGGCCGAGATCGATGATCTGGCACACCCGCTCGAACAGCGCCCCAGACGGCAGCACGACCACGTCCGGCTTCGGCAGCGGAGTCGGACTCCACATCGCCAGCCCATGGATGCGACCCGGCAGCAGCACGCGCGCATAGGTGCCGCCGATCCGCGATGGCAGTTCGTCGATACGCTGGGTCGCCTCCTGCATCAGCAGCAGGTCCGGCCGCTCCCGCCGGGCTAGTGCTGCCACGTCATCCAGGCTGGCGCCGGTCAGGCGCAGCAGGTTCCAACTGACGATCTTGATCATCGGATCGCCCGGCGGACGCGCGGTCCGCCGGGTGATCTGAGGCGTACGGGCGCGCCGAAGCAGCATGTGCATTCCCTATTGGCGTCGTTTCGGGCCGCGGCCCGGTCCGGGACATCCGTAGCCGCCAAGCGCGGACCAGCAGCGTCACCCCGATCCAGGCAGCGATGGCCGCAATCGGTATGGTAAGCAAGCGCGGTGCCGCAACCGCCGCAACCGCCAGCGCCAGCAGGATCCCGCCGCCAGCCGCCATCACCCTGGACTCCGCCGGCCCGAGCGCACGGTGGTCGGTGATCGCGGCGCCTACGGCACTGCCCAGGCCAACCGCGCCCGCAGCGAGCCGCCCAGGACTGCCGCGCCGCGCCGGCCCGCCCTTGTGATGCTTGGAATGAACCCGGCCGAGGTCCAGCACGATCTCGGTCGCGCCATGCAGATCCTGCTCGAACATCCGCTCCATCTCCGCAGCGAAGCCCTCGTCCTCGACCGCGACATCCAGCTCCCAATTGCCCATCCAGCTCGCAAGGTTGAGGTTGCTCGACCCGATCCTCGCCCACCGCCCATCCGCCACTGCGGTCTTGGCATGCAGCATCGGGCCGTTCCACTCATAAACCCGTATCCCCGCCTCCAGCAGCGAGCGGTAGCCGGCACGCGACAGCGCCTTGGCAACCGGGATGTCCGACGGCCCCGGCACCAGCAGGCGCACGTCCACCCCATCGGCAGCCGCGTCGCACAACGTGCGGACATAGGCCGTGGTGCCGACGAAATAGGCATCAGTCAACCAGAGCGAACGCCGGGCCATCCCGGCGATCAACTGATCGAACCGGTAGAGCCCCATCGTGTTCGGCCGGCTGCCGATCACACGCAGCGACACCGCTCCCGCCGTCGCCGGCGGTTCTCCCAAACCTGCCTCCGGCAACGCACCTCCCGCTTCCGCCCAGCTCTGGGCAAAGGCGGCCCGCAGATCGATCACGGCCGGGCCACGCAGCTCCACGCCGGTGTCGCGCCAAGCCGCCAGCTTACGGCCGGGATCGCCCACCCAAACCTTCGCGACGCACAGCCCGGAAACGAAGCCGACCTCGCCGTCCACGCAGACGGTCTTGCGGTGGTTGCGGCTCAGCCAGCCAAACGGGCTGTCCAGGCGTGGCGGATTGAAGCAACGCACCTCTGCACCTGCCCGCCGCAGGTTCCGCCAGTAGCTCCGCGGAACCTGGCCGAAGCAGCCCATCCAATCGTAAAGCACCCGGACAGCCACACCTTCGCGCGCCTTCACCGCCAGGGCATCGGCAAAGCGCCGTCCAACGGCATCATTGCGGAAAATATAGTTCTCGAAGTGGACGTGGTCGCGCGCCCCGGCGATCGCGGCCAGCCACGCGCCATAGTTTTCGTCGCCATCCCGCAGCAATCGGAGCGCATTGCCTTGGACAGGCGAAGCACCGGCGACGCGGCTGAACAGTTGCTCGACGATGATCCGGGACAATGGCCGCTGCCCATCCACCGCCGGGTCGGGCATAACGTCGCCACGCTCGGGACGGCGTCCTACCCGAACGCTCGGCCCAACCTTCAGCAACGTACGGCCCAACCGGCGCAACGTTCGGCCACGCATTGCAGTCCCTCGCAACCGCTGAAACCCCGCCGCGGCGATCAGCGGCGGACCCGCACGGAACTTTAAGTCCTGGGATGAGAAAAAGCCGCAGCCCCGATGTGGGTGTCCGAGGCAAATATGGTTGATCGAGGCAAAGGCACGACGCACAGAAGGCATCAAGGACCGGCAGTACCGGCATGCAGCCAACCGGGGTCAATCGTGATCCCAGACTGGCAGCGCCAGCCTGGGACTTTTATCTGGTCCAAACCAGTCCGCTTGGGCCTGGTCAGGTCCGATATGCTACTTGACCCTGGTGGTCCCGACGTTGCCCTGCGGCACCGGGGCGGGATAGGCCATATTGCCGGTATCCGGAGTACGCGGACCCACCACAGTCGTGCCGATATTCCCTTGCGGCACCGGAGTCGGGTAAGCCATGTTGCCGGTGTCCGGCGCTTGCCGGCCGACAGTTGTCGTCCCGACGTTGCCCTGCGGCACCGGGGTCGGATAGGCCATGTTGCCGGTGTCCGGAGCCTGGGTGGGACGACGCGGTGTTGTCTGGGCCAACCCTGGTGCAGCAACGGCAAGGCCAGCGAGAGTGAGCGAGAGAACTAAAACCTTCATGATCGTATCCTTCCTATTGTTCCCCGGTCAAACCGGGTTGGCTTGTCAGCAGACGAACAAGAGCACAAGGAACGCATCGCTGGCAAAATGGTTTGTGGCAGTCCGACCGCCGTGGCACGGAGGGAGATCCACAGACGGCTCACCAGAGACTCTGTTCCCAGCGTCCCTTCCCGTGGTGGCGAACCTGGCCTTATCCGTTGTCTGACGCAACCCCCGGCCCGGACGCAGCCAACTCCATTGCAGCCCGGCGCCGGTTCCACCAGCCGCTGCCGCTGCCGCGGTCCTCGACGGGGTGCCGGCCGCGGGGTAGCTATGGAAACAAACAGCCCGCTTCTGCGTCCTGGGCTGTTCCAACCATCCCTGGGAGAAGATGATGCGCTACCTGCATACGATGGTCCGCGTGGCCGACCTGGACCGCTCACTGGATTTCTGGTGCGCCAAGCTGGGCTTGAAGGAGGTCCGCCGCGTGGACAACGAGGGCGGCCGCTACACCTTGGTGTTCCTCGCCGCGCCGGAGGACAGAGGCCAGGCCGAGCAGACCAAGGCGCCGCTCGTGGAGCTGACCCACAACTGGGACCCGGAGGAATATGGCGCCGGCCGCAACTTCGGCCACCTGGCCTACAGCGTGGACGACATCTACGCCCTGTGCCAGCGCCTGATGGACGGCGGCGTTACCATCAACCGCCCGCCGCGCGACGGCCACATGGCATTCGTGAAGTCCCCGGACGGCATCTCCATCGAGCTGCTGCAATCCGGCGGAGCAAAGCCCAAGCAGGAACCCTGGGCCAGCATGGCGAACACCGGCACCTGGTAGCAACCACGCCAGGCGGGCCAGCCAGCGCCTTGCTGGCCCGCATCCAGGCCCTGCAATCCAAGACCACCAACCGCGGCTGCACCGAGCACGAGGCAATGGCGGCCGCCGCCAAGATCGCCGAACTGCTGGACCGCCACGGTCTGCTCCTATCCGACCTCGAACTGCAGGCCCAACCCTGCGCCCGCACCGAGCTAGCAACCAGCCGCAGCCGCATCGGCCCGCTCGACGAGTGCGGCCCGGCCGTCGCCGCCTACTTCGACTGCCGGTTCTGGTTCGAAACCGACGCGGAGGGTCGGTTGCGCCAAGTCTTCTTCGGCCTGCCTGGCGACGTGCAGGCCGCCACCTACCTGATGCACTTGGTCGCCCAAGCCTTCGAAACCGAATCCAACCGGTTCCGCGCCAGCCCGGCCTATACCCGCGGCCGCGGCGGACGTCGGCGCGCCCTGCACACCTCCTTCGTGCTCGGCTTATCCCAGGGCATCCAGGCCCGCCTGCAGACAATGCAAGCGGAGCGCGACGCAGCGGTGCAAGGCTCCTCCGGGCGCAGCCTAGTGCTGGCCAAAGCCGGCGTGGTGGACGCCGAGATGGCGCGTCTCCACCTGCGCTTCCGAACCCGCAACCCGGCGGAACCGCTCGTGAACCCCGCCGCATACGACGCCGGGCACGACGCCGGTGAGCGGTTCGAAGCCCGCCCTGCGCTGGAGAAGGATTAGGGCTGATGCAGTTCGACCTGCTGGACAGGGGCAAGCTCATCACGGAACTGCCGGGCGAAGGTCTCCAGTGCGGGCAAGTCGGCACGGTTGTTCATATTATCACGCATCCACATGAAGCCTATGAGGTCGAGTTCGTGGATCAACATGGCAAGACGGTCGCAATGCTGTTATTGCTGCCGGGACCGCTCACCCTGCACCCCCGCGCGAGGCCGAGATGAGGCGTCGCAACCGAACTCGCGTGCAGACGAGAACCCGATGACCTGCCAGCCGTTGAGTTCTGGTACCTGCAACGGAGGTTGTGATGTCGGACGACACTGAGATCAATGAAACCCGTGAGCTGATCGCCTCCGACAAGGTCGAGGGTACTGCGGTATTCGACCGCGAAGGCTCGCGGCTCGGTACAATCCACAACTTCATGGTGGACAAGCGCAAAGGCCAAGTTGCCTACGCCGTCCTGAGCTTCGGTGGCTTCCTAGGCATGGGCGAAAGCTACCATCCCCTGCCTTGGCGCACGCTGACCTACGACACCGGCCTAGGCGGCTACGTCGTCGGCCTATCCCGCCAGGAACTAGAAGCAACCCCCGCCTATCCAACCAGCAGTGTCCCCGACTGGTCCGAAGGCGTCATAGCAAGCTAATCCTCTCCCCTTTCCCCCCGGGAGCTACAGCGGTCACACATTCCCGGAATGAACTTCCCTTTATGTTTCCAGTGTTTTGGAGCGTCGCGAAGGCGAAATCGGCCGATATGAAGTCCAGCAATACCGGCACTTTGGGGGCTGGTCCGGACTTGTGGCTCTCGGTTTGATACGTAAAGTCTTGCAAATACTTGCAGATATCGTTCCGGACATGTGTGACCGCCGTAGCTCCAGGAGAGGGCCGGAGCAAGGGAAATTTGGCCGTGGAGCAGAAAACAGACCAAGCCGAAGAACTAGGCCTTGCACAAGTTGGGACGTGAATGTGATCTTCTCTTCACTTCGGCCCTAATTCGCTTCGGCCCTAAACCGTTCAGCCACATAAACCCGGAACGACTGGGAACACCTGGCACTTCGGTGCAAGCAATCGCATCATACTAACCCTCTGCGGGCGAGCCAAAGCCTCAAACACCACGCAGGAACAATCTCCCTGATAGACCTGCGCTCCCTGGAAATTTTCTACTGGGTGGTTCAGCTCGGCGGCTTCCGCCGGGCCGCCGTTAAGCTGAACACCACTCAGCCCGCCGTTTCCACCCGCATCGCCACTTTGGAGGCCATGCTTGGTGGTATGCTCATAGATCGCGACCGCCGCCGCAAGCTGTCGGTGACCCCGCGGGGCATCGCCTTGCTAGGCTACGCCGAACGCCTCCTAGCGCTCCACGGCGAGATGCAGGCAGCGATGGGCAGCCCCGAAGGCCTGCGCGGCACTGTCCGTCTCGGCGTAGCGGAAACCATCGTCCACACCTGGCTATCCGCCCTGATGCGCCGCCTGCACGAGGTGCATCCGCTAGTGGCGGTGGACATTTCAGTGGACATATCGGCTAATCTACGGACGGCGCTGCTGGCAGGCGAGATCGACGCGGCGTTCCTCCTGGGAGTAGTCGCCTCGCCCCGCATTCGGTCCCTGCCGCTATGCGATTACCCCTTAGCCTGGGTTGCCCGCCCAGGCCTGCTGCCAAGCCCTCGACCCCTGACACTGCAAGGCCTGGCAGCATGGCCTATCCTGACCTACGCCCGCGGCACCGCGCCCCACGCCGAGCTGACTGAGCTGTTCAGCCGCCCCGGCCTACCGCCGCCGCGCATCTTCGCCAGCAGTTCGCTGGCGTCCATCGTCCGCATGGCGCTGGACGGGATCGGCATCGGCGTGATCGCCCCTGCCGCCGTTCAACGCGAGCTGACGGCCGGCGAGCTTGAATTGATCACCGCCGAACCCGCCCTGCAGCCATTATCGTTCCAGGCCTGCTGGGCCGGCACGCCGGGCAGCGGCCTTGCCGCCGCGGTGACCCGGCTGGCGCAGGAGGTGGCGGCAGAGGCCGGGCGCACCGGATAGGATGCGGCGAGCCTGCGAGGCTGCGCTGCGGAGTCCGTACCCAGAAACAGCAGCGTCCATCTGCCCGCTGGAGCAACCTCAGGCTGACCGCAACCGAAGTTGCCTGCCTCAGCAATAGGCTGGGACGCGTTGACGACCCGCAGTCAGCCTGCAAGCGCCCAGTCCGTCCCGCCATGCCTGCGGAGGCACCGGTCCAACGCCCGGTCCAGGTGCCGTTGCAGCACTGGAAACGGCCGGGCCCCGCCATCGCTCCGGGCTAGCATCGAGTTCAGGTCCGCCCGGGGCACGCGCGCCTCAATTTCGAAGCGCAGGCAGTCCGCCATCTCGGGGCCGAACTCCCGGTCCAACGCGGCCGACCAGGCCTTCGCTGCCGATCGGTCCGGCCATGAGACCCTCGGCACCTGCAGCTTCACCGTCGTGATGGCGAGGACAATCGGCACAACGGCCACAGCAGCCATCCAGCGCGTGCTCCAGATCATCCAAACATCCTCCTCAGGGTTCAGGCGACGACGCGACCTTAGCCCTGGCCCGGCGCATCACGGTGTGATCCCCGTCACGCGTCCGCCTGCCTGCGGACGCAGCGCCCCCCGTTCCCGCGTTGGCTCCCGGCACCGCTGCACCCCCTGCACCAGCCGTGCGGAACAACGTGCAAGCCAGACCCAGCGCCCGCCGCCCCGCCGCAAGCGCCTGCTGCATCCACGCCCCGCTGCCC
>CAXTOB010000124.1:3440-14509 GCA_964245505.1 uncultured Acetobacteraceae bacterium | reverse complement strand
GCCCAGTGAAGGCCGCCCAGTGAAGGCCGCCCAGTGAAGGCCGCCCAGTGAAGGCTGGGGCATGAGCCTCGCCGTGGACGCCCGGCCGGCAGCGAAGGGCTGGGCAGGCATGGCCGGGCGCGCCCTCGGCCACCTGGTCGAGGCATCCGCGGCGCTGCTGGCGGCGGCGGAGATCGGCATCCTGTTCCTGGGCGTCGTCGCGCGCTTCGTGTTCCACCGCCCCATCGTCTGGACGGACGAGCTGGCGAGCATCCTGTTCCTGTGGCTGGCGATGCTGGGCGCGGTGATCGCGCTGCAGCGCGGCCAGCACATGCGCCTGACTGCGGTGGTGGCCGGCATGGCGCCGCGCTGGCAGGGACGGGCGGAGGCGCTGGCGGTCGGCGCGTCCGCGTTGTTCCTGCTGCTGATCCTGCAGCCCGCCATCGATTATGCGTCGGACGAGTGGTATATCGAGACCCCCGCGCTGGGCTGGTCCAACATGTTCCGTGCCGGGGCGATCCCGGTCGGCGTCGCGCTGATGCTGGCGTCCTGCCTGCTGCACCTGCTGCGGGAGCGGGTGGCCGATGTGCTGCTGGTGGCGGCTGGGCTGCTGGTGGTGGGCGCCGGGCTGTATCTGCTCGGCCCGGCGCTGCATGGGGTGGGCAACTGGAACCTGCTGCTGTTCTTCGTGCTGCTGCTCGGCGCGGGCGTGCTGCTGGGGGTGCCGATCGGCTTCAGCTTCGGCCTGGCGACGCTGGCCTACCTTGCGGCCACGACCAGCACGCCGCTCACGGTCGTGGTGTCCCGCATGGACGAGGGCATGAGCGCCCTGATCCTGCTCGCCGTGCCGTTGTTCGTGTTCCTGGGCCTGCTGATCGAGATGACCGGCATGGCCCTGGCGATGGTCGAGTTCCTCGCGAGCCTGCTGGGCCATGTGAAGGGGGGGCTGTCCTACGTGCTGCTGGGGGCGATGTATCTCGTTAGCGGCATCTCCGGCTCCAAGGCCGCCGACATGGCCGCCGTCGCCCCAGTGCTGTTCCCGGAAATGAAGCGCCGCGGCGCCAATGAGGGCGAGCTGGTGTCGTTGCTGTCGGCATCGGGCGCCATGAGCGAGACGATCCCGCCCTCCCTGGTGCTGATCACCATCGGATCGGTAACCGGGGTAAGCATCGCCGGCCTATTCACCGGCGGCCTGATCCCGGCGCTGGTACTGGCGGCGGCGTTGGGCGTCGTGGCCTGGTGGCGGTCGCGGGATGACGATGTCTCCCTGGTGCACCGCGCGACGGCCCGGCAGGTCGGGAGGGCGCTGCTGGTGGCGCTGCCGGCGCTGGTGCTGCCGTTCCTGATCCGCGCCGCCGTCGTGGAGGGCGTGGCAACGGCCACCGAGGTCAGCACCATCGGCATCGCCTACTCCGCCGCGGCGGGGCTGCTGATCTACCGCCGGTTCGACTGGGGCCGGCTGTATCCCATGCTGGTGGAAACGGCGTGCCTGTCGGGCGCGATCCTGCTGATCATAGGTACTGCGACCGGCATGGCTTGGGCGCTGACGCAATCCGGCTTTTCCCGCGCCCTGGCTGCCGCGATGGCCGGAGTGCCCGGCGGCGGCGGCGGGTTCATGGCGATCTCGGTCGCGGCGTTCATCGTGCTGGGCAGCGTCCTAGAGGGCATCCCGGCCATCGTGCTTTTCGGCCCGCTGCTGTTCCCCATCGCACGGGCGCTGGGGATCAACGAGGTGCACTATTCGATGGTGGTGGTGCTGGCGATGGGGGTGGGACTGTTCGCGCCGCCGTTCGGAGTGGGTTACTACGCGGCCTGCGCCATTGGCCGGGTCAGCCCGGATGCGGCGATGCGGCGGATCTGGCCTTATCTCGGAGCGCTGCTGCTGGGGTTGATCTTGGTGGCGGCGGTGCCGTGGTTTTCGACGGGGCTTTTATAGGGGAGCCGCGCCTCAGTGGGTCCGGGTCAGCACCGGCTGATCGGAGTAGGGTGGCAGACAGTGGGAATCGCCGGGGTAGCACCCGTTTTGATCGCTGAGCAGGATCTGACGGCCGAAGTTTTGAATATGCCCGGCGATCAACGCACGCATCTCGTCCTGCATCCGCGCCACCCGTATGTTTCAAGCGTAGGGACGATTCTAAATAGGCGATACGAAGCCGTCGAGTGCCGGCGCTTCTTTTGGCTGGTGTTTAAGGACATTGGCGTTCATGTCCTGCCCCAAGCCATTCCGCCGTAACCATTCGTTTGCCGGCGGCCTGATGAGCATAGAGGATGGGGAAAAGGACTGGTATGGATAACACGGTCGAGGTCGCCATCCCCGTTGAAGCCGACGTTGCGGCAGCCGTAAGCGACGAGCGCACGCGTGCGGCCATTGGCCGTGTGGTCAGCCGCATGTTGCGACCCAATGAGGATGCCGATCCATTGCTGGCAGTCATGGAACGGCTCAGCGCGGACGCTGCCAAGCGCGGGCTGACCCAGGCTATCCTCGACGAAGAACTGGCGGCCTACAACGCCGAGCGGCGGGACCCGGGCAACGCTGGCGGTTGATCGTTTCCGACGCATCGTCGTTGATTGGAGCTGCCATTGGTGCCGACAGCGTGCCTCGGCGCGCGCTGCTAATCGCGCGCCGGCGGGACCGTTTTGCCCTTTCCACGGTGGTGCTGGACGAGATTGTCGAGGTGCTGCACCGGCCGCGGCTGGCACGCTTCGTAAATCCGGCGTTGCGGACCGAACTGCTCGACATGCTCGTGCCCGGAGCAGCCTGGTTCGAGCCTTCCGAACGCGTGCTGGATTGCCGTGATGCCAAGGACAACAAGTATCTGGAACTTGTCCTTGCCGCTTTTGCGTCGATCCTCGTCAGCAGTGATGCGGACTTGCTGGTGCTTCATCCTTGGCGTGGAGTCCGCATCACTCGGCCTGCACAGTACCTGGCAGATCTCGGCGAGAGCTTCTGACGCCAAGGGGCGGACGTAGCATGGGAGCCGGGAATGGACGGCCTGCAGTTCGGCTTGGCCGGCGCCAGGTAGAAACCCCTGACCCGGCGTTGACGCGATCCAACCGACGCCTCTAGCGTCCCAGCCAACAAACAACGGCGGGAACGGGCATGACACGGCTAACCTGGGCAGCGGCGCTGCTGACACTGCTGATCCCGATGCTGCCAGCGCAGGCCCAAGCTCCGGCCCAGCCGGGCGCCGAGCCAGGCCTCGAAACCTATGCCATCGGCGACCTGCCTTTGGAAAGCGGCCAGGTCATCCACGACTTCGGCATCGCCTACATGACCGCCGGCACCCTGAACCCCGCCAAGTCCAATGCGGTGCTCATGGTGACGGCGATTGGCGGCAACCATCACCGGATCGACTACCTGATCGGGCCGGGCAAGGGATTGGACACCAACCACCTGTTCGTCATCCGCACCGATGCCATTGGCAACGGCATCACCACCTCGCCCAGCAACAGCACGGCGCAGCACGGCCCGGCCTTCCCGCATTTCACCATACGCGACATGGTGGAAAGCCAGCGCCGGCTGCTGGACCATCTTGGCATCAAGCATCTGGTCGCCGTCGCCGGAGCCTCGATGGGCGGGATGCAGACGCTGCAATGGGGCGTCAGCCACCCCGGCATGATGGACGCCCTGGTGGCGCTGACGCCCATGGCCCGCACATCCGCCTGGTCCATCGCCGTCAACCATGCGACCCGGCGCGGCCTCATGCTCGACCCGGCGTTCAAGGACGGCAACTACACGGAGCAACCCGCCGGTGGCTGGCGGCTGCGCGCCGACATCCTGCAGGTGCTCGCCACCCGAACGCCGGAGGCGATGCGCCAGCAGTTCAAGACGCCGATGGACGTGCTGCCCTGGATCGAGGCGCAGGAGGACGCCGTGGTGCGCTCCGGCTTCGACGCCAACGACTGGATCGCCCAGACCTGGGCCTATGACCGGCACAACGTCGGCGACACACCGGTGGACGGGCATCCGGCGTTCGGCGGCGACCCCCTGCGCGCGCTCGGCACGGTAAAGGCGAAGGCGCTGCTGATGACTGGCACGCTGGACCTGTATAACCCGGTCGAGGAAGCCGTTGAGGCCGCCCACGCCATCCCAGCCGGGCGCTACGTCGCGATCCCTTCGGTGCAGGGCCACGTCGCGGCGTCGCCGGGCTTTAAGGCGGAGGACCTGGATTTCATCAACAGCACCGTCCGTGATTTTATGCGCGACGTCACCGGCGGCTGGCGGACAGTGCAATGACCCCCGGCCGGATATAAAGCAGCTTGCACTTGGGTCCGAACGTCCAGCGACCAGACCCAACCGCAAGCCTCTGCTCGCAACAAAAGCGACACGGTTTGCGTCCAGCTAGGACGGGAACCGATGTAGCCTTAGGACATGCCTGGCCGCGGGAACCGGCATCGTAAGTTACGTAGTCGGCGGCAGCACGCCGACAGTGTTGGCCGGCTGAGCCGCCGGTTCTGCGGCAGGCGCGGCGACAATCTCGGGGTCTGGAACATCAAACTGGCTTGGAAGGGCGGCAGGCGGCTCGGATGGTATCGCCGGGTGCAACCCGGACTCTGCCGGAGCCTCCGCGACCTCCGGGTCAGGTTCAGGCATGGACCCTTGTAGAACGCCAGGCGCTCCGGCCCGTGCCGTCTGATGCTGAACCGGCGCACCGGCGATCCCGGCAGCGTCGGCATGGCTTGGTGCACCCGGCGAGGGGTCTGTCACCTCTGGGGTGGACACAGGCACGGACCCGTGCGGGACGTCAGAAGCGTTGGCTGTCACAGCGCCGGCAGCAGCGGGTGCTTCGACGGCGAGGGAAGGTTCGAATTCGGTTGCCGGGCTGGGAATCGATGCTGCGGCCGGTGCCTGCTGCTCTGCGGCGGTGCTGTTTTCCGGCACTGGGATCGCTGTGATCGCCACCGGGGCCGGCTGGGCGCTGGCCGGCTCAGGTGTTGGTTCAACGGCCGCGGCGGACAATGCTGCACCCGGCCCGGCCAATACGACCGTGGCTTGGGGCGTAGGGACCGAAAAGGACATAATACCAACGACCGCCATGCCCGCAGCGGCAGCGGCGGAGGCGATCAGGCGTGACGGTGTCATCCGATAAGTAAGCGCAAGGTTAGCGGCGCCAGACACAGGGGCTGCGGAAAGAAAATCCGTGTTCGCCGTGCCGATATCAGGCATCACGAGGTGCACCGGTATCCGCTTGCGCAGCCCGGCAAAGCCGTCGAGTGCCATCAGATCCAGAAGCCCATTCTGCCCGGCCAAAACAACCGTCAAATGCGGCCCGGCGTGGAGCGCGAACTCGATGTAGCGCATGGTCGCGTGCGGCAGCAGATGAGCTTCCGCCACGACCAGGACGATGCGCTCGCATCCCGCCTGGGGCATCATAAGAGAGCTGAAGCCCTGTTCGAAAGTGGCGTCCTTGAGGCCAGCATCGGCGGTCACTTGACGCAGCATCGAAATCAAATCCAGCGGCGGGCCGACCTGGAACACCGTGGCCCGCGAAAGCCGGGGATGCCGGGCCGCGGCAGCAAACACGGGGCGGGGATCGGCAGGCCCGGTCAGCAGCACCGAGGCACCGTTTGATAGCGCTTCCACAAGCCTGTCCGCCAATTCAGCGATCATGTGGGAGGGCAAGCGGTCGTCTAGGGTAAGGCGGTCCATATTGTTTGCCATTCGGCTATGCTCGTAAAATCGGCTGCTTCCTTGTCATACTAAACCGACCGGCAACAAAATGATAATTGATGTTGCATCAATCTTTTCATGTGACGGTCCATCCAGCAACGGTGACCGGCGCGCCGACGCGGGGTTCCAGGGCTGCGGGCGATCCCTGAAGCTCACCGCCTGGGCTACGGCTTTCGGCGGCAATACAGCAGTGGCGGCGGCGGGTCAGACAAGGTCTCACATTTATACGGAGCGCCTGGCATCCGGTTGCGGGGCGCCTCGCAAAATGATTTTTTCTTCGGTGAGGGCTACCGGCTAGCGGCAACCCTCGCGGCACGGCAGGACGGGAGTACCGCGCTTGGCGCGCGGCGCCGATGCGCCCATATCGTCATCCAGCACATCCCGGAGGACCCGATGTCCCTATTTGCCACCAAGACCAAGCCCGCCGAAACCTATGCCTTCACCCGCACCGACGCTGAATGGCAGCAGATGCTGACGCCCGAGCAGTTCAAGGTCATGCGCGGCCACGGCACTGAGCGCGCCTGCACCAGCCCGCTGAACGACGAGAAGCGCGCCGGTGCCTATGCGTGCGCCGGCTGCGGCCAGGTCCTGTTCGACACCGCGGCCAAGTTCGAGTCAGGCACCGGCTGGCCCAGCTTCTTCCAGCCAGTCACCCGCGATGCCGTCGGCACCACCGAGGACCGCGCCTGGGGCATGGTCCGCACCGAGGTGCATTGCAGCAGCTGCGGCAGCCACCTCGGCCACGTTTTCCCGGACGGACCCGCGCCCACCGGCTTGCGCTACTGCATGAACGGCGTTGCCCTGACCTTCCAGCCCGCCGGTTAGAGCGCGGCCATTGCCCCTGGAGATCAAGGTCGGCCCCGCCCAGGTCGCAATCCATCAGGGGCACACGGTCCTCATCACCGAGCCGGACGGCCAGGTGTCCTGGCCTTCCGACAAGGGGTTGTACTTCTACGACACGCGGCTGATCAGCGCCTATGCGTTGTATGCCAATGGGCAATCCTGGGACTTGCTGAACAGCGGCGCCCCGGCTTACTACGCCGCCCGCATTTTCCTGACCAACCGCGCCTTCGCCAGCGAGGGCGGGGACGTGCCGGAGCGGTCGCTCACTCTGGTACTCGGCCGGGCCGTGGATGGTGGGATGCACGAATGCTACGCCATCACCAACCACGGCCGCACCACCGTCCGCTTCAACCTGGAAATCGCCGTCCGCAGCGACTTCGCCGATATCTTCGAGGTGAAGTCCGGCCACATCGTCCGCCGCGGCCGCATCAGCAGTGCCTGGTCGGATAATGACGGCGTGCTTACGACCGGCTACCGCAACGGCGATTTCAACCGCGAGATCCGCATCACCGCGCGCAGCCCGGCGCCGGCCGTTTATGCCAACGGCCGCATCAGCTTCGCCATCGAGTTGAAGCCGGGCGCCACTTGGGATGGCGTGCTGCTGTATGACCTGCGCGACGGCGATACGTCCTACCCGGCGCCCATCACCTGCGACCTTGGCGCCGGCAGCATCCAGGCGCGGGAACTGGCGGACTGGCGGACCGGCGTTCTCAAGCTGGAAGCCAACGGCCAGGCGTTTTCCCGCATGTATGAGCAGGCGGTGGAAGACATCGCCGCCCTGCGCCTGCCCGTCGAGGGTCCGGATGGGTCGAGGACCATTACGGCGGCCGGCCTGCCGTGGTTCGTGGCACTGTTCGGCCGTGACACGCTGATCGTCGCCTTGCAGACCATCATCCTGGACTCGCAGTTGGGACGTGCGGCGCTGGACGTGCTCGGGCGCTGGCAGGCGAAGACCCGCGACGACTACCGAGATGCCGAACCCGGCAAGATCCTGCATGAGCTGCGCCTGGGGGAGCTGGCGGCTTTGCACCTGATCCCGCACACGCCCTATTACGGCACTGCCGACGCGACGCCGTTATACCTCATGGTCCTGCACGCGACTTGGCGAGCGACCGGCGACCTGGACCTGCTGCGCCGGCACCTGCCGACCGCCGAGGGATGCCTGTCCTGGATCGACGATTACGGCGACCGGGATGGCGACGGCTTCCAGGAGTATGGCACCCGCTCTGGCGCGGGCTATGAGAACGTCGGCTGGAAAGACAGCGGCGAGGCCATCGTCAACACCGATGGCACCCGGGTCAGCAACCCCAAGGCGCTGTGCGAGCTGCAAGGCTACGTTTATGCCGCCTGGCGCGGCATGGCGGAGGTTTATGCCGCGCTGGGCGACGCCAGCCGGGCCGCCGCCCTGGACGCCAAGGCCGAGACGCTGTTCACCCGGTTCAACGAGGTGTTCTGGGATGAGGCTGAAAGCTTCTACGGCCTGAGCCTGGATGCCGACAAGCGGCTGGTGACCACGGTGGCAAGCAACGCCGGGCATCTGCTGTGGTGCGGCATCGTGCCGCCGGACCGGGCCGCGCACGTCGTGAAGCGGCTGATGCAGCCGGACATGTGGAGTGGCTGGGGCATCCGGACGCTGACGGCGGCAAATCCGTCGTTCAACCCGTTCTCATACCAGAATGGCTCGGTCTGGCCGCACGACAACAGCCTGATTGCGCTGGGGTTCAAGCGCTATGGCTTCCACGCCGAGGCGAATGCCGTGGCGCAGGACATCAACCGCGCCGCCGGGTTCTTCATGCAGCGGCAGTTGCCTGAGCTTTACTCGGGACTGCAGCGGGAGGACACCAGCTTTCCTGTGCAATACCTGGGCGCCAACGTGCCGCAGGCCTGGGCGGCGGGATCGGTGTTCGCACTGTTGCAGGCGATGCTGGGGCTGCAGCCCGATGCGCCGGCTGGCGTGATGCGGATCAACCCGGAGCTGCCGGACTGGCTGCCAGATGTGACGTTGCGCGACCTGCGGGTGGGCGGGCAGATATTTGACATACGTTTCGTGCGGGAAGACGGAGGCACAAGGCACGAAGTGCTGCGCGGCGATCCGGCGGCGGTGGTGCGGAGTTGTGCCACGGGATAGCCAATTGATCCCTTTCACTCCCCGCCGCCGGTGACTGCGGCCATCACGCGCGTCTGTTGTCGAAGTGCGGTAGTCTTCATGGGGCAGCCTGGCCTCGTCCCCACTGATGAAAAGAAACGGTCCATGGCCAGTATGAGCCAAGGATCGACGCCGCGTCAGCCGTCTCGGGCCAGGACAGGTAAAGCAAGCACACCGCCGGTCGCAATAAGCGTCCGCCACCGCATCACCGCCTCCGAACCATCAGGTGGACAGCCAAGCGCGCGATCCAGGCCTGGAGGCAACGCCTGCCGCTCGGCCGACTGGCATCGGATGCTTAGAGCATGTTCGGATCAAACGGCTTCGTTTGACCGAACAAATGCTCGTAAAAACAATAGCTAGAGTGGGCTTGGTGCTTCTATCTGCACCAAACCCGCTCTAAAGCCTACTCCGTATCGTCGTCTGGCTTAAGCAAGGTGCGTAGCATCTGATCGGTGCGGTTCAGGAACGCGTGCGTCAGGGTGAAATGCTCGGTATCGCGATAAGCCACCAAGCGGGGTGGCCCGTCCGCCAATAGATAGATCGCAGCGCCGGGATAGGCCATCAAGATCGGCGAATGCGTGGCGACCACGAATTGAGATCCCATTCCCACCAAATCGTGCATGCGCGCCAGAAGCGAGAGCTGCCGTGCCGGTGACAACGCTGCTTCGGGCTCGTCAAGCACATAGAAGCCATTGCCCCCCAGCCGGTTCATGAACAATGCGAAGAAGGACTCGCCGTGCGACTGTTCGTGCAGCGAGGTGTTGCCATAGGACTCGATGATCTTCGGACCACCCGGCTCCTGGTCAAGCGCCTCGATCTCGGTCGCCACGTTGAAGTAGCTCTCTGCCCGGAGAAAGTAGCTGTCCCTGACCCGGCGGGCGCTGCGGCTGAGGCGCAGGTAAGCGTTCAGCCCCGAGTGGGATGCGCGGGTTGAAAACTTGAAGTTGCGGCTGCCGCCCTCGGGATTGAGGCCCCAGCCCACGGCGATGGCTTCCAGCAACGTGGATTTGCCGGCGCCGTTCTCACCGACGAAGAAGGTGACGGGTTGCTCGAACCGTATCTCCTCCAGGTGACCGATCGCTGGGATGGTAAAGGGAAAAACGGCAGGAACCGGCACACGATCCCGCAACAGGGTAGCTTGGACTAGGAAGTTGCGTGCGTTCCAAGTCGTGGCCATCGCATGTGGGCCTCAGGCTCGTCGCACGACGTAGCGCACGGCGAGCGCTTCCGTAATCTCGTCGGCGTGCGCCGGGTCGCGTGCCTCGACCATCAGTTCCAGTTCCGCAGCCTGGACGCTGGGGGCGTCGAACAGGCGCTGGTGTACAACCTCGATGATGTTGCCGCCGGAGTTGCCGATCAGCCCAGCGATGTCGGCCAGCACGCCGGGGCGGTCGGGAATGTCCATGTTCAGGCGCAGCAGCCGTCCGTCGCGCAACAGGCCGCGCAGCAGCACGTTGGCCAGGATGCGCCCGTCTATGTTGCCGCCGCAAACGGGAATGCCGACGCGCCGCCCGGCAAAGCGCGCGGGATGCGCCAGCAGGGCCGCGACGCCTGCCGCACCTGCGCCCTCAGCCACCTGCTTGGCACCTTCCGCGAGCAGGGCAATGGCATCTTCCACCACGCGTTCCGGCACGACCACAACATCCGACACATGGGCACGGATCACCTCCAGGCAGTAAGCGCCGACCTGGTGGACGGCGATGCCCTCGGCGATGGTGGAGCCGCCAGTCTGCACGGCGACGCCAGCAAGGGTCTGGCTGAGGCTGGCATAGGCGGCGACCTCGACGCCGATGACCTCGATGCCGGGCTTCATCGCCGCGGCGGCGACGGCGCAACCGGAGATCATGCCGCCGCCGCCGACGGGGATCAGCAGCACATCCAGGTCCGGGACATCCTCCAGCAGCTCCAGCGCCAGGGTGCCTTGGCCGGCCATGACCGCTGGGTCGTCATAGGGGTGGACGAACACCAGGCCATCCCGGGCAGCCAAGGCATGGGCATAGGCCTCAGATTCCAGCAGGTTGTCGCCATGCAGGATGACCTCGGCCCCCCAGGCGCGGGTTCGGGTGACCTTGGTGCTGGGCGTGTGGCGCGGCATGACGATGACGGATCGCACGCCCAGCAGCCCGGCATGGCGGGCGACGGCCTGGGCATGGTTGCCCGCCGACATCGCAACGACGCCAGCCTGGCGCTCCGCCGGAGTCAGCAAAGCGAGGCGGTTGGCGGCGCCGCGCTCCTTGAAGGAGCCGATGGCTTGCAGGTTCTCCAGCTTCAGCGTGACCTGCGCGCCGGTGGCGCGGCTGACGGCGTCGGATGGGAGGGCAGGGGTGCGCAGGACGCGCCCAGCAATGCGCTCCGCCGCAGCCTGCACATCGGCAAAACCAATGATGCCCTGCTGCTCCCTTTCCCTCCGGGAGAGGGTCGGGGTGAGGG
>CAXTOB010000124.1:0-3430 GCA_964245505.1 uncultured Acetobacteraceae bacterium | reverse complement strand
AACATTTGTGGCCGTGGTTCTCCTTTGCCCGCGGGTTGTGGGTGGGGGTTTGGGAAAGGCCACCAGCAGTTAGGCTTGTCATGTCAGGGCTGACGTCGGCTGGCTATTGCGCCGGCGGCCTCCCTCACCCCAACCCTCTCCCGGAGGGAGAGGGAGCAGAAGATCAGCCATATTTGACCGCCAGGATCTCGTATGTCCGGTCCCCGCCAGGTGCCGGCACGGACACGGTGTCGCCGATCTTCTTGCCGATCAGCGACTTGGCCAGCGGCGAGGAGATGCTCAGCCGCAGGTGCTTAATGTCCGCCTCATGCACCCCGACGATCTGATACGTCGCCTCCTTCTCGGTTTCCTCATCGAGTAGGTGGACGTGCGCCCCGAACTTCACCTGGTCGCCGGACAGCGTGCTGGGATCGATCACCTCGGCGGCGGAGACGATCTCCTCCAGCTCGATCACCCGGCCCTCAATGAAGGACTGGCGCTCGCGGGCAGCATGATATTCGGCGTTCTCGCTCAGGTCGCCGTGGCTGCGGGCCTCGGCGATGGCGCGTATGATCGACGGGCGCTCCACCGATTTCAGGTGCCGCAACTCCTCTTCCAGCCGTTGCAGGCCAGGCGCGGTCATCGGAAATTTCTGCACGCAACGTCCCCAAGCCAAATGGTCCAGATACGTTCGCACCACCCTGCCGGGTTGACCAGGGCGGTGCGGCGGCTGGAAAGGTTCGGGAAGGCCGGAGCCTTCCTGGAAGGTCGTCCAGTACGGTATCCTGCCCCGCCAGGCGATCCCGGCAGGGCGAGGCCGTACTAAAACGATCCGCGAAAGTAGGACTGTAGCGGCGCGACTTCAAGCGTCCCCGCCTTGAGCGCCGCAATGGCATGCACCGCCGCCCGGGCGCCGGCGATGGTCGTGTAGTGCGGCACCCCGTGCAGCAGCGCGCTGCGCCGGATGTCGAAGCTGTCGGCAACCGACTGCGCCGCGCCGGCCGTGTTGATGACCATCTGCACCTCGCCGGACCTGATGGCATCCACGCAGTGCGGGCGTCCCTCCAGCACCTTATTCACCATACGCACCGGCAGCCCGGCGGCGCTGATGCGGGCCGCCGTGCCGCGGGTGGCCATGATCTTGAAGCCCATGTCGGTCAGCCGCCGGGCCATCGGCACTAGGCCCATCTTGTCGCCGTCGCGCACCGACAGGAACACCGTGCCGGAGTCCGGCAGCTTCACGCCGGCCCCGAGCTGCGCCTTGGCGAAGGCGCGTTCGAAGCTGGCGTCCAGGCCCATGACCTCGCCGGTGCTCTTCATCTCCGGCCCGAGGATGGTGTCCACGCCGGTGAACCTCGCGAAGGGGAACACGCTCTCCTTCACCGCGACGTGCGGCGCGATGGCGTCGTCGTCCAGCCGGAACTCGGAGAGGCGGGCGCCGGCCATCACCCGGGCGCCGATCTTGGCGATCGGCACCCCGGTCGCCTTGGCGACGAACGGCACGGTGCGGGCCGCGCGCGGGTTCACCTCCAGCACATAGACTTCGTGATCCTTGATGGCGAACTGCACGTTCATCAGCCCGACCACGCCGATGGCCCGCGCCATCTCCTCCGTCTGCGCCTTCAGTTCGGTGATGGTGCTGGGAGACAGCGAGTAGGGCGGCAGCGAGCAGGCACTGTCGCCGGAGTGGATGCCGGCCTCCTCGATGTGCTCCATGACCCCGGCGACATAGACCGTCTCGCCGTCCGAGATGCAGTCCACGTCCACCTCGATGGCGTCGTTCAGGTAGTGGTCGATCAGCACCGGGCTGGTGCCGCTGACCTGCACCGCCTCGCGCATGTAGCGGTGCAGGCCGGTGCGGTCGTGCACGATCTCCATCGCCCGCCCGCCCAGCACGTAGCTGGGGCGGATCACCACGGGGTAGCCGACGCGGTCCGCAATCGCCTCGGCCTCGGCCGCAGACCGCGCGGTGCCGTTCTCCGGCTGGCGCAGGCCGAGTTGCTGCAACAGGGCCTGGAACCGCTCCCGGTCCTCCGCCAGGTCAATCGCGTCGGCGGACGTGCCGAGGATCGGGATGCCCGCGGCGGCGAGGGACTGCGACAGCTTCAGCGGCGTCTGCCCACCGTATTGCACGATGCAGCCCAGGACCTCGCCCTGTTCCTGCTCCTTGCGGATCAGGGCGATGACGTCCTCGGCGGTCAGCGGCTCGAAGTACAGGCGGTCGCTGGTGTCGTAGTCGGTGCTGACGGTTTCCGGGTTGCAGTTGACCATGATGGTCTCGAACCCGGCCTCACGCAGCGCATATGCCGCGTGGACGCAGCAGTAGTCGAACTCGATCCCCTGGCCGATCCGGTTGGGGCCGCCGCCGAGGATGACCACCTTCCGGCGCCCGGTCGGCCGGCTTTCGCACTCCGGCGGGCCGAAGCCGCCCTCGAACGTCGAATACATATACGGCGTGGCGGAGGCGAACTCCCCCGCGCAGGTGTCGATGCGCTTATAGACCGGCAGCACGCCCAGCGCGGTGCGGGCGGCAAACACGTCCTCCTCCGTCCGCTGCGTCAGCCGGGCCAGCTGCTTGTCGGAGAAGCCCATCGCCTTGATCCGGCGCATCGCCGTCGCGTCCGCCGGCAGGCCGGATGCCGTGATCTCCCGCTCCGCCTGCACGATCCGCTCCAGCTCCCGCAGGAACCAGGGATCGAACTTGCTGATGCCGTGGATGTCCTCCACCGACAGCCCGGCGCGCAGCGCCTGCGCCGCCATCACGATCCGGTCCGGGCGCGGCGCCGACAGGGCGGCGCGGTAGGCGTCATGGCCGCCGTCGCCGGGCGGCTCCACCGGGTCCAGGCCGGCATAGCCGGTTTCCATGCTGCGCAGGCCCTTCTGCAGCGCCTCGGCGAAGCTGCGCCCGACCGCCATCGCCTCGCCGACCGACTTCATGCTGGTGCCCAGCAGCGCCGGCGTCCCCGGGAACTTCTCGAACGTGAAGCGGGGCAGCTTGATGACGACGTAATCAATCGTCGGCTCAAAGCTGGCGGGGGTGGTGCGGGTGATGTCGTTGGCCAGCTCGTCCAGGGTGTATCCCACCGCCAGCTTCGCCGCGATTTTGGCGATGGGGAAGCCGGTCGCCTTGGACGCCAGCGCCGACGAGCGCGACACGCGCGGGTTCATCTCGATCACCACCAGGCGGCCATCCGCCGGGTTGACGGCGAACTGCACGTTGGACCCGCCGGTTTCGACGCCGATCTTGCGCAGGCACGCGAGGCTCGCGTCGCGCATGATCTGGTATTCCTTGTCGGTCAGCGTCAGCGCCGGGGCGACGGTGATGCTGTCGCCGGTGTGGATGCCCATGGGGTCCACGTTCTCGATGGCGCAGATGATGATGCAGTTGTCGGCGCTGTCGCGCACGACCTCCATCTCGTATTCCTTCCAGCCGAGCACGCTTTCCTCGACC
>CAXTOB010000123.1:0-14536 GCA_964245505.1 uncultured Acetobacteraceae bacterium | reverse complement strand
CAGCCGCGGTTGGCACCACGGCCCGGCCGGCGCTCAGCAACGCCGCCGGAGCACCACCAAGGGCGTGCACGACCTCCCGCGTCTTGACGCCCAGCAGCAGAACCATCGTCAAGCACGCCAAGGGAAGCGGGCGGAATACCGGCAGCCCTCTCGGACGCCTGGTCGCGATCATGGACAGCCAGCGCCGGGTCATCGTGTGCCTCGCATGGCATGCTGCAGGTCGCGCTCGGCGCTGCTGCGCGGGCGCTGCGCTGCGTCGCCGCCGGGTGCCACCTTCATGCCCTCCATCGCCCGGCCGGCGCGCACCGCGGCCTCCAGCCGGTCGGCCAAGTGCTCGCCGCGTTCAGCCAAGAAGGCCAGATCGTCCTTGAGCGCAGACGCCTGCTCAATTTTGCGGACCACCTGCTGCGCCGCCTCGCTGGTCAGGCTGTTCAGCTTGCCGATGCCCTGCTCCGCCGCCCGCGCACTTTGGTCGAACCCGGCGACCGCATCTCCCAGCGCCGTCCGGTCGCGCCGTAATACAGTCAGCGCCCGTTCCAACCGCAAGGCGTGCAGCAATGTCACCAGCAGCAGGCCGATCAGCACGATCTCCAGCACCCAATCCAACGTTCCCATTCTGGGATCTCCTTCCTAATCCGCTATTGGACCAGCATTTCCGTGAACAGCACGTTCAGCACGCGTGCCGGGGGGGCGGCGATATTGGCGCGGGCGATCAGTTCCTCCCGCAGACGATAGGTGCCGGCGGTGCCGCGCAGCTCCTCCGGACGCATTTCGCGCAAGTAAGACTGGAACAGGTCCACGATCCGCGGCATGGCGGCCTGGATCGCGACGGCGTCTTCCGGCTTCGACAGCTCGAACTTCGCCTTCAGCTTGATGAAAGCGGTGCGGCGACCGGCGTTCAGGTTGGCGACGATGTCGGGCAGGTCCATAAAGGCTGGCGCCTTCGCTGCCTCCGCCTTTTCGCCGCCCTTCTCCCCGGCCGGGGCGCCGTGTTCCCCATGCTCAGCATGTTCCGCGTGCGCCGCGTCCTCGCCGTGGCCGAGCAGCCGCGGCAGCACGCCGGAAAACCCCGCGCCCGCGCCGCCGCCCAGCAGCAGGACGGGCACCAGGATCAGCAGCAGCTTCTTCTTGCCGCCCTTCTTGGCGGCGCCGTCCGCCGCCCCTTCCGCCGCCGCCTTCGTCATGCGCCGCACCTCCGTTACTGCCTGCACCCTGGCCCGAAATAGTTAACGAAGCGTGTGTGACGGTTGTGACCCGGCAAGTTCTGCCGAGTGGCGGCTTGCAGAGGGCAGAAAACGCCCATCCGGCAGGCGTCCAGCGCTGGCACGCGCCTTGCGCTTGGCATTGCAAAACGCCCAGCAAAATCCTGCAACGTCTTGGAGACCCGCATGGAACTCACCACCAACGTCGCCTTGTCCCGGCTGATTGCGCAGCAGCGCGCGCTGGACGTGACGGCCAACAACCTGGCCAACGCCAACACCCCCGGCTTCAAGGCGGAGCGGGTGGTGTTCAGCGACTGGCTCAGCCAGCAGTCCGGCACCGACTCCCCCCGCGGCGGCGCCAAGGTGGCCTTCACGCAGGACCGCGCGACCTACCGGGAACAGCAGGCCGGGCCGGTGCAGCACACCGGCAACCAGCTGGACTTGGCTGTTGACGGCAACGGCTACTTTACGGTGGACACGCCGCGCGGGCCGCGGCTGACCCGCGCCGGGCGGTTCACGCCGATGCCGGACGGGCGGCTCGGCGACGCCGACGGCAACGCGCTGCTGGACCGGGTGGGCCAGCCGGTGCGGCTGTCGGCGGCGGATACCAACATCACCATCACCGCGGATGGCAACATCAGCAGCCAGAACGGCAGCTTGGGCCAGATCGGCCTCGTCCAGCCGGACGACCCCAACCGCATGACCGCCGAAGGTGCACGGACCCTGCGCGCCGACGGCCCGACTACCCCCGTCGCCCAGCCGCAGATAATCCAGGGCGCCGTCGAGGACAGCAACGTGCAGCCGGTCATGGAGATGACGCGTATGATGAATGACCTTCGGCAGTTCCAGTTCACCAGCCAGCTCGTGCAGGGCGAGGCCGACCGGATGCAGTCCGCGATGGACAAGATCAGCAAGCAGAGCACCTAACCCATGCGCTCGCTCGATATCGCCGGCACCGGGATGCAGGCGCAGCAGACCAACGTGGAGGTCATCAGCAACAACATCGCCAACATGACCACGACGGGGTTCAAGCGCCGCCGGGCCGAGTTCCAGGACCTGATCTACCAGAACCTGCGCCGGGTCGGCGCCAACAGCTCGGACAGCGGCACGGTCGTGCCGTCCGGCGCACAGGTCGGGCTGGGCGTAAAAACTGCGGCGATCTACCGCATCAACGAGCAAGGCGCCCTGCAGCAGACCAGCAACAGCCTTGACCTGGCGATCCAGGGCAACGGTCATTTCCAGGTGACGCTGCCGAGCGGTGAGACGGCCTATACCCGCGACGGCACCTTCAGCCTTTCGCCCGAGGGGCAGATCGTGACGGCCGACGGCTATCCGGTAGCGCCCGGCATCACCATCCCGGCCAACGCCAAGGACGTGACGATCAACAACGCCGGTGAGGTGCAGGTCAAAATAGACGGTACCACGGCGCCGCAGACCGTGGGAACGGTGCAGTTGGCGACCTTCCCGAACGACGCCGGGCTGGATGCGCAGGGCGGTAACCTGTTGCTCGCCAGCGCCGCCTCGGGCGCCGCAGTGACGGGGGTGCCGGGCAGCCCCGGCTTTGGCACCGTCATGCAGGGGTTCATCGAAACCAGCAACGTCAACGTAGTGACCGAGATCACCAACCTCATCACGGCGCAGCGGGCCTACGAGATGAACAGCCGGGTCATTACGACCGCCGACCAGATGCAATCCACTCTGACCAACCTGCGGTGATCATTATGACGCGTAAAAAGACCAATGCCCTCGGCCCCTGCCGCGATACGGTCAGCGACGCCACTATCAGAAGGCAGCCGCTTGTTCCGTCCCGGCTGGTTCTGGCCAGCCTGCTCGTGGGCCTGGCGATGCCCGCCACCGCCACCACGCTGAAACCCTTTACCACCCTGAGCGGCCCGGTCGTGCACCTGTCGGACCTGTTCGAGGCCGCGGGATTGGACCGCCCGCTCGGCCCAGCGCCGGCGCCGGGCAGCCGCATCACCGTTGAGGCCGCGCAGCTCGCCGCCATCGCCCGGCAGTTCGGCGTGGACTGGCAGCCCGCCGGCCCGGGCGACCGCGCCGTGCTGGACCGGCCCGGACGCAGCCTAGGACGGGACGACGTGCTGGCGCCGCTGCGCGCCGCACTGGCCGCCAACGGGGCGCCGCGTGACGCCGACCTGGAACTTCCGGGTTTCACCACCCCGATGGTGCCGCTGGAGGCAAAGGCTTCTTTGGACGTCACCCAACTCCAATTCGACGCCGGCACCGGCCGTTTCACGGCGCTGCTGTCCATCTCGGCGGATGGCGTGCCGTCAGCTCAAGTCCGCCTGTCCGGCCGCATCCAGGAGATGGTGGAGCTGCCGGTTCCGCGCCGGCGCATGCTGCCCGGCGACGTCGTGCTGGAGTCTGACCTGCAATGGACCCGCATGAATGCCGTCCTGGCCCGCGGCGAGATCGTCCGCACGACGGCCGAGGCGGTCGGCCAGGCGCTGCGCCACCCGGTCCAGCCGGGCCAGCCGCTGCTGCTTGCCGACCTCGGCCGTCCGGTGCTCGTGACCAAGGGCATGCCGATGCTGCTGGCGCTGGACGGTCCAGGCATCCAACTGACGGCGACGGGGGTGGCGACCGAGCCTGCCGGGCTTGGCGAGCGCGTCCGGGTGATAAATCCGGCGTCCCGCGTCGTGGTCGAGGCCGAAGTGACCGGACCGGGCAAGGCGCGCGTGCTGCCGGGTTCGCAGCCACTCCCAGCCGGAAACTTCGCCCTGCAGCGGCTGGCCGCACGATGAGCGGCGTCACGCGGCGCCCGCAATCCGTAACGCGGATAAGCGCAGCGCCATTCGCCAAAGGCCAGCACCGGCCCACGGGCTGGCGCAACATGCTCCGCGGCTCCGCCCTGTATGGCGGCCTGGCGGCCCTTCTACTCCTGCCCGGCTGCGGCACCCTGACCCGGCTGTCCGAGATCGGCCGGCCGCCTAGCATGACGCCCAGCAGCGATCCCACCGCCGAGCCCTCCTACCGCCCGATCAGCATGCCGATGCCCCGGACCCAGTCAGCGCCGGCCGAGGCCAACAGCCTGTGGCGCACCGGCAGCCGCGCCTTCTTCAAGGACCAGCGCGCGGCGCAGGTTGGCGACATCGTGACGGTCCTGGTCAGCATCACCGACAGCGCGGCCCTGACCAACAAAAGCAGCGAGGGACGCACCGGCAATGAAACGATGGGATTGCCCAACCTGTTCGGGCTGGAGGCCAGCGCGCCGCGCATCCTGGCCCGCGCCGCCAACGTCAGCACCCTGGTGTCCGCCAATAGCACCGGCAACGCGACGGGGACTGGCGCCATTACCCGGGCGGAAAGCGTCACCCTCCGCCTAGCCGGCGTCATCACCCAGGTGCTGCCCAACGGCAACCTGGCCGTCGCTGCCCGGCAGGAGGTGCGGGTCAACAGCGAACTGCGCGAGTTGCAAGTCAGCGGCGTGATCCGCCCGCAGGACATTGCCAGCGACAACACCGTGCTGCATGACCGCATGGCGGAGGCGCGCATCGCCTACGGCGGCCGCGGCCAGTTGTCGGACGTGCAGCAGCCCCGCTACGGCCAGCAGTTGCTGGACATACTCCTGCCGTTCTGACCGTTTCCTCCCGGGGCGCGTTGGGGCGGGCATGGCCAGCATCCTGATCGCCACCATCGGTTCGCTCGGCGACCTGCATCCCTACCTGGCCGTGGCCCTGGGGATGCAGGCCCGTGGCCACAGCGTCACCATCGCCACCAACCGGCTGCACCGCTCCCGCGTGGCAGCGGCCGGCCTTTGCTGGGCGGACCTCCGTCCGGAAGCGCCGGACCAGCCCGCGCCGGAGCTGATGGCCCGTGCGATGGACCCGGTCCGAGGCCCCCGCTTCGTGTTCGAGACGACCATCGCCCCTGCCGTGCCGGATCAAGTCGCCGACCTGCTGGCGGCGTCGCCCGGCATGGACCTGCTGGTGTCCACGCCGCTGTCCCTGGGCATACCCTTGGTGGCGGAGCAGCTTGGCCTGCCATGGGTTTCGGCGGTGCTGCAGCCGATGGGCCTATTCTCCGCCACTGACCCGCCGATACCGCCGCAGGTTGCCTGGGCCGCACCGTTGCAGCGGCTGGGCTCGCTGGTGGGTGCACCGTTGCGGTTTGCGGCGCACCGGGTCATGCGGCGCTGGGGACGGCCGGTACGTGCGCTGCGGCGGGACATGGGCCTGTCATACCGGGCGGACCCGCTAGGGGTGGATGGGTTCTCGCCGCTGCTGAACCTAGCGATGTTCTCGTCCCTGTTGGCCCGGCCGCAGCGCGACTGGCCACCCGGCACGCGGCAAACCGGCTTCGCCTTCTACGACGCGCCCGATCCGGACAGCCCTCCAGCGCCGAAGCTGGAAGCATTCCTGCAATCAGGCCCGGCGCCGGTGGTGTTCACGCTTGGCTCCGCCGCCGTCCATGCCGCGCGAGCCTTTTACCTGGACAGCTTGGAGGCTGCCGGGATGATCGGCCGGCGAGCCCTGTTGCTGACCGGCGAGGACCCGCAGGGGTTGCCGGACCTCCTGCCCGATTGGGCGCTGGCACTACCCTATGCGCCGCATGCCGCTGTATTCCCGCGCGCCTGCGTGGTCGTGCACCAGGGCGGGGCCGGCACCACGGGCCAGGCCCTGCGCGCGGGCCGGCCAATGCTTGTCGTGCCGTTCGCGCACGACCAGCCCGACAACGCCGCCCGCATGCAGCGGGCCGGCTTGGCGCGGGTGCTGCCAATCGGGAGCTACACCGCGAACCGTGCCGCCGGGTTGCTACGTTCGATCCTGGCGAATGGGCGCATGGCGACGCAGGCGAACCTCGCCGGCCGCCAAGTGCGGGCCGAGGATGGGGTGCGCTCCGCCTGCGACGCGCTGGAGGCGGTGCTTATGCCTCGTTCGACTTCGCCAGCACCGGCTTGAACGCCTCGGTTGCCTTCTTCAGCTCCGCCGCCGGGTCGGCGCCCCCGACGATGTTGGTCAGCGCCACGCCGATGGTGTCGCGGAACTCGGTGACCGGCACGATCTCCGGCAGGCCCGACCTGGCAATCTTGAGGCTGGTCAGCGTCGTGTCGAACCATTCTTGCGGGAACACGCTAGCCTTCCGCGCGCCCTCATCGGTGTAGGAGCTACTGCGCGGCGGGGTGCCGGCCCCGGTTCGCAGCCAGTTCGGGAACATTGTCTTGCTGCATGCCCACTGCACATAAAGCCAGGCTGCGGTCTTGTTCCGGCTGGCCGCGGGGACGCCCATGCCGTCAATGAAGGTGGCTGAGTGCTGCGCCTTCGGCCCCATCGGGATCGGCGCGAACCCGACCTTGCCGGCGACCTTGGACTTGGCCGGGTCCACCAGCGGCGCCGAAAACCCAATCCCGTCCCACCACATCGCCGCCCGGCCCTGGCCGAAGGTCGTCTGGCACTCGTTCCAATTGAACCCTACCGAGCCCGGCGGCGCGCACTCCCGCATGATGCGCTGATACCAGGCCGCAGCCTCGATCGCGGCGGGCGTGTCGGTCAGCAGCGTCTTGCCGTCCGCGGTGATGGTCTCCTGGTCCCAGCCTAGCAGGATATTGTCATACAGCACGACGTTGGCGTTCTTGATGCCGCGGCCGGTAAAGCCATAAACGCCCTTGCCCTTATCCGTCAGCTTCTGGGCGGCGGCCATCATCTCGTCGAGCGACTTGGGCGCCTGCAGCCCGGCCTGTGCGAACATCTCCTTGTTGTAATACAGGATGAACAGGTCCTGGTTCATCGGCAGCACGTTGATGCGCCCGTCCGCTCCAGTGGCAGCGCGCATGGTGGCAGCGCTGAAATCGTCCATGTCCAGGCCCGGCGCGGTCAGGGCGGGGTTGGCGATCAGCGGGCGCAGGTCCTCCATCCAGCGGCCCTTCTCGATCAGCCGCTTCTGCACATGCATGCCGACGTTCACGACATCGAAGCTCGGGTGCCCCGACGCCATCTCCATCGCCACCTTGGGACGCTGCTGCTGCTCGGGGATCTGCTCGGCGCCGACGCGGATGCCGGTCAGCTCCTCGAATTCCTTCTGATGCGCTTGCAGCACGTCGCCGCGCGGCGACTTGGCGAAGTTGACCTCGATGCTGGCGCCCTTGGCCTGACGCCAATCGAAGGCGCTCTGCGCGTTGGCGCGCCCGACGATGGCGAAGGCTGGCAGCGCGAGCGCGCCTGTGGTGGCGAGCAGCGTGCGGCGATGGATCATGTTTCCCCCCTGGCGCGGCCTCTGGCGGGCCTATCAAGGGAGACTAGCCGGAACGGTGCGCTACGCGGAAGAACCATCGGCTCATGTTTGAAATTGACCAGACGCGCTCACGCTTTGCACTGGCGAAGGATTATCATCGCAGCGGCCTGCGAGCGGCAGGCGTTTCCGCGGTGAAGCCAGCGTTCGTGCGAACGCCTCGGCGGCCTTGAACGTGAGCACGGCATGTCGATGGCAAGCACGCCACACCGAGCCGCGACGCCGCAGGCGGCCTGCGATTACAACAGGGCAGAGCAAGGGTCAGGCCAGGAGCCGCCCTTGGTCAGTCCACCTGCCGCCCGTTGCCGCGGATATTGCCACACTGCAGGAAGCCGCGGCTGTTGCCGATGTCGCCCCGGCCGCAGCGGTTGACGTCGATCGAGCTTTCGATGCGGCGTCCCCTGCCGTCACTGCACACAGCCGACAAGGTGGACCCACTCTGCCGGATCTCGCCGCAGCTTTGCTGGTAGCTGCCGGCGCGTCCGCCGCTGCCCTGGCCATAGCGGTTGCCGCGGTCATCCGGCCGGCGCTGGTCTTGCCGATCGCGGTCCTGCTGGTCGTCATAGCCGCGTTGGCCCTGATTATACCGATCCTGTCCGTTCCGCTGGTCGTCATAGCCGGGCGGAGGCTGCCTGTATGGATCCTGCCCGTAGCCATCCTGACGATATTGGATCTGCAGCACAGGAACCGTTTGCGGCGGTGCCCCACCGGCTGCTGAAGCGAGAGAGCCGCTTGTGACCAGCAGCGCCAATGCCAACGCTTGCCAGCGGACGGCGCGCTTAGATCGGCGGAACAGCTCAGATCGGGACGGACGCATTGGACGGTTCCTCCACTCCGGTTTTTGCCGGCCCTAGCCCCGTACGGCCAAGTCGGATGTCGTGGGTCCGTAACGGAACAGGGCGCGGATCGTTTCTTGGCATAATAATTCCTGACATGGCGCCCCAACGTAAACGAAGGCCAAGTTTCCCGCCGTCCGCCATCCAGGAAGGTCCGGCGGCGTTCCGGTCTAGATCAGTCTTCGTCCAGACTGAGCGAAACCGGTCTAGTGCGCTGCCAGTACTGTTGTGGGGCGTGCAGATCCTGCCGAGCGTGGATCAGAACAGGCAGCCTGCGCCTATCGAATCAGCAATGACGACCTACTAAATTTGTTTATAAGCAGAGACTTGCTATTGGATCTGGTTGCTGGACGTCCGGACCCGCCTGCAATCTGCTCTATACCGCCAGCAGCGCTGCCCGCGCCGCATCATCCGCCTGCAAGGCCGCCATCGTGCCGGACCAGGCGATCCGCCCGCTCTCGATAACCAGCGCGCGGTCAGCGACCTGCGCTGCGAAGTGCAGGTTCTGCTCCGCCAGCAGCACCGTGAGCCCAGCGGCCTTGAGCTGCAGGATGGCGGCGGCCATCGCCTCGATGATGACGGGGGCCAGGCCCTCGCCGGGTTCGTCGAGCAGGACCATGCGGGGGTTGCCCATCAGGGTGCGTGCGATGGCGAGCATCTGCTGCTCCCCGCCGCTCATGCGCGCGCCGGGCCGGTTCCGCATCCCGCCGAGGTTGGGGAACAGGGTGAAGAGGCGGTCGGGCGTCCAAGGTTCGGCGCCGGGTCGCGGCGGCTGGCGTCCGACGTCCAGGTTCTCCATCACGGTCAGGTCGGCGAAGATGCGCCGGTCCTCCGGCACCCAGCCCAGCCCGGCGCGGGCGATCCGGTGCGGCTCCCAGCCTGCGATGTCGTGCCCGGCGAAGCGGATGATGCCCGCAGCGGGACGGATAAGGCCCATTAAGGTCTTGAACGTCGTGCTCTTACCGGCGCCGTTGCGGCCCAGCAGGACCAGAACCTGGCCGACGTCCACGCCGAAGCTCAGGCCGTGCAGGATGTGGGCGCGGCCGAGATAGGCATCTAAGGCGGAGACTTGAAGCACGACGGCGAGTTTGGCCGCAGCGGCAGCCGGGCGCCAGTGCCGGGCTATTCCCCGGCGTCCATCTCCGTGCCGGCGTTCATCACCGCATACAGGCGATCCATTTCCCGGTCGAAGGCAGCCCACAAGGCAGAGCCCTCCTCCGGCGGCAGCAAGCCTTTGGCGTAGCGGAAGGCGTTGTCCTCACGGATCACGGACAGCATGTCCGGCCAAGGCATGGTATCCGCGCCACGCACCAGCGCCAGCGCGGCATGGAGACGGGCACGCACCAGCGCCTCGATTTCCGGCGCCAAGGGTTCTGGCGCGGGCGATGCCGGCCCGGAAGCGCCAAACAGATCGCTTTGCACGCCTGACTGCATGAACGACATCAGGTCCTACTATCACCCCGGTCCGAGTCGCGCCAAATCCTACTTGCCGCCTTCCTGGCGGCCAATTCCTGGCGCCCCTTGCGGTTTCTGCCGGCCTGGGCATCCTGCGCCCATGACCCCCGAATGGCGCGCCGAGCGGCTGCCGGACCTGGTGCGCGCCCTGGCCACCCGCCCGCGGCATGAGGCCCTGCGCGGCCATGTCACCGAACTGCTGCGTGCCGGGTTCGGCGCACCCTACAGCGAAATCGCGCACGAGGTTTACCTGCTCGACGGCACCGGGCGGATTGACACGCTGTGGGGCGCCACCGTCATCGAGTTGAAGTCCGACCTGCGGCGGGAGCTGCCGGACGTCCATGCGCGCCTACCCGACTACTTGAGGGACGCCGCGAAGCGCGCCCGCAACCCGCGCCCGGTCACCGGGCTGGTGACGGACGGCGCCACGTTCCTCGCCTACACCCTGCGCGACGGCGCCTTGCAGGAGGTCGCCAGCTACAAGACCGACCCGGCGCGGCCCGGGGAGCTGATGGCCTGGCTGGAACCCCTGCTGACGGACCGCCCGGACCTGCTGCCGGAGCCGCGCGCCGTCGTGCAGGCGTTCGGCCGCAACAGCCTGACGTTCGGACGCGCCCGCCTGCAACTGGATGCGCTGTGGGGTGCCCTGCGCGGGGACCCTGAGGTCCGCCTGAAGCGCGACCTGTGGGATGGGCTGCTGCGCGAAGCCTACGGGGAGCCGGTTGGGGAGGACGCGCTGTTTTTGCAGCATACCTACCTCGCCATCGTCGTGAAGGCCATTGCCGCCCGCGTGCTGGACCTGCCGGTGGACGACCCGGCGGCGTTGCTGTCCGGGCGCGCCCTGCAGGACGAGGGCATTCTGGGCGCGGTGGAGGCGGATTTCTTCGACTGGCCGCTCCGCTTGCGTGCTGGCGCCGAGCTGGTGCGGCAGGTAGCCCAGGGCGCCGCCCGGTTCCGCCTGCGGGACGTGCAGACCGACGTGCTGAAGACACTCTATGAAAGTCTGATCGACCCGGACCAGCGGCATGACCTGGGCGAGTACTACACGCCGGACTGGCTGGCGGCGCGCGTGGTGGCGGCTGCCGTGGACGCGCCGCTGACGCAGCGCGTGCTGGACCCGGCGTGCGGCAGCGGCACCTTCTTGTTCCATGCCGTGCGGCGGCTGGTGTCGGCCGGGCAGGCGGCGGGGTGGGACGGGCCGCGGATACTTGCGGCCTGCGCGGACCAGGTGCGCGGGCTGGACGTGCATCCCGTCGCGGTCACGCTGGCGCGGGTGACCTGGCTGCTGGCGCTGGGCCGGCTGGTGCAGGACCGCCCGGCGAAGCTCACGGTCCCGGTTTTCCTGGGTGACGCGATGCAGTGGAACCTGCGGCGCACGCTCGATAAGGCGGACGTGGTGGTGGAGGTGCCGGATGCCAGCCCGCTGCATATCCCGCAAGGCTTCGCCGAGGATCAGGCGGTGTTCGAACAGGGGCTGGACACGCTGAAGCAGGGCCTGCTGGACGATGCGGCGCCGGAGGCGGTGGGACGCGCGCTGCGGCGGATCGAGGGGGCGTCGGCGGCGGATGCGGACGCGCTGGCGGGGACGTTCCGGGACTTGCAGGCGCTGTACCGGGCCGGGCGCAACGGCATCTGGACCTTCGTGCTGCGGAACCTGGTGCGCCCGGTTTGGCTGTCGCGGGCGGAGCAGAGGGCGGACGTGCTGGTCGGCAATCCGCCGTGGATCGTTTACCGCCACCTCAGCGCCGGGATGAAGGATCGGTTGCGGGAGGCGCTGCGAACCTATGGCTTGTGGGCGGGCGGCTCCCTGGCGACGCAGCAGGACATGTTTGCCCTGTTCTGGGCGCGTGGTGCCGAACGGTATTTGCGGCCCGGCGGGCGGCTGGCGTTCGTGCTGCCGTATGCGGTGCTGAACGCCCCGGTATTCGCTGCGCTACGGGCAGGCCGTATGACGCATGTCAACGTAGCGGTAACGGGCGCGTGGTCATTGGAACGGGTGTGGCCAATCTTTGGTGCGCAGTCCGGAACAAGCACGACGAGCACTTGTGTGCTGTTTGGAGAACGCAAGCTGCCGTGGGACATGCCGCTGGAGGTGGACCGCTGGATTGGAAACCTGCCGCGACGGGATGCCGATGATAGAGAGGCGTCCGAGGCGCTGACGCATAGCCGCGTGCCCTGGCCGCGAGCAAGGACGTTAGTAGGGGTCTCGCCCTATCGGACGCGGTTCCGGCAGGGTGCCACCATCGTTCCGCGTCGCTTTTTCATCGTTGATCCGGAGCCGATAGGCCGCTTGGGCAGCAGGCGTGATGCACCGCGGATGCGCGGTCGGGCTGGCGGCTTGGATAAGGCGCCTTGGACAGGGGTGGAACCACCGAGCGGGCCAGTCGAAGTTCAGTTCCTGCGGCCACTCGTTTTGGGGGAGACGGTCGCTCCGTTCCGCTTGTTAGAGCCAGTTGTCGCGGTGATTCCGCTTGACGGGCCGAAATTACTCGATGCCGCGGCTGCAAGCGACGCGGGGCATAGGCATCTTTCCGCTTGGTTGCGGGACATTGAGGCGAAGTGGGCGGTCAACAGCAACAAGGCGACAAATGGGGGGCCACGCATGACGTTATCCGCACGGCTGGACCATATGCGAACGCTTACGAGTCAGGCCGGACAGCCCTCGATCCGGGTACTCTACACGAAGGCAGGCACCCGCCTCAGCGCCGTCGCAATTGCCGCCGATAACGCATTGGTAGATCACAAGGCTTACTGGGCACCGGCCCGCTCACCCGAAGAAGCCGGCTACCTCGTGGCCGTAATCAATAGCGCAGCCGTGCTGGCCAAGGTGACGGACCTGCAACCGCACGGCCAGAAGGATAAGCGGGACTTCGACAACCTCGTCTGGACGCTGCCTATTCCCGAGTACGACCCCGCCGATGCCCTGCACCGGGACTTGGCCGCCGCCGCGGGGCGGGCCGAGGCGGTGGCCGCTGCCGTGCCGCTCGCCGGGCACTTCACCCAGAAGCGCCGGGCGATACGTGACGCACTGGCCGCGGACGGGGTGGCAGCGGAGATGGAGGCCCTGGTGGACGCCTTGCTGCCGCCCTGACAGGCCGGTTCGCACCAGCCGTATGGAGGGTCGGCTAAGCTGGGCCGGCTGGGCCGAGGCGCGGGGATGCGGGCGGGCGTCAGTGCCCCCCGCTCGTGCTGCCACTACCCAGGTAAACCTCCCGTACCCGCGCATCCCCGCGTATCGCGGCGGGCGGCCCGGCGGCGATCACCTCACCGCGGTTCAGCACCAGGATGCGGTCGGCGGTGCTGAACACCACGTCCATATCGTGCTCGGTGAACAGCACCGCGAGGCCGCGGGCGGTGGCCAGGCGCCGGGTCAGGGCCATGAGGCCGGTGCGCTCGGCAGGGGCCATGCCGGCGGTGGGTTCGTCCATCAGCAACAGGCGGGGGTTTCCCACGAGGGCGATGGCCAGCTCCAGCCGTTTGAGGTCGCCATAGGCCAGGACTCCGGCGCCGCGCTCCGCCTGGTCCTGCAGGCCGACTTGGGCCAGCAGGGCTTCGGCCTCCGGCGCCAGGCAGCGTGTGGCGGTGCGCCACGGGTTCCAGGCCCGGCGGGCGGCGGACAACAGCGCGACCTGCACGTTCTCCCGCAGGGTCATGGATGCAAAGGTGGCAGTAACCTGGAAGGTGCGGCCGACGCCGAGGCGCCAGATGGCGCGGGGGGGCAGGCCAGTGATGGGGCGGCCGTCCAGGCGGACGGCGCCGCTGCCCGGCCGGAGCTGGCCGCCGACCATGTTGAAGGTAGTGCTCTTGCCGGCGCCGTTGGGGCCGATCAGCGCGAGCATCTCTCCGGCAGCGACAGTGAAGGAGACGTTGGTTACGGCTGGAATGCCGGAGAAGGACTTGGACAGGCGGTCCACTTCGAGGATGGGCTTTGCGGCGCCAGGAGGATGACTGGGGGCGGCTGTCACTGGAGGGGACAGGGAGGGCGGCTGTTGCGTGGGGCGCGTGGCTGCTTCGTTTGCCGGAGGTAGAGGGTCGCCGGAGTCATCGCGGTCCAGTTGCGGCGCCGAGCTGCGCTGCTACGGGCATGGATCGCACTGGTTGTTTCCCTCACCCCGGCCCTCTTCCTCCGGGAGTGTTTAGGGCGGGAACATGGATGACAGGTGTTCGGGGACATGGGTGACACATTGGGACCCTGGTTCGGTGTGGGGGATCGCGTCGTGTCGGCTGGAAGTTTTATGCATGCAGCTTCGTTCAGAGGTCATCCGGCTTGCGTTTGTGGAGGGTGCGAACAGTTCAGCGCTGTGCCGCCGGCCGCTCACCGTGTGGCTGCTGCACTTCGGCGTCGGCATTAGCCACAGCCGGCCGCATCACCCGCAAACCAACGGCAAGGACGAGCGGCTCCACCGCACGCTCAAGCGCGACGTGCTGCTTGGGTGCAGCTTCGCCGACCCGGCGGCCTGTCGATGCGCCTTCGACGGCTTTCGCGAAACCTGCAACGCCGAGCGCCCGCACGAGGCGCTGGACCCAGGCGTGCCGGCCAGCCGCTGCCGGGCCAGCCTGCCGACCTACCCGGACACGCTGCCCACCATCGACTACGACACGCCCGACCAGGTGCGGCGCGTGCAGCAAGGCGGCTGGATCAGCTTCCGCGGCCACGGCCTGCGCCTGCCGCACGCCTTTGCCGGCCAACCCGTGGCGCCGCGCCCCACCACCACCGGCGGCGTCTGGGATGCAGTGCTCATCCGCCACCAGATCACCCAGCTCGACCTGCGCAACCCAGAACCAACTTAGAAACAT
>CAXTOB010000122.1:5709-14559 GCA_964245505.1 uncultured Acetobacteraceae bacterium | reverse complement strand
GGATGGTGGGCGCGACAGGGATTGAACCTGTGACCCCCGCCGTGTCAAGGCGATGCTCTACCGCTGAGCTACGCGCCCATCCAGGCCCGCGTCTTAGGACATAAGCAGGGAGAGATGCAAGCCGCCGGGTGACAGGCCGGATGACATGCCGGGTGACATGAGCGCGCAGCAAGGGTTGAATGGCGCGATGGACCTTCCAATCCCAATAGCCGCGCCGCTAGCGGCCGTAGCACCGCCGCCCTTCCTGATCCGGTCCCCGCTGGTTCAGTCGGCGCCCCTGGTGTTCGCCTCGCCGCACTCGGGCCGCTGCTACTCCCCCGAGTTCCTGGCAGCATCCCGTCTGGACGCGACCGCGTTGCGGCGGAGCGAGGACAGCTTCGTGGACGACCTGTTCGACGCCGCCCCGGACCACGGCGCACCGCTGATCGCGGCCACATTCCCCCGCGCCTACTGCGACCCCAACCGCGAGATGTGGGAGCTGGACCCGGCAATGTTCTCCGACGTCCTGCCCTCCTGGGTCAACACCAGCAGCGCCCGGGTCGGCGCCGGACTCGGCACCATCGCCCGCGTCGTGGCGTCCGGTGAGGCGATCTACCGCCGCAAGCTGAGGTTCATGGAAGCGGAGGAACGGATCAACGCATGCTGGGCGCCCTACCATCAGGCGCTCACCGGCCTGCTTGCAGCGACCCAGGCCAGGTTTGGCGCATGCCTGCTGGTGGACTGCCACTCGATGCCGACCCATGGCGCCACGACACCCGGCCGCGGCGCCCCCGACATCGTGCTCGGCGACGCCCACGGCACGGCCTGTGCGCCCGGCATCACCCGATGGATCGAACAGGCGCTGTCCAGCTTCGGCTATGACGTCCGGCGCAACGATCCCTACGCCGGCGGCTATGTCACGCGCCACTACGGACGCCCCCGCGACGGCAGCCACGCCATCCAGATCGAGGTGGCGCGAAGCCTCTACATGGATGAGGCCCGATTCGAGCGCAGCCCGGCGTTCAACCTGCTGCACACCCGCCTGTCGTCCCTTGTCGCCGCCCTGGCAACCGCCGCGCCGGCCCTGCTCCGCCCCTGATTTACTCCCTATTTACCTGAAGCTGGCAAGCAGGCGCACATGCGCCTGCCGGTCCTAGTAGCCCTCCTCGCCGCGTCACACGCAGTCCCCGCGGCAGCTCAGGCCGTCGCATGGCAATCGCCATCGCCGGCGCCTGGCGCGCAGTGCCGGGCAGCAATCAGCATGGCGGAACGCATGGCGGGCGTCCCGGACCGGCTGATGCAGTCGATCGGCATCATGGAAAGCGGACGGCGGGCCGCGGACGGCGTCATGTCGGCCTATCCCTGGACCATCAATGCGGAGGGCGTCGGCTCTTACTACGCCACCAAGGCCGAGGCCATCGCCGCCGTCAACGCCCTCCGCGCCCGCGGCGTACGGTCCATTGACGTGGGCTGCATGCAGGTCAACCTCATGTATCACGCGAGCGCCTTCGCATCCCTGGACGAGGCGTTCGACCCCACGGCAAACGCCGCCTACGCCGCGAAATTCCTGCTCCAGCTCCTGGCGCAGACCGGGTCCTGGCCAGCGGCTACGGCCGGCTACCATTCACTGACGCCCGAAATCGGTGGCGATTATGCCCGCAAGGTGCTGGCCATCTGGGGCCGGCCAGCCCCTGCCGGCACGCCTGCGCCACCTCTTCAACCGCAACCGCAACCGCAACCACGGCCGGCATCGCCAATCGCTGCAAGCTTTGCGGCGCAAAGCGCTGCGTCGGCGCGGATCATCCCGATGCAGGGCGGCGCCACCATGGCGAGCGGCCGCAGCCTGGACTCCTACCGGTCAGCGCCGACCCGGCTGGCGTTCACCATCACGCCGCCGCGCGGCTGATCCGAGGGCGCGCCGGGTCATGCACCTGGTGCCGGCCGGGGCGACGCAGCCACATCGCAACGCAAAATGCCGGCCGATGAGAAGAAGCTGGCATTTTGGCCGGGAAAGGCAATAAAGAAAGATCGTACCGTCACGGAACCCGCCCATGGCAGCGCCGTCCCATCTGCACTTCGTCCTGCTCCTAGCGTTCCTGGCCGCCGGCCCCGCAATCGGGCAAACCGATGGCGTGCCGGTAACGGTAACGGTGCCGCACCGGCAGGACGTCCCGGTCGTCGCACGCAGCATCGGCACGGTCCAGGCGCTTCAGTCCGTGGTCATACGCGCCCGGGTGGACGGCACGCTTGACCGTGTGCTGTTCACCGAGGGTCAACTCGTGAAGCCCGGCGAGGTCCTGGCCCAGTTGGACCCCCGCCCCTACCAGGCCATCCTGGACCAAGCCGTCGCCAAGAAGGCATCGGACGAAGCGGTCATCGCCAGCACCCGCAGCGACCTGCAGCGCTACACCGACCTCGCAGCAAGCCAGGTGGCGTCACGCCAAAAGCTGGAGCAGATACGCGCCGCCGTCGCCCAGGCCGAGGCCGCAGTACGCGGCGACGACGCCTCAATCTCCGCCGCAGCGCTCAACCTCGACTTCACCCGGATCACCTCGCCGATCGAGGGCCGGGTCGGGCTGCGCCAGGTGGACGCCGGCAACTACATCCGCGCCGCCGATCCCGCCACGACGGGGATCGTGACGGTCGCGCAAATCCACCCGATCTCCCTGGTATTCACCCTGCCGCAGGACATCCTGCCGAAAGTGCAGGCCGCCATGCGCCGGACCAAGCTGCCAGTCGCAGCCTACAGCAGCGACGACCGCACCAAGCTCAGCGAAGGCGAGCTGTTGACCCTGGACAGCAGCATCGATGCCGCAACCGGCACGATCAAGCTGAAGGCCGTGTTCGCCAACGCCGACGACAACCTGTGGCCCGGGCAGTTCGTGAACGTGCGCATGCGCCTGGACCTGCGCACCAACGCGCTGACGGTGCCGTCCCAAACAGTCGAACGCGGCGCCAACGGCCTATATGTCTATATCGTCAAGCCGGATGGCACGGCATTTGCTAAGACGGTCGAGGTTGACCAGGACGACGGCACGGTGGCGGTGATCGCCAAGGGCCTGGATGGGAATGAGCGTGTGGTGCTGGCAGGACAGTCCCGGCTGTCCAACGGTGCTCGCGTAAGCGTGACTGACACGAAGCCGGCCAGCTAAGCGGCCCAACTGACGCCGCACGGAGGCTAGCCCATGAGCATTTCGACCCCGTTCATTAATCGGCCCGTTGCGACCTCCCTGCTGATGGCCGCCATCATGCTGGTGGGGATCGCCGCCTACCCGCTGCTGCCGGTGGCCCCGCTTCCCCGGGTCGAGTTCCCCACCATCCAGGTCACCGCCGCCCTGCCCGGCGCCAGCCCGGAAACCATGGCATCCACCGTCGCACAGCCGCTGGAACGCCAGTTCGCCCAGATCTCCGGCGTCGCTCAGATGACCAGCATCAGCGTCGGCGGCTCGTCCCAGGTCGTGGTGCAGTTCGACCTGGACCGCAGCATAGACGCCGCCGCCCTGGACGTGCAGGCCGCCATCAACAACGCCGGCGGCCAACTGCCGAAAAACCTCCCCAACCCCCCCCTGTTCCGCAAGGTCCACCCGGCCGACAGCCCGATCCTGATTCTAGCGGTACAATCCGACGTGCTGCCGCTGATCGAGGTGGACGACTACGCCGACAACATCTTGAGCCAGCAGATCAGCCAGATCGGCGGCGTCTCCCAGGTCACCATCGGCGGCGAGCAAAAGCGCGCAATCCGCGTCCAGGTGGACCCCGGCCGCGTCGCCGCCATGGGCCTGACGCTCGAAGACGTCCGCAACATGCTGGTCAACGCCACCGTGGATGCACCGAAGGGCTCGGTGGACGGGGACCTGCGGACGTTCGCGATCTACGCCAACGACCAGCTCACCCGGGCCACCGACTACAACGACGTGATCCTAGCTTACCGCAACGGCGGCCCCGTCCGTGTGCGCGACATCGGCGTCGCCGTGGACGGACCGGAGAACGCGCGCCTCGCCGGCTGGCAGAACGGTAACCGCGGCATCCAGCTCCTGATCTTCAAGCAGCCCGGCGCCAACGTCATCGACACCGTCGAGCGGATCAAGAACGCCCTGCCCAAGCTGCGCGCGGCCATCCCACCCTCCATCACCATCCAGACCATCGTGGACCGCACCGTGACCATCCGGGCGTCCCTCCACGAGGTGCAGTTCACCCTGCTGCTGTCCATCGCCCTGGTCGTGATGGTCATCTTCCTGTTCCTGCGCAACGTCTGGGCGACGATCATCCCCAGCGTCACGGTCCCCCTCGCCCTGGTCGGCACCTTCGCGCTGATGTTCCTGTGCGGCTACAGCCTGAACAACCTGACCCTGATGGCCTTGACCATCGCCGTCGGCTTCGTCGTGGACGACGCCATCGTCATGCTGGAGAACATCTACCGCCACATCGAGGAGGGCATGAACCCGCGCGAGGCCGCCCTGAAGGGCGCCGGCGAAATCGGCTTCACCATCATCTCCATCAGCTTGTCCCTGGTCGCGGTGTTCATCCCGCTGCTGCTGATGGGCGGCATCGTCGGCCGCCTGTTCCGCGAGTTCGCGATGACCGTGGCCCTCACGGTTCTCGTTTCGGCCGTCGTGTCCCTGACGCTCACCCCGATGATGTGCTCCCGCTTCCTCAAGCACCACACGGCGCAGCACGGCCTGCTGTATCGTGTGATCGAGCGGTTCTTCGAGCTGCTGCTCGGCGGCTACCGCCGCACGCTGGACATAGCGCTGCGGTTCCAGTTCGTGACCTTGATGGTGTTCTTCGGCACCCTGGCCTGCACCGCCTACCTTTACACGCAGATCCCCAAGGGCTTCTTCCCCAACCAGGACACCGGCGTGCTGGTCGGGCTGACCGAGGCCGGGCAGGATGTATCGTTCTTCGAGATGGGGCGCCGGCAGCAGGCAGCTGCCGCAATCATCTCGGCAGACCCGGCCGTCGGCTCGGTATCGTCCAGCATCGGCGCCGGGCTGGGCGGCCAGACCGGCAACAACGGACGCATCTGGATCAACCTCAAGCCGTTCGAACAGCGTGACCTCAACGCGCAGGGCGTGATCGCCCGCCTGCGCGGCAAGTTGCAGCAGGTCGAGGGCATGAACGTCTTCCTGCAGGCGGCCCAGGACATCAACGTCGGCGGCCGGCTCGCCCGCACCCAGTATCAGTACACGCTGCAGGACGCCGACCTGGCGGAGCTTTACGACTGGTCGCCGCGCATCCTCGACAAGATGCGGACCCTGCCGATGCTGCGGGACCTGGCGACCGACCAGCAGGTCGCAGGAACGACCGCAACGCTCACGATCGACCGGGACCGCGCTTCCCGGTTCGGCATCCAGCCGCAAGCCATTGATGATACGCTATATGACGCCTTCGGCCAGCGGCAGGTCGCGCAGTACTCGACCCAGCTCAACTCCTACAAGGTCGTCCTCGAAGTTCCCCCGGACCAGCAAGGCGACCTGGCAACCCTCGACAAGCTGTATGTCCGCGCGCAAAGCGGGGCGACAGTCCCGTTGTCCACCTTCGTCAAGATAGAAAACAAGACGATCGCGCCCTTGTCGATCAGCCACCAAACGCAGTTCCCGGCAGTGACCATCTCGTTCAACCTGGCACAGGGCGCGGCGCTCGGTGAAGCAGTGGACGCCATCAACGCGGCGCTGAACGGCATGGGAACCCCGGCAACCCTGCGCGGCACGTTCCAGGGCACCGCGCAGGCGTTCCAGGCATCGCTCAGCACCCAGCCCTACCTGATCGCCGCGGCGCTGATCGCCGTCTACATTATCCTAGGCGTCCTATACGAAAGCTTCATCCTGCCCATCACCATCCTAAGCACGCTCCCCTCCGCCGGCGTCGGCGCTCTGCTGATGCTGATGGTGAATGGCTATGATCTCTCGGTGATCGCACTCATCGGCGTCATCCTGCTGATCGGCATCGTCAAGAAGAACGGCATCATGATGGTGGACTTCGCCATCAGCCGGGAGCGCCAGCACGGCGCCACCCCGCACGAAGCCATACGCGAAGCCTGCCTGCTGCGCTTCCGTCCGATCCTGATGACCACGATGGCGGCGCTGCTGAGCGGCCTGCCGCTGATGATCGCCGAGGGCGCCGGCTCCGAGCTGCGTAAGCCGCTCGGCTTCGCGATGGTCGGCGGCCTGATCCTGAGCCAGGTCCTGACGCTCTACACCACCCCGGTCGTTTATCTCTACATGGACCGGGTGCAGCAATGGCTGAGCCCGCGGCGCAAGGCAGCGATGCCCACCCTCGCGGGGAAGCTGGGGGCGACCGCGGACTAACCCGGCCGGCGCACGCAACAGCCATGGGGGCGCGGCGTTAGCGCCCCCATGGCCGACCTTCCTGCTCCACCCACAGACGTGTTGGCCCACTTGGCCGCTGCCGTTCCTGCCATGCAGGCCCGCGCCGCTGGTCTCGACCGCGACGAAGCGTTCCCGGATGAGGACATCGCCCTCCTCCAAGACCTCGGCCTCCTGACGGCCCCTCTGCCCCGAAGCCTCGACGGCCAGGGCGCCGGCACCGAGCCCGAAGGCTGCCATCTCCTGTTCAGCATCCTGCGCACCATCGGCCGCGGCAACATGGCCGTGGGTCGGCTGTTCGAGGCGCACGTCAACGCCGTCAAGCTGATCGTGGACTACGGCGAAGCCGCCCAGGTCCAGCGTATGGCCGGGCATATACAGGCGGGAAAGATGTATGGTGTCTGGGTCACCGACCCTCCCGGAGGCGGCCTGGTGCTGCGCGACGGCGCCCTGCACGGCGAGAAAGGCCCATGTTCCGGCGCCGGGCACATCCCTTGCGCGCTCGTCACCGTCGAAACCAAGGAGGGCACCCGCATGGCGGCAATCTGCCCCGATGGCCGGGAGCAGGTACGGCCCATGCGCGGCCTGCTGCACGGCATGCGCGCCAGCGTCAACGGCTGGGTCCGGCTAGACGGCATCCGCCTGTGCCTGGCGGACCTGATCGGTCAACCCGGCGACTACCTGCGCGAGCCGCAGCTCTCCACCGGCGCCTGGCGCACGATGGCGGTGACCCTCGGCGGGCTGGATGCAGTCGTCGCTGCGGTCGGCGCCCAGCTCCGCGCACGCGGCCACACCGGCAGCCCGCACCAGCAGGACCGGTTCGGCGCCCTGCTGATCGCGCAGGAAACCGCACGGCTATGGACGGAATCCGCCGGCCGCTGCGCCGAGGACGGGATACAGCCGGTCGCGGACCAGGTCGCCTACGTCAACCTGGCCCGCATCGCCGTCGAGCAGGCATGCCTGGACGCGATGCGCCTGGCGCAACGTTCCATCGGCTTCGGCGCGTTCCTGACCACGAACCCGCTGGAGCGGATGCTGCGTGACCTCGCGACCTACCTGCGCCAGCCCGCACCCGACGCGGTGCTGACCGAAGCGGCACTGCACAGTCTGGACGCCCCATGATCCCCGCCGGCGAAGCGCTACGGGCAATGGCGTCTTTCCCCCTGGGCACCCTGGCGGACATCGTGGGGGACCGTCCCGTGCTGGTCATGGCGCCCCATGCCGATGACGAGAGCCTCGGCTGCGGCGGACTGATCGCGGCGCTATGCCGCGCCGGCACCCCGCCCGTGGTATTGGTTCTGACCGATGGCGCCGGCTCGCATCCCGGATCCGCCGCCTACCCTCCCGCACGGCTCGCACAGATACGGCAGGACGAAGCAAGGGAGGCAGTGCGGCTGCTAGGTCTGCCCCCAGACCGCATCCATTTTGCCGGGCACCGTGACACCGCGGCGCCCACGGGTGGCCCGGAGTTCGACGCCGCCGTAGAAACAGTGTCGGCGCTATGCAGGACGTCCAACATCGGAACCCTGCTTGCCCCCTGGCGACACGACCCCCACTGCGATCACGAGGCAGCCGACCTCCTCGCCAGGGCCGTGGCCGGCAGGCTCGCCCTCCGCCACCTGTCATACCCCGTCTGGGGCTGGACGCTGCCGGCAGGCCACGCTCTGCCCGAGATACCGCACGGCTTCCGCCTGGACATCCACCGTGACCTGGCTGCGAAGACCAAGGCCATCATGGCCCACCAATCCCAGTACGGCGGCCTCATCACCGACGATCCCACCGGTTTCACGCTGCCTGCCGACCTGCTGCGGGTGTTTGAACGCCCTTACGAGACATTCCTCATCCCCGGCCAATGACGTCGGGCCACGCGCCCAGTGCGCTGCGAGTGGAATGTGCTGCGCCAAACGATAGAATAGCGATCATACCAACCGCCCTCCGCCCTGACCTATTTGCCCGCGCCTCGCCCGTCATTGCGAGGAGCGCTTGCGACGTGGCAATCCAGAGCCGCCAGCGCGGTCCTTGCCGCCCTGGACTGCCGCGTCGCTGCGCTCCTCGCAATGACGGAAACAGTCAGAGTGGAGCGCGATTGGTATCAGATCCTGATACCGGCCGCCTAAGGTTTTGACCGCTGACAAGAGCAACGTCATTGCGAGCCGTGCTTGCGGCGTGGCAATCCAAAACTGCACGCCTAGGCCTCGCCATCCTGGAGTACCGCACCGAAACCAGCTTGCAATGAACAGAACCAGCTGAAATCGACAGATCAGAATTTCTGGCGGTTTATCTAACGCGTAGCTACCAGCCTTGAAGGCAATCCTCTGCTTTCGAACCGAGAGTCCGTCCGGCCTAATCAGCGGCTTCGAGCACCTCGGCCGGTACGCCGACCCGGAGCAAGCCCTCCAGGATACGCTCCGCCTTGGCCAATTCGACCTCCAGCTCGGCCGTCGGCACCGGGCGTTGCGCCAGCGATGGGCAGTCCCGCTCCAGCGTTTCCCATGCCAAGCCAAACGTCGGTGCAGCAGCCGCATCGGCCAGGTAGCCCAGAGAA
>CAXTOB010000122.1:0-5693 GCA_964245505.1 uncultured Acetobacteraceae bacterium | reverse complement strand
CCAAGCTCTCCGGCCAGGTCCGGCAACAGCCGCGCATTGACCCGCGCATGCCGCAGGCGCTCCCGGAGCCGGAGCCGGCGCACGCGATCCAGGGCCGGCTCCAACGCATCGTCAACGAACAAATCCGGCATCTCCATCCGCCGGCGTATGGTATCTGCCATTCCGCCCGCAGCGCGCCCGGCAATCCGGCCAGACACAGTGACGCAGGCATCAGGGGCATGACGAACCCGCGCGTCGATCCGGCGCAACGCCTGGAAAAACGCCCGGTCCTCGCCGATGCTGACGGCCGGCACCCCGCCAGCCCGGTCCCAAGCCGTCCAGGTGACGCAGATACTGGCGCCGGAATGCTCAGTATGACGAGGCCAGGGATCGGCCGGGTCCGGGTCCACCAGCGTCGCAATCCTGTCCAGGACGGCCGCATAAGTACACTCACGTGCATCGGCATCGTGCAAGGCTGCCGGAATCAACGCGGCATCTGCCGGGTCCAGCAAAGCCCGTCCGGCAACGGCGTCCGCACCGCCGCGTATTTGCGACAAATTGGCCGCGATCCAGTCCGGTGCGACCCGGCCATCCGCATCCGTGCACATCAGGATGCCCCCGGGTCCGCAGAGGCCGGCTGCTGCCTGCATCGCCAAGCGCCGCGCATGCCCAGCCGTCTGCTCGGCCAATGGGAACTCATGTTCCAGGATCGTCAGCCGCAGCGGTAACCCAGCCGCGGCGCATCGCGCAGCCTCCGCACTCCGGTCGGTCGTATTGTTCATCAGCAAAACCACGTCGAATACCGGCCCACAGGATTGATGCCCCAGCGCCTCGATGCAGGCCGGCAGCAGGGCCTCCTCATTCCGAACCGGTATCGCCACCGCAACTGGTGCAGTCAGGCGGCCTGTAAGGTCAGTCTGCACCACGTCGCGTCCCATTGCCGTTGACAACGGAACGTAAGTTGGCAGACCTCGCCCGCATTCCAGTTCACAACGCGGTGTTGCATTCCCGAGACTCTCCGGCCCTTGTGCCCATCCGAAGACACGTTGCCCTAAGTCGGCTGGCCTCGGAGCACGGCCACTTGAGAGAAGACGACAACTGCCCCTGAAGCCACCCTAATGCCTCTACCGGGCAGAAGGAGCACAGGAATGCCGCGTCAGGTTACCAGCGCACCAGCATTGTGAAACAGCCGATCAGGCGATCATCTCAGCCTTGATTGCCTCATCCAGCTCATATGTGCGGAACGGCTTCTGCAAAAAACGCCGCTTCAGGGTCTGCGGCCGGAAATACCCAGAGATCAAGATGATCTTCAACTCGGAGTGCCGCCCAGCAGCCATGTCCGACAACTCAAGCCCTGACATCCCAGGCATGCGGATGTCGGTCACCATCACATCAAACCCAGGATTGGAGTCGAGAAGATCCAACGCCTGAGGCCCGCTCGCCGCTTGCATCACGGTATAGCCCAGTTCTTGCAGCATATCCGCAGACGTCTCACGTACGATGTCATCGTCGTCAACCAGCAGGATCATGGGTAAGTTAGAGGCCAGCAGCCCCTCCCCTATGGTCGTTGGCGTCGTGTTCATCCCAGCCGGTAACCCGCGGGAGTCACGTGCGCCGTAGGCGCCTCGCCTGCATAGGCCATCCTGTCCGGCAGAGGGAGGCCCGGTGTTCACCTGCTCGATGACAAAGCCGTGCACAGACACGGTTCTGGCGTGGGATCGGCACAGCGGACCACATAGCAGGAAATTGGCGGAGGGGATGAGATTCGAACTCACGGTAGGGCTTGACGCCCTACTTCGGTTTAGCAAACCGACGCCTTCAGCCACTCGGCCACCCCTCCGCCGGGGTCGTCACTCACACGTCGTTTGCCCGGCAACGTTTAGGGCGTTGCCGCCCCTGCGTCAAACAATCACACACGGCCCTGCCCGGCCGCCACGCCTCGGCGCCTAAGACAGCGCCACCGCAAAGCCGCGCTGCACCGCCGGACGAGCCATCAGCAGGTCATACCACCGCCGGACATTAGGGAAATCCGCCAGGTCAACCTGATGCCGCTCATGCCGCCAAGCCCAGCCCAGGATGGCGAAGTCGGCCACCGACAAGGCGCCCGCCACGAACTCCACCTCCGCCAGCCGCCGGTCCAGCACGCCATACAAACGCCGGGTCTCCTTCGTAAACCGCCCCAAGCCATACCGCTGGTCATCGCCGTTCACCGTCAGGAAGTGATGCACCTGCCCCAGCATCGGCCCAAAGCCGCCCATCTGCCACATCAGCCACTCCAGCACCGGCACCCGCGCGCGCAGGTCGGCTGGCAGGAACTGCCCAGTCTTCTCGCCGAGATACAGCAGGATCGCGCCCGACTCGAACACCGACAGCGGTTCGCCCCCTGGACCCTCGGTGTCCACAATGGCCGGTATCTTATTGTTCGGACTAATCCGCAGGAAGTCCGGCTTGAACTGCTGGTCCTTGGTGATGTCCACCACATGCACGTTGTAGGGCAGCCCCATCTCCTCCAGCGCCACCGGTATCTTACGGCCGTTCGGAGTGTTGAAGGCATAAAGCTCGATCATCGCCCGTCCCTTTTTAAGGTTTGCCGGACGCTAATCCCGCACCCAACGCCCGGCAATCCCGCCCAAGTGGCTGGCCCGCCGCTTGCATCGCTCCAGAAACGCCATTCCGGAGCCACCATGAGCACCACCGTGCAACCCGCCGCCGCCCTGCCTGTCGCCAGCACGCGATGGGTCCAGCTCGGCCTCGGCCTGATCTGCATGATGGCCATCAGCAGCCCGCAATACGTCTGGACCCTGTTCACCAAGCCCCTCGGCATCAGCCTGAACGCAACCGCCTCGCAGGTCCAAACCACCTTCGCGATCCTGATCGTGCTGCAAACCTTCTTCAGCCCCTTCCAGGGCTGGCTCGTGGAACGGTTCGGCCCCCGCCTGCTCATCGCGTCCGGTGCCGCCCTGACCGGGCTGAGCTGGGTCCTCGCCGCGGAGGCGACGACCCTATGGGGCCTCTACGCAACCTACGGCCTGCTCGGCGGCCTCGGCACCGGCATCGTTTACGTCGGCGTCGTCGGCCAGATGGTAGCCTGGTTCCCAGACCGCCGCGGCTTCGCGGTCGGCGTCGTCGCTGCCGGCTACGGCATCGGCGCGATGCTGACGAACTTCCCAATCGACGACAGCCTAAAGGCCAGCGGCTACGCACCGACCCTGGTGAAATTCGGCCTGATCCTCGGCGCTATCGGAATCGTCGCAGCACTCGGCCTACGCGCCGCCCCGCCGGCCCTCGTGGCCCAAACCCAGCAGCGGTCCGGCGTCACCGACGTGGACACCCCCACCATGCTGCGCCAGCCGCTGTTCTGGCTCATGTTCCTGATGATGACGCTAATGGCCACGTCCGGCCTGATGGTCACCGCCCAGATCGTCCCCTTCGCCAACGACCTCGGCATCGGCAAGCTGGTCATCGCCGGTTTCGCCGCCATCCCGCTGATCCTAACGGTGGACCGCCTGTGCAACGGCCTGACCCGGCCGTTCTTCGGCTGGGTCTCCGACCGCATCGGCCGCGAGAACACCATGGTCCTAGCCTTCGGTTTCGAGGGCCTGGCAATGGCCGCATGGCTAGCCACCATGACCAACCCGGTGCTGTTCGTCCTCCTATCTGGCGTCGTGTTCTTCGGCTGGGGCGAGATCTTCTCGCTGTTCCCCTCCACCCTGACCGACACCTTCGGCACCGGACACGCCACCAAGAACTACGGCTGCCTCTACATGGCGCAGGGCATCGGCGCGATCTTCGGCGGCCCCCTGGCCTCCCTCCTCCACGACTACGCCGGAAGCTGGACACCCGTCTTCAGCCTGGCCATCGGCGCAGACCTCCTGACCGCGGCCCTCGCCCTACTGCTGCTAAAGCCGATGCGGGCCCGCTATCTCGCGCGCTGAGCGTTGCATACGGCGGGCGACTCCAGGGTGGCCCGCCTCCCCGCGCCAGGCTACACAACGGCGATGGCCGCCATCCCCGAGAACCCCGACGTCGAAATCCTGTCCAACGACACCGCCTGGTCCGGCCGGTTCTCCGTGGACGTTATCCGCTTCCGCAACCGCCGCTTCGACGGCGCCATGTCCGCCGTCCGCACCTGGGAGCTGTTCGTCCGAGGCCGGGCCGCGGCAATGCTGCCCTACGACCCCTGGACCGACCAGGTCGTGCTGATCGAGCAGTTCCGCCTCCCCGCCCTGGCCGCCGGCGTCCCGCCCATCATGGTCGAAATCCCCGCCGGTCTCTGCGACCCCAACGAGGACCCCGCCGCAACCGTCCGCCGCGAAACCGCCGAGGAAATGGGGCTAGAGGCCGACCTGCTGACCCGCATCGGCGACTTCGTCTTGACCCCCGGCGGCTCGGACGAGCGCTGCACCATGTTCGCCGGCCGCATCCGTGCCCCTGCCGCCGAACCCGGCATCATCGGCCATGGCGGCCTCAAATCGGAGAACGAGGACATCCAGGTCCGCCAGATGCACGCCGGCGACGCCATCGCCGAGGCCCTGGCCGGGAACTACCCAAACTCCGTCACCACCATCGCCCTGCTCTGGCTGGCGGCGAAACGCGACTGGCTCCGCCGCGAATGGGGCGCCGCATGACCGAACGCCTGTTCCTAGACGACTCCACCCTGCAGGAGGCAACCGCCACCGTCCTCCGCGCCGACGCCTCAGGCATCCTCCTGGACCGCACCCCCTTCTACGCCCGATCCGGTGGCCAGCCCGGCGACAGCGGCACGCTCCGCTGGAACGGTGGCGAAGCCACGGTGACCGAAGCCGTAAAAGGCGAAGGCGAAGCCATCCTGCACCTAGCCTCCACCGCCGCCCTGCCCGCCCCAGGCACCCAGGTCCTGGCCGTGCTGGACTGGCCCCGCCGCCCTGCCCTGATGCGGATGCACACCGCCCTGCACCTGCTCTGCAGCCTGCTGCCCGGCGCAGCCGTAACCGGTGGCCAGATCGGCGCCGACCGTTCCCGCCTCGACTTCGACCTGCCGGACCCACCACCCAAGGAAGCGCTCGAAGACGGCTTCCGCACCCTGATCGCCGCCGCCCATCCCGTAACGACGGAGTGGGTGGACGAGGCCGTGCTGGACAGCAACCCCGGCCTGGTCCGCACCCTATCAGTGAAGCCTCCCCGCAGCACCGGCCGCCTACGCCTGGTCCGCATCGGCGAAGCCCCGATAGACCTGCAACCCTGCGGCGGCACCCACGTCGCCAACACCGCGGAGATCGGCGCCATCAAGGTGCTGAAAATCGAAAACAAGGGCCGGCAGAACCGCCGCATCGCCCTGGCGCTGGAGGAATAGCATGGACCCTCTAGTCACCACGGACTGGCTGTCCGCCCACCTCCACGAGCCAGACCTCATCATCTTCGACGCCACCAAGTACCTACCCAACGAGGGCAAGGACGGCCAAGCCGAGTTCGCCCGCGCCCACATCCCCGGCGCCCGCTTCTTCGACATAGACGCCATTGCCGACCAGGACACCACCCTGCCGCACATGGTCCCAACCCCAGGCCGGTTCGAGCGCCTGCTGGGCGAGCTAGGCGTCTCCAACACCAGCCACGTGGTGTTCTACGACCAGAAGGGCATCGCCTCGGCCCCGCGCGGCTGGTGGATGATGGGCCTATTCGGCCACGACGCCGCCTACGTTCTGGACGGCGGCCTCCCCAAATGGCTGCGCGAAGCC
>CAXTOB010000121.1:0-14632 GCA_964245505.1 uncultured Acetobacteraceae bacterium | reverse complement strand
CGGTCACCGCCTCCCCTGTGTGAACGCGTGGAAGGAATCCTTGCCATCGTCCGTACTGTCCTGCTTGCCCCGAGTTCCCAAGTCGCAGGTGACGGCAACCAGCACAGTTCTTGATATGTTCTGATCCGAAGTCTAGCCTTCCGCTTTCCGCAGGAAGTGTCCATGCCCGACGACGTCCCGCCGCTCCGGCCTGCCGACCTGCCCAGCCTGTTGCAGAGCCTGTCCTACGCGCTCCGCTTCAACCGCCGGCTTGGCAAGCAGGACCGGGACGACCTCATCGCACGGCTCGCCGCCGAGCAGGTGCTGGAGCACCTGGAGCGCAGCAACGACGTAGTGATGCAAGGCGCGCCCGCCCGCGCATCCTCGGTCGGCTTTCCCGCCAACCCGCACCTGAAGGATTGAGCATGGGCCACGTGATGGACGCGCTGGCCCGGCTGGAGGGCATGGCCACGGCGGGAAGCCTGCCCGACGACGTGGCGCGGGAGGCCGAGGTGATCGCCGCGGGCTGGTGGTGGAACGCCCACGGCGACCTCACGCCGGACCGGCTGGTGCTGCTGGTGCAGGAGCTGCAGCGCTGGTGCCTGATCGCGTCCAGCCACTACGCCGTGCAGTGGGACCGGCTGAACCGGGCGGGTCGTCCCAGGGAAGCCGAGCGCGCCGCACGCTGGGCGGAGGCGCTGGACCAAGCGCAGCAGGCGCTGCGCTTTTACGCCTGACCGGGCTTGCAGACGAGCAGCTGGCGTCCGGGCCTCCTGCCCCGGTCACTGCAACGGCTCGTCCGGCCGCCGCGTCGTCCGGGCCAGCTCGTCTATGGCGGCGAGGATGCGCTTCCATGCCCGGCATCCGGCCTCGTCGCCGGCGGCGCCCAGATCGTCGACGCGCATGGCGGCGACCAGCTCCGCCTTGTCCCCGTGCTGGTCCAGCAGCAGCTTGGCGCAGCGGTAAGCGTCAAGACCAGTCATAGGCCAGCGCCCTCCTGGCCCGATCCATCGCATCCTTCTTGCCGGACAGCACCGCTCGCAGCGCTTCTTCCAAGATGACGAGGCGCGCCGCCACTTCGCCGCAAGCGGATTGGGCGTCGGCCGCTCCGGGATCGTCCGTACGGGACAGGATGGAGATGGCGCGATGCAGGCGCAAAGGTAGCGGTTCGATCATGCAAGACCTTCTTGCCGAGCGCGGCGGCGATTATCACGCGGACGGCGCGACATGTGGACGGGCCGGGACGTCGGCCTGCGGCGTGGCCGCGTCCACCGATCTATCCCCGGAGTTGTCCAGAGTTCTGTGTATGTCTCCGGCCAGAGTGGGTGCGACTCCGGCATGTGCAGGTCAGTTCGGGTTGAACAGGCGCAAGATGGTGGCGATCATCACTGCTTCCTCCTGGGACGACGCGGTGCCGAGCAGGTGGTGGCCGGTGCCGTGCTTGGGGATGCTAACCGGCGCGGCGCGCCGGGGAGTGGTAGTGGTCAGTCCTCCATCCAGTGCGTAGGTGGGCAGCCAAGGCGCCGTGTGAGCTGTCGGATGCTGTCGATAGCATAGGGCTTCAACGATGGCCGTCGCCTGCCCTGCGCCTCGGCTTCATCGCACGCCTGGTTCCAAGCGTTTGCCCGCTCCCTCCGTAGCGCCGTCAACGCCTCTCCGAGAAGCACCCGCTCCGCGTCGGTCAACTCCGCGATTAACCTGATCGGCGCCATCGTGGCTCCTTTGCAGCGTCATGATGCAAGATGGTTTTGTGCTCAGCCAAGGCTTGACGAAGCGCGCTCTTACCGGCTTTCAGCTTGCGAGCAATCTCTGGCGTGCTCTTCATAGGGGGCGTACATCTGCTTGCCGTTTGCCGCGCCGCGGTGCAGGACCGGGCGGTGAAGCGCCACACCACCGCCTCGTGTTTCGCCACCTACATGCTGCCGCATGTGCTGTTCGTTGCCGACTTCGAGGAACGCGAGCGGATTGCCCGGGTATGCTGCCTGGCCTGGAACATCGGCCTGTTCCCGGACGCCTCCGAACGCGCACGCCATATCAAGAACACCCTGGCCTTGTTCTTCGACGGCGAGGAGGCTCCGCCACCCCCCGGTGTCAGGCAAGGGTATGGCGAAGAGCTGCACATGCTGGCCGACCTCAAGCGCGACCTGTTCCCGTGGCGGTTCGAGACCGTCATGGAGGTCGGCCTCAAGCGGACGCCGCGCGGCGACGTGCTCGTCGTGGACAACGGCAAGGCGGTCGAGCGCATCGAGCTGTCCCGGCCCCCTCCCATCGAGGGGCTGCCCATCATCACCAAGGCGCTGGTGCAGATGCACGGGGACACGCAGGCGCAACGGCGGACGCTGGAGCAGGCCCGCACCACACCGGGGCTGGTCGAGCAAGTGGCGACCCCGGACATGGTGACGCTGTACTGCGCGCAGCGGGCCGACCTGCGGGGCTATCACCGCATGTTGACGGCCTGGCGCGAGGAGGTGTCCATGCCGGAGATGAAGGCGGGCATCGACCGGTTTCTCCAGGCGGTCAACGAGATCGAGGAGGACAGCAAGGCCGTGCTGGACATCCTGGTCGCGGCACTCGACGCCGCGTTCCAGAGGTGAGCCAAGGCGGGCGAGGCCAAGTGTTGCGTTTGGTGTATTCGTCGTTTGACGAAGTGGTACAGGGTGCCGCAAGTGCTGCACCGCTCGAAGCTGGTGGCAGGCGCAGGTCTTGGGACCCCTGCATTCACCGCAGCGGCGGTGGGGCCGGGCTTAGGCAGGGTCCTTCGTTCAACCGTTCCCACACCGCTGTGCGAACGCGCTCATCCCCCTGAACCTGGGCCATCGAGGATGGACGTGACCAGTTCCACCATGGCGGCGAGCTGGAACGGCTTCTGGACGTAAGCCACATACCCTGTGATGCGCGCACGTATGACCGCTTCCGGCACTGAGGTCATGACGATGCAGGGGATGCTGCGGTGCGCCTCGTTCTCCTGCATCGCCCGTATCAGGCCGGCGCCGTCGAGGACCGGCATCATGTAGTCGGATATGACCAGGTCGGGAAGCGGGCCTTCCGCCAACCGTTCCAACCCTTGGCGGCCGTTCCCTGCCAGCACCACCGTGTATCCTTCGTCGGTGAGGATCAGCTCCAACAAGTCGGCGATGGCGAACTCGTCCTCGACGACCAGGACTGTTCCCACGCCCCTCACCCCAGTTGGCCAGTGCCGTCACCCGTCAATCCCAGGCCGGCGCCTCCCGGCGGAACCGCAGCTCCAGCCCTGGCGACCTCGCGCGCTATCCCGCTCAGGACTGCCTCGACGCCTTCGAACGGCTTGCCGACGACGACGCCGGCGTCGCTGATCGTGAACTCCCGGATGGTGGGGTCGAAGCTTCCTTCCCGCACCTTGAACAAGGAGATCAGACGATACAGCCGGGACCGAAGCTCGACGTAGCGCACGAGCACCATGACCTCGGACAAGGTGGCGATGCCGCTCACCGGCACGCTGAGGTCCTGGCTGGCCAGGTCCTGCAACTCCACGGTGTACAGCGTCGTGACGCCCAGCGCCCGCAATTCGTTGGACAGGGCTGACCAGAAGCGCGCAATGCGGTCGGGTTCGAGTGCCGCCTGCTCAAAGCCGGACATGCCGTCAATCAGCAGCCGCTTCACCCCGCGCCTGCGGACAGCTTCAAGCAGCCGGTCGGCAAGCTCGTCCAGGATGTGCTCGCCCACGGGATACCAGAGGATCTCCAGGTCCCCCCGGTCCTCCCCTCCAGCGAGGTCAAGGCCCATTGTCGCCGCCTTGTAGCGCAGGCGCTCCGGTGGCTCGTAGCACCCGAACAGCAAGCCGGGTTCGGTGGAGGTCGAGCCAGCCAGGAAATGCAGGCCAAGGGTGGTCTTGCCCGCACCGGATGGCCCCACCACCCCCGTCATCGTCGCTTCGGGGATGCCGCCGTTGAACATCGCATCGAGCGTCGCGACGCCGGACGACACGCGCGTGCTTGGCGGTGGCGTGCGGCGCGTGGGCATCGCAAGCAGGGCCTCGATCCGGGGAAAGACCGTGAAGCCGCCGCGGGTGATGCGGAAGGCGTGCTCGCCTTCCAGGAAACCAGTGCCGCGGAACTTGTGGACCACCAGCCGGCGTTCGGTCCGGGAGCCGCTGGGGCGCTGCCGCAGTTCGATCAGCCCGTCCACCATCGTGCATTCCGGCGCCGACATGGCACCCACCACGCTGGTCAACAGGAACATGGTGCAGTCGGTTGCTGAGGCCAGCGTCTGCAACTCGTAGGTGAACCGCTTGACCTGGAAGTCGGCGTTCGCGCTATCCTCGACCGTGCTCATGCCGTCGAGGACCAGCAGCGTGACCTTCCGGGTCAGAACCTCCCGGCTTATCAGCGTGTACAGGCCCTTGAGGCCGTCCTTCTCAAGCGCGTCGTAGCCGCTGATGTAGGCCACCTGGTCGGGAACCAGGGCGTCATCGAAGAACCGCATCGGGCGCAGGTGCGCCATCATGCGCCCGTGGTTCTCGCCCAGCACGGTGATGTACAGCGCGCGGTTTCCATTCGCAGCCTGGTTGTAGATGATCTGGCTTGCCAGGATCGTCTTGCCCAGGCCGGGTGGCCCCTGGATCATATAGAGGCCGCCGCGCAGGAAGCCGCCGCACAGGATCGCATCCAACCCCGGCACAAGGCTGCTGACCCGCTCGATCCCCTTCCCGCCATCGCCGTCATCATTGTGTTGCATCAAGGCGCCGTCCTATCTGGGATCGGGGTTGCAAGGGGAAGCGTCACGGTGAAGGTCGAGCCTTCGCCCATGACGCTCGACACGGTGACCTGGCCATCCATGGCCGCGACCAAACGGTTCGCTACCCAAAGGCCGATGCCGAAGCCGCCGCCCTTGTGTTGCGTCATCACCTGCTCGAACCGCGCGAAGATGCGCGCCTGCTGGTCTGGCAACATGCCGATGCCGAGGTCTCGGACGTGCAGCGTCGCCATCCGGCCATCCGACCGGAGCTGGATGACGACGGGCTTGCCCATCCCGAACTTCAGCGCGTTGGAGAGCAGGTTCTCGACCACCTGCTTGACAGCATGTCGATCCAACATGCCGGTTATCCCGCCCTGCACGTCGAGCGCAAGGGAGCTGCCGCCGCGGGTGGCGGTGGTTTCATAGTTTTGGGCTACCGAGCGCACGATGGACGAGAGGTCCGTCGCAGAACGCTCCAACTGCAAGTTGCCCGTCTAGATGCGGCTCACGTCCAGCAGCCTTGTTGACCGCTTGATGAAGTCGAGGACAAGCAGCTGCATACGCTCCAGCAGAACCGTGACGCGCGGGGGACAACTGCCTTTGGAGGCTTGGGCAGCAGCGAGCGCGAGTTCCGCGACCCCGAGGATCGGCGTCATGGGATTACGCAACTCATGGGCTGCAATGGCGATGAAGTCGTCCCGGGCGCGCACAGCCTGGCGCAGTTCGGCGACCTCCTGCCGCAGCTCCGCCAGTTCCGCGGCAACGTCCACGGGCTGAGCTGGCCTCTCGACGTCACGCCGTGGCATAGGGGTGCTTGGCCTTGAATGGTGCCGCGTCTCGCAAGGGAGCCAAGGGCACTGCGGCCCCCGCAGACGCGGCAGCTTCAAGCAGCTTGCGCCCGGGCGCTTTCAGCGACCCGTCTGCGTGCAGGTAGTGGTAGAGGGTGCTTGCAGGCATCCCGCCCAGCTCACGGCAAATGGAGACGATGGTCCGGGTCTGGTCGGCCATGAGGTGCTGGGCATGGCGAAGCCACTCCGGTGTCATCACCCGTGGACGCCCGCCCCTGCGCCCACGGGCACGGGCAGCGGCAATGCCTTCGCTGACACGTTGGCGGGTCAGGTTGCGTTCCATCTCGGTGAACGCCGCTTGGATTTGCAGAAAGGCACGGCCTGCCGGGGTGGTCGTGTCGAAGGCCGTGTTGAGCGCGCGGAAGCCGACGCCACGGCCGTTCAGTTCCTCAACCAGCCGGATCAGCTCGCCAGCGCGGCGCCCAAGATGGTCAAGATCCAGGACCACCAGCACGTCGTTCCGTCGCAGGTGGTCGAGACAAGCCTTGAGACCAGGCCGGTCGGCACCGGTTGCGCGATCCTCGAATGTTCGCTCGCAGCCGGCAGCCTTGAGTGCGGCCGTTTGCCGGTCGAGAACTTGCCCGTCCTCTCGGGCCGAGACACGGGCGTAGCCTATGGAAGCCATAACACCCCGCTGCATCATAGCCACGACAACCCTGACCGTCAGGGGTAATTCGTCAATAGCCGCCTAGCAGTTCGTCGAGCTTTGGACCAACTCCTACTTGCAATGTGTTGCATACCTGCAACGGAATGGTGTTTGTCTGGGCAGCAGTGCCCCAGGCGCATGTTGCGGCCCTGCTGCGGAAAGGCACCATCTTGTCCGGCAAACGAAGGGTGGCGGACACTGCGCCGAGCATCGCTGCCGCCGAGAACGAGTAAGCGACGCCGAATGCGCCAACGGTATCATGTCGTTTGACAAAGCAGGGCAGCCAGCTGCCGCCAGCCGCCAATCCGGAAGGCAGGGTATGAGGATTTCATTCCCGACCCGGCTCCGCTATGACTGGCCCAATGCCGTCCCATGACGCCCTGACCGTCTCCCTCACGCCCGAGCTGAAACGCTTCGTCCAGGCGCAGGTCGCATCCGGCCGCTATCAAACGGCCAGCGAGGTCGTGCGGGCGGGGCTGCGGCTCCTCACCCGCGCCGATCCGCCCACGAGCATACAGGAGGCACTACCGCCGCCTGCGGCCGAGGCCCCGCCGCGGCCCGGCCATGGCGTCTGACCCGGCGGCCGGCGTGGCGCCCGCGTCCTGGACCGAGGGCGAGCGCCTGGCCGCGCTGGACCGCTACGGCATCCTGGACACGCCGCCCGAGGCCGGGTTCGACGACCTGGTGCGGATGGCGTCCGACCTGCTGGAGGCGCCCATCGCCGCGGTCAGCCTGGTCGCCTCCGGGCGGCAGTGGTTCAAGTCCGAGGTCGGCCTGGGCGTCCGCGAGATGCCGCTCGACAACTCCATCTGCGCGCACGCGATCCTTGAACAGGACCGCATCGTCGTCCCGGACACGACCCTGGACCCGCGATTCGACGGCAACCCGCTCGTTACTGGTTCCCCCGGGCTGCGGTTCTACGCCGGGGAGCTGCTCAAGACGCCCGAGGGTCTTCCCCTCGGCGCGCTGTGCGTGCTGGACACCAAGGTGCGCCCGCAGGGCCTGACGGAGCAGCAGGGCTTTGTGCTGCGGACGCTCGCAAGTCAGGTCATGCGCCAGCTTGAGCTGCGGCGCGTGATCGCCCAGCGGGACCAGGCGCTGGCGGAGCGGGGCCGGATCGAGGCGAGGCAGGGCGCCCTGCTGGAACTCGGCGACCGGCTGCGCGCGCTGGACGAGCCGTCCGACATGGTCGCGGCCGCAGCGGAGGTTGCCGGGCGAACGCTGGGGGTGGCCCGGGCCGGCTACGGCCGGGCCGACCTGGCGCAGCTCGTCATCACCGTTGAGCGGGACTGGACCATCCCTGGCCTGCCCAGCGTCGTCGGGGCGCACACGCTTGACGACTACGGGACGGTTGGCGACGCGATCCGGCGGGGAGAGGCCGTCGTGGTCGCCGACATCAGGGCGGACCCCCGCACGGCGGCGAAGGCCGAAACCTACCGGGCGCTCGGCATCGGCTCCATGGCCAACCTGACCATCGTGGAGGACGGGGGCGTAGCCGCTGTCTTCTTCCTGCACCATGCGTCCCCGCACGACTGGTCCGGCGAGGAGCTGGCCTTTGCCCGCGGCGTCGCGGACCGCACCCGGGCAGCGGTGGCGCGGCGCCTGGCCGAAGTCGAGTTGCGGGCGCTGAATGCGTCCTTGCAGGCGCAGGTCGAGCGCCGCACCGGCGAGCGGGACCGCATCTGGCGGGTCAGCCGGGACATGCTGGGCGTCGCGGACGCGGACGGCGTTTGGCTCAGCGTCAACCCTGCCTGGACTGAGATACTGGGCTGGTCCGAGGCGGAGATCGTCGGCAGGACGACCAGCTGGCTGCAGCACCCAGACGACCTGGACAGGACGCAGGCGGGACGGGCCAGCCTGAGGGCCGGACAGGCGCTGCTGATGTTCGAGAACCGCTTGCGGACGCGGGACGGCGGCTACCGGGTCATTTCCTGGAAGGCGATTCCCCATGAGGGCCGGATCTACGGCGTCGCCCGCGACGTCACGGCCGAGCGGGAGCAGGGCCAGGCGCTGGCCGACGCCGAGGAGGCGCTGCGGCAGTCGCAGAAGATGGAGGCCGTGGGCCAGCTCACCGGCGGCCTCGCGCACGACTTCAACAACCTGCTCGCCGGCATCAGCGGCAGCCTGGAGCTGATGCAGGCCCGCGTGGCGCAGGGCCGGATCGGCGACCTGGAGCGCTACCTTGGCGCCGCCCAGAGCGCGGCGAAGCGGGCGGCGGCGCTGACGCACCGCTTGCTCGCCTTCTCGCGCCGGCAAACGCTGGACCCCAAACCCACGGACCTGAACCGCCTGGTGGCCGGGATGCAGGAGCTGATCGGGCGCACGACGGGGCCGGAGGTGGCGGTGGAGCCGGTCGCGGGCGTGGGCCTGTGGACCACGCTGGTGGACCCGGGCCAGTTGGAGAGCGCCCTGCTGAACCTTTGCATCAATGCACGCGACGCGATGCCTGGCGGCGGCAGGATCACCATCGAGACGGCCAACCGCTGGCTGGACGAGCGCGCGGCGCGCGAGCGGGACATGGCGTCGGGGCAGTACGTGTCCCTGTGCGTGTCCGATAACGGCACGGGCATGGCGCCGGACGTGGCTGCCCGCGCCTTCGACCCGTTCTTCACCACCAAGCCCATCGGCATGGGGACGGGCCTGGGCCTGTCCATGGTGTACGGCTTTGCCCGGCAGTCCGGCGGCCAGGTCCGCATCTACTCGGAGCTTGGGCAGGGCACGATGCTGTGCCTCTACCTGCCCCGCCATGCCGGCGAGGCAGACGCTCCCGAGGAGGCGGCCGAACTGTCCGATGCGCCCCGGGCCGGCCATGGTGAGACGGTGCTGGTGGTGGACGACGAGCCAACCGTGCGGATGCTGGTGGCGGAGGTGTTGGAAGACCTGGGCTATGTGGCCATCGAGGCGGCCGACGGCGCGGCCGGGCTGCGGGTGCTGCAATCCGATGCCCGCGTGGACCTGCTGGTGACGGACGTGGGCCTACCCGGGGGCATGAACGGCCGGCAGGTGGCGGACGCGGCCCGGGTGGCGCGGCCTGGCCTCAAGGTGCTGTTCATCACCGGCTACGCCGAGAACGCCGTGCTGAGCCACGGCCACCTTGAGCCGGGGATGCACGTCATGACGAAGCCGTTCGCGATGGAGGCGCTGGCCAGCCGGATCAAGGAGCTGATCGCCGGAGCATACCAAAGAACGTGAACCGGTGTGAGGGCGGATGTCCGGCAAACGAAGCTTGGCGGAAACAATCTTGAGCGCAGGCCCTGCTGCCTTCGAAACATTGCCACTGGAGCGGAGCACCAGGTTTGGTGGTGTCCTCGCATGTATATCAGCAATCGGCCTCAGTCCTGACCAGCATCGTAGATTACTGGAGGTTCATTCTTGCCCTGGGTCCGCCTTCTACGCTGGCGTCCAGATATGCCAACAAAAGGTCAGACGATGCCCTGTTTTTGCACCGCCGGGGAAAGCTTGCCTCCGCCACTGACAAACAAGCCGGCGCAAATGCCTCCTTGGGGCAACCAAAGCCGCCTTGAGGGTCTGGCCGGGACACGTGAGCACCGGTATAGCGGATCGCCGCCGATGCTCAGTCTCGCCGTGGCGGCCTTTTACCTTCTGATGGCGGCAATGGCCAGAATGGCAACTGCTGCCACGAGATGCGCATCGCAACGGATCAAGGACAAAGCTATCCATGCCGCTTGAGGCTGCCATCCATCCGCTGCTCCCGAAGGCGCCCACGGGCATCAACGGCTTCGATGAGATCACTCTTGGCGGATTGCCGGCTGGCCGGCCCTCGCTGCTCTGCGGCGCGGCCGGCTGCGGCAAGACGCTGTTTGCCGTCACTTTCCTGGTGAACGGGGCGACCCGGTTCGGCGAACCCGGCGTGTTCATGAGCTTCGAGGAACGGGCCGAGGACCTGGCAGCCAACGTCGCCTCGCTCGGCTACGACCTGGACGGCCTGGTTGCCGCAGGCAAGCTCGCCATCGACCACGTCCGCGTCGAGCGCAGCGAGATCGAGGAGTCTGGGGAGTACGACCTTGAGGGCCTGTTCGTCCGCCTGGGCTATGCCGTGGACTCGATCGGCGCCAAGCGCGTCGTGCTCGACACAATCGAGACGTTGTTTTCCGGGTTTACCGACCCGTCCATCCTGCGCGCGGAATTGCGGAGGTTATTCGGCTGGCTGAAGGAGCGCGGCCTGACCGCCGTCATCACCGGCGAGCGTGGCGAGGGGCAGCTCACCCGGCAGGGCCTGGAGGAATACGTGTCCGACTGCGTGGTCCTGCTCGACAACCGGGTCGAGGACCAGATCACCACTCGGCGGTTGCGGGTGGTCAAGTATCGCGGTTCTGCGCACGGCACCAACGAGTATCCCTTCCTGATCGACGGCCAGGGCATCAGCGTGCTGCCGGTCACTTCTTCGGGTCTTAGCTGCCCCGTGTCGGGCGAGACTGTCTCAACGGGCGTGCCGGGCCTGGATGCCATGCTGGGCAAGGGCGGGCTCTACCGCGGGTCCAGCATCCTGCTGTCCGGCGTCGCCGGCACGGGCAAGACGACGTTCGCCAGCCACTTCGTCAATGCGGCCTGCGACCGGGGTGAACGGTGCCTGTCGTTCGTGTTCGAAGAGAGCGCCGACGAAATCTGCCGCAACGCCTTGTCCGTCGGGCTGGACCTCAAGAAGTGCGTGGACAGCGGCCTGCTGCGCTTCGAGGCGGCGCGACCGAGCCTGTACGGGCTGGAAATGCACCTGGCGCGCATGCACCGCGACCTCGACCAGTTCAAGCCGGACATCGTCGTCGTTGACCCTCTGTCGGCCTTCCGCGGGCCTGAGACTGAGGTCCATGCGACGCTGCTGCGGATGGTGGACCTGCTCAAGGCGCAGGGCATCACCGGGCTGTTCACCAGCTTGCGGACCGACGGGGCGCTCACCGATGGAACCGACCAGGGCCTGTCCTCGCTGATGGACGCCTGGATCAAGCTTCTGGACGTAGAGGCGGACGGTGAGCGCAACCGGGTGCTGTATGTCATCAAGTCGCGCGGCATGAGCCACTCGAACCAGGTGCGGGAGTACCGGATCACCGGAACGGGGATCGAGCTGGTGGACGCCTATGTCGGCCCCGAGGGCGTGCTGACCGGCACGGCCCGGCTGACCCAAGCGGCGCGCGAGCAGGCCGCCGCCGCGCGCCGGCAGCAGGAGGCCGAGCGGCGACAGCGTGACATGGCCCGGCGCCGCGCGGCGCTGGAGCGGCAGATCACCGAGCTGCGGTCAGCCCTCGAAGCCGAGGAGGACGAGGTGCAGGTGCTCCTGGCCGAGGAGGATGCGCACGAGGTCACGCTGGACGGCAACCGGCAAGTCGTCGCCGTCCGCCGGGGCGCGGCAGAATGAATGGAAGGCATCAGCAGCCCGAGGAGCGGGACGCCGACGCCGATCCCGGCCACTATCACCTCCGCTTGTACGTCGCTGGCCAGACGGCCAAGTCGCTGGCCGCCATGACCAACCTCAAGCGGGTCTGCGAGGAGCACCTGGCCGGGCGCTACGACATCGAGGTGATCGACTTGCTGCAGAACCCGAAGCTCGCGGCGGGCGACCAAATCCTGGCCATCCCGACCCTGGTGCGCCGCCTCCCGGCGCCGCTCAAGCGGATCATTGGCGACCTGTCGAACACGGAGAAGGTGCTGGTCGGCCTGGACATACGCCCGAAGGCCACGCCCGCGTGACGGCCGGAGAGGACGGCCCGCCCTCTCCACCGTCTTACAAGCTGCGGTTGTTCGTGGCCGGGAGCACTCTCCGGTCGCAGCGTTCGGTCGAGAACCTGCGCCGCGTTTGCGACGAGCACCTGGCCGGTCAGGTGGACCTTGAGGTGATCGACATCTACCAGCAGCCTGAACTTGCCGGACAGCACCAGGTGATCGCCGCGCCCACCCTGATCAAGCTGCTGCCGCTGCCGGTCCGGCGCATTATCGGCGACCTGTCCGAGACGGACCGGGTGCTGCGCGGCCTTGAGCTACTGGAGCGGCCGCCCGGGACCAACCATGGATCCTGACCCGCTGCCGGAGGGTGCGGCGGCGTTGATCGAGCGCATCCGGGAGCTGGAAGCGCGGCTCGGGGAGAGCGAGGACACGCTGGACGCGATCCGGCGCGGCGACATCGATGCCTTGGTGGTCAACGGCCAGGCGGATGAGCAGCGGGTTTATACGCTGGAGAGTGCCGACCGCCCCTACCGGGTGCTGATCGAGCAGATGCAGGAAGGCGCCGTGACCCTCGGTGCGGACGGCACGGTGCTCTACTGCAACCGGCGCCTGTCCGGCCTGCTGGGCGTCCCGCAGGAGCGGGTGGTCGGCCAGGTGCTGCGGCGGTTCGTGCTGCCCGAGGATGCGGCGGCGTTCGACCAGCTGCTCGCCGCGGCACGGCGCGCGAGTGCCCGGAGCGAGCTGACCCTCCGCCCCGCCCAAGGGAAGCCGGTTCCGGTCTATCTATCGTTGAGCCTGCTGCGCGATGGCGACGTGACGCTGCTCTGCGGCGTCCTCACCGACTTGACCGAGCAGAAGCTGCACCTGCGGGAGCTGGCCGACGCCAATGGCCGTCTAGTGGCGGAGATCGCTGAGCGCGAGCGGGTCGAGGACGCCCTGCGCCAGGCGCAGAAGATGGAGGCCGTCGGCCAGCTCACGGGTGGCCTGGCGCACGACTTCAACAACCTGCTCACCGGCATCGCCGGCAGCCTGGAGCTGTTGCAAAGCCGGGTGGCGCAGGGCCGACTTGGAGAGATCTCCCGCTACGTCACGGTTGCCCAGGGCGCTGCTAGCCGGGCTGCGGCGCTGACCCACCGCTTGCTGGCGTTCTCCCGCCGACAGACGCTCGACCCGGTGCCGACCAACCCGAACCGGCTCGTGGCCGGGATGGAGGAACTGATCCGCCGCACGGTCGGCCCCGCCATCACCCTGGAGACGGTGCTGGCCGGCGGCTTGTGGACGACGCTCTGCGACCCGCATCAGCTTGAGAATGCAGTGCTGAACCTCTCCATCAACGCCCGTGACGCCATGCCGGACGGCGGGCGGCTAACGATCGAGACGGCCAACACCTGGTTGGACGATCCCGGGGCACGCGAGCGCGACATGCAGCCTGGCCAGTATGTGGCGGTGTGCGTCAGCGACACCGGCACGGGCATGTCGCCGGAGGTGATCGCGCGGGCTTTCGACCCGTTCTTCACCACGAAGCCGATCGGCATGGGAACCGGGCTTGGCCTGTCCATGATCTACGGTTTCGCCAAGCAGTCCGGTGGACAGGCACGCATCTACTCGGAGGTGGGCCAGGGCACGACGGTGCGGCTGTACTTGCCCCGCCATGCCGCCGAGGAGGCCAACATCCTTGGCGAGCAAACGATTGCGACACCGCCCCGGGCCGAGGCCAGCGCGACGGTGCTGGTGGTGGACGACGAGCCGACCGTGCGCATGCTGGTGTCCGAGGTGCTGGGGGAACTCGGCTATGCGACGATCGAGGCGGAGAACGGACCCGCTGGGCTGATGGTCATCCGGTCAGGCGCCAGGGTTGACCTTCTCGTCACCGACGTGGGGCTGCCCGGCGGTATGAACGGGAGGCAGGTGGCAGATGCGGCCCGTGCACTTCAGCCGGGGTTACAGGTGCTGTTCATCACTGGCTACGCCGACAACGCAGCTGTGGGCAACGGGCACCTTGAGCGCGGCATGCAGGTCATGACCAAGCCGTTCACCATGGTCGCGCTCGCCGCCAAGGTCAGGGCCATGCTGGCAGAAGTATCACCGTCAGACCAGAATTGACGAAAGGGCGTTCTAGTAATTGAACTGTGCCTTATGCCGCCTGCCTCGTGCCGAGTGAGTGTCCGTCTAACCAACCCAAACTGGCCACGCCCATTCTGTCCGGAACTCCCTGGGCGGTGATGGCAAGGCGGACACATTGATTGTCGGATGGGATGGCGGACACCTACCCTGGCCAACCTGCCGCCTCGCTGCTTGAGGGCGTGTTGGGGGTCACGCCACGTCCTATGCCGTGACCCCAGATATTGCTTAGATCGATGCATCCCGGCTGGCATTGATCTCCCGCCAAAGCGCAATTGTGGCAAGCTCGCCTTCGTTCTTGACGGGGTCGATGGTGCTTCCGCCTGCAAACCGGGATTCAATGACTCTAGGCACGGCCTCGGCACCAACCTCAATGATCTCGACAGGCCGCACGTTGACAATATCTACCCGCAAGTATTCAGCAGCGTCCCGGTAGTCCCAAGGTCCAACGACCCGGCAGAGATGTGTCCGGCGATCTGGATGCCGTATCCAGACGAGATCGTTCTGCTGCATGCTTTTCAGCCTGCCAATCGCCATATTCCAGCTGTTGTCGTCGGGATAGCGCGTCTTTCCCAACGTGAGATACTCGGCAAGTGGGGGTCGACCCAACAGTTGTGTCACGAACCGCCACTTCGATGGTTTGACGGCA
>CAXTOB010000120.1:2448-14634 GCA_964245505.1 uncultured Acetobacteraceae bacterium | reverse complement strand
ATCGGAGGACGCGTTGCAGGCCAACGCGCGGTTGCTGGAAACCGTGCTGAACGACTACGGCGTGCAGGGCGCCATCCGCGAGATACGGCCCGGCCCCGTGGTGACCCTGTATGAGCTGGAGCCCGCGCCAGGCATCCGCAGCGCCCGGGTGATTGGCCTGGCGGACGACGTGGCGCGCAGCCTATGCGTCACCGCCGTCCGCATCGCCACCGTCCCCGGCCGCAACGTCATCGGCATCGAGGTGCCGAATGCCCGGCGCGAGACCGTGTTCCTGTCGGAGCTGCTGGACTGCGAGGACTGGCGCACCAACCCCGGCCGCCTGGCGCTCGCATTGGGCAAGGACATCGGCGGCACGCCGGTGATCGCCGACCTGGCGCGCATGCCGCACCTGCTGATCGCCGGCACCACCGGCTCCGGCAAGTCGGTCGGCATCAACGCCATGATCCTATCCATCCTGTTCCGCCTGTCGCCGGACCAGTGCCGCCTCATCATGATCGACCCGAAGATGCTGGAGCTTTCGGTCTATGAGGGCATCCCGCACTTGCTGGCCCCCGTGGTGACGGAGCCGGCGAAGGCGGTCACGGCGCTGAAGTGGACGACGCGCGAGATGGAGCGTCGCTACCGCGCGATGAGCCAGCTCGGCGTCCGCAACGTCGGCGGCTACAACGACAAGGTGGCGGAGTACCTCCGCAAGGGCGAGGTGCCGACCCGGCGGGTACAAACCGGCTTCGACAGCGAAACCGGCAAGCCGACCTTCGAGGAGCAGCCGCTGGCGCTGAAGACCCTGCCCTTCATCGTCGTCGTCATCGACGAGATGGCCGACCTGATGATGGTCGCCGGCAAGGAGGTCGAGGCCGCAGTGCAGCGCCTGGCGCAGATGGCCCGTGCGGCGGGCATCCACGTCATCATGGCGACGCAGCGCCCGTCGGTGGACGTCATCACCGGCACGATCAAGGCCAACTTCCCGACCCGCATCAGCTTCCAGGTCATCAGCAAGTTCGACAGCCGCACCATCCTTGGCGAGCAGGGAGCGGAGCAGCTGCTCGGCCAGGGCGACCTGCTGCACATGCAGGGCGGCGGCCGGATCGCCCGCGTGCACGGCCCGTTCGTCCGGGACCAGGAAGTGGAGGACATCGTCGCCTTCCTGCGCTCCCAGGCCGAGCCGACCTACGACGACGAGGTAACCGAGGGCGTGGACGACGAGGATGCCGGCAAGGGCGGGAACTCTGCCCTCTCCGGCATCGCCGGCGCCGGCGATGGTGAGCAGAACCTGTTCGACCAGGCGGTCGCCGTGGTGACGCGTGAGGGCAAGGCAAGCACCAGCTTCATCCAGCGGCACCTGTCCATCGGCTACAACCGCGCGGCCAAGCTGATCGAGCAGATGGAGAAAGAAGGCGTCATCACCCCAGCAAACCACGTCGGCAAGCGCGAAGTCCTAGCCCGGATAACCCGAGACGACGATTAACCCCCCTACTCCTACTCCCTCTCCCTCCGGGAGAGGGAGCAGGCAGCGCCCGATGACGGCCGAGGCGGGCTAGTGAAACTTGGGCAGCCCATGCGCGCCCGGGTTATTCCGGAAACGTGAACCTCCCCCAGCGCCGCAAGGCTTTCGCTGCATTGCAATAAGATGGCACGTTAAGGAAATGACACAACGCGCCGCCGGCTGCGCCGGAAATCTATGGGCATGACCTCGCCCAAGGCAGCTTACCCCCCCTGGCTCCCCATCCTGCTCGGCGTGCTGACTGCGGTTGGGCCGTTGTCCACCGACATGTATCTGCCGGCCTTCCCAGCCATCGAGGCATCGCTCGGCGGCCAACCCGGCACCGCACAGATAACCCTGGCGACCTGGTTCGCCGGGCTAGCACTGGGCCAGATCACCCAGGGGTCGCTGTCCGACCGCTACGGCCGGCGCGGGCCGCTGATCGTGGGCACCCTGATCTATGCGCTGGCCAACGCCGGCTGCGCCCTCGCGCCGGACCTTCTGACCCTCTCAGTGCTGCGCTTCGTCGCAGCATTCGGCGGCTCGGCCAGCATGGTCATCCCGCGCGCCATCGTGCGCGACCTATCGGACGGTCACGCCGCGGCGCGCCTAATGAGCCGGCTAATGCTGGTGATGGGCGTGGCGCCGATTCTGGCGCCGACGCTGGGCGGGCTGGTGCTGGGGGTGGCGCCGTGGCACGCGATCTTCTGGCTCACTGCGGTCTATGGCGCGGTATGCTGCCTGCTGGTGTGGCGCCTGCTGCCGGACACCCTGGCGCCGGAACGGCGGATCGGCTTGGGGATGGCAAGCCTTGCCAGCCGCTACGCCGGAGTGCTGCGGGACCGGGTGTTCCTGGCCTATGCCATCATGGGCGGGTGCGGGATGTTCGGCATGTTCGCCTACATCGGCGGCTCCTCGCCGGTGCTGATCGAGCACTACGGCTTCACGCCGCTGATGTATGGCATGGTGTTCGGCTGCAGCGCCGGGATGTTCATCCTGTCGTCCCAGGTGAACCCCAGCCTAATCCTGCGCTTCGGCCCGGCGCGGGTGATCCGGGCGGGAGTGTCGGCCTACCTGCTGGCGACCTGCACGATGCTGACGCTGGCCGTCCTGCACGTGGGCGGCGCAGCCGGGATCGTGCTGCCGGCAGTGGTCGCGATGGGCAGCATGGGTCTGATCATGCCCAACGCCGCAGTCGGCGCCTTATCGCGCCACGCCGCACAGGCCGGTAGCGCGTCGGCGATGATGGGCACGCTGCAGTTCTGCCTGGCGGCGGCCAGCGGCGTGCTAGTAGGTGCGCTGACGGACGGCACGGCACGGCCGCTGGCGGCGCTAATGGTGCTGGGCGCAGTCGGCACGGTTGCGGCGGACCGGCTGCGGCCCAACCTGAAGGTTGAGACGAAAATGAAGGAAGCGGTATGACGATCCTCGTGGGCATTCCGGCCTGCGCCCGAATGCTGAACAACCACCTGCAGCACGCGACGCCGGCGCGCTACGCCGCCGCGCTGATGGGCGGGTCCGGCGTGGTGCCGGTGATGATCCCGCCGGTCGGGGAGGCCGCTTTGGCGGTGCTGGACCGGCTGGACGGCCTGTTGCTGCCGGGTAGCCCGAGCAACGTGCATCCCAGCCACTACGGCGCAGATAGCCTGACGCCCGACATGCACGACCGGGAGCGGGACGGCACCAGCTTTCCGCTGATCCATGCGGCGCTGGGGCGAGATATGCCGCTGCTGGCGATCTGCCGGGGCATCCAGGAGCTGAACGTGGCGCTGGGCGGCAGCCTGCACCAGCAGGTGCATGACGTGGCCGGGCGGCTGGACCACCGTGGCGGCCCCGGCTCCAAGCCCGACCAGTATCGCCCCAAGCATGACGTGGCACTGCAGGGCCACCTGGCCGCCATCGCCGGGCGCGACAGCATCCGGGTCAACTCAGTCCATGAGCAGGCGATCGACCGCGTAGCCCCCCGGCTGGTCGTGGAGGCCATGGCGCCGGACGGCACGATTGAGGGCGTCCGTGTCGAGGGCGGGACCTTCGCACTGGCGGTTCAGTGGCACCCGGAGTGGGACTATGCCGCGGACTCCTACAGCGTCGCGCTGTTCCGCGCCTTCGGCGACGCCTGCCGTGCCCGAATTACTCAAAGGAAAGCCGCATGACCCCGCAAAACGACCTATCGATCCTTGTAGGCCGCGTCTTCATGGCGCTGCTGTTCATCATCAGCGGCTTTGGCAAGCTTATGGCCGCAGCGGCCACCAAAGCATACTTCGCCAAGATCGGCGTGCCGGTCCCTTATATCGCCTACATCGTCGCGGTTGCAGTGGAATTGGGCGTCGGCACCCTGTTCCTGGTGGGGGTCAAGACAAGGATCATGGCCGCGGTGTTGGCCGTGTTCACGGTGGCAACGGCAGTGCTGGGCCATGGCGAGCTGGCGCAAGAAACCGAGTTCCTGAAGAACCTGGCCATTGCCGGAGGCTTCCTCGGCTTCACGATCCTGGGCGGCGGGGCCTACAGCGTGGACGGGCAAATGGCCCGGCCGGGACGCGCACGCGTCCGCGTCTGATCCGATGTTGCTCCCTCTCCCGCGGGAGAGGGTTGGGGTGAGGGGGTCCTGGCTTCCGATCAGGTCACAAGTGTGCCATCGGAGGACGTCCCTCATAGGTCAGCGGCTGTGCTTGCCCTTTCCCTCACCCCGGCCCTCTCCCGGAGGGAGAGGGAGCAGGGCCAGCCCTACTTGCAGTCTTTCAGGTCGTCGTCGGCCAGGGAGAAGGCATACCGCCCCTCCCCCTTCACCTCAACGCCATGCACGGTGCAAACCCGGCCGCGCTTCTGCGTCAACCTCACATCATAGCGGCCAGGCTGAACGCCAGTCAGGCGCAGGCGCTCGTCGTGGTCCACACTGCCGTCGCGATCGTTGGCGCACTGGTTGGGGCCAAACTTATCGGTGCCGGCCGGCGCCATAACCAAGTTGGTGATGGTGTCCGACGTCAGGTTCCAGAATGACAGGCGTGGCTCCGCCGCCTGCACGCTGCCTGACAATACCAGCACGGCCAAGCCGAACGCTGCCCGCCTCATCCCAGCAACTCCCGCGCATGGTGCGCCATGTGGTCGGCCATAAAGGTTTGAATGAACCAGTAGCTATGGTCATAGCCCGGCTGCGTCCGCAGCGTCAGTTTCTGGCCAGCCGTGGCGGCAGCCTGCTGGAAAGCTGCCGGCTGTAGCTGCACCTGCAGGAACTGGTCGGCGTCGCCCTGGTCCACCAGGATCGGCCCGGGATACGCGCCGCGCCGCAGCAGCGCCGTCGCGTCCCATTCATCCCATGCCGCCCGGTCAGAGCCAAGGTATCCGGTGAACGCCTTCTCCCCCCAGGGCACCGCCGAAGGGTTGCTGATGGGCGCGAAGGCTGACACGGAATGCCAGCGCGCCGGGTCGCGCAATGCCGTCACCAGCGCGCCATGCCCGCCCATCGAGTGTCCGAACACGCCGCGGCGGTCCGGCCGCACCGGGAACTCCGCCTCGACCAGTGCCGGCAGCTCCTGCGACACATACTGCGCCATGCGGTAGTGCCCGGCCCAGGGCGCCTTTGTCGCGTTCAGATAGAACCCGGCGGCCAGGCCAAAATCCCAGGACTCCGCCTCGCCCGGCAAGTCCAGGCCGCGTGGGCTGGTGTCTGGCATGACCAGCACCAGGCCGTGCTCGGCGGCCAGGCGCAGGGCGCCAGCCTTCTGCGCGAAGGTTTCCTCCGTGCAGGTCAGGCCGGCGAGGTAGTAAAGCGCCGGGCACGGCGCCCGGGCAGCCTGCGGCGGAGCATAGACGCCGAAGCGCATCGGGGTGCCGGTGGCGTTGGAGGCATGGGTGTAGAAGCCCATCGTGCCGCCGAAGCACGCTTGCCGGCTGCGGGCCTCCATCGTTGCAGCAGTCATCCCGGAACGACTTCGTTGAATTGCATCACCGGCTTCCCGTTGGTGAAATTCGGGATGTCCGAGAAGATTTCCCTCCCATGCCGTCCGGCAGCAGCGGTGAAGGCATCGGGGTCGCTGAAAGTCAACAGGGCGATGGTGGTGTAGGCCGGCGCCGCGCCATCTGGCGCCGGGGCGCCGCGCAGGACGCGCAGGTCTTGCAGACCCATCGGCTCCCACAGGCGGCGGACCATCGGGATGTGGTTGCCCATGTAGTAGTCGTGGTCGAAGGTGGCGCCGCTCTCGGCGGGATACATGACGGCAACGGTCAGCATGGCGTTTCCTCAGGTCGTTGCCGCCGATGGTATGGCGGACGGCAGCCTTGGGGAAGTGGCGGGTTGCGGAGTGCTGGCGAACTACGGGCGAAGGGGTGTCTTCCGTAGCCGACGAGCGGCGGCCCGCCACACGTCCTGGCAAGGGGGGATGGTGAGGTTACGCGTTGCCCAGCATAGCTCGCTTAGGTCCTCATGATGTCATGGGAGCGCGTCCGGAGCGACGCGAAGTCCGCCCCCGTATAGGCTTGCCCATCTTTCGACTGTGCAAGCGGCTCAGGACAGCGCGCCGACGTACTCCTCCAGCAGGCGCCAGGGCGCGTCGCCATAAGCCTTCCGCGACTCCTCGTAAAAACCCGCTTTTTGCAGGGCCGCCTGGAATGGTGTCGTGTCAACGGCGTTGAACTTCATGCCCGTCAATGCCAAGTCGCCGCGCAGACCAGGGTCGGCGTGCGCTAGGTCGTCACGCTCGTCCTGGCCGGATTTGTCGAATTCCCGCTCGATGATGGCGCGGGTCTGGCTGGGCAGGCCGCGCCAGACGGCCTCGTTGACCAGCACCCAATAACCGTCCCAGGCATGGTTGCTCAGGCTGCAATAGGCTTGCACCTCGTAGAACTTCGTCGCCTGGATCAGGGCAAGCGGATTCTCCTGCCCGTCCACCATGTGTTCCTGCAACGCCGCATAGGCCTTGTTCAGGTTGATGGTGGCCGGCACCGTGCCGAGCTTGGTGAACATGCTTGTCCAGAGCGGAACGGCCGGGATACGTAGCTTGAGGCCGTGCAAGTCGTCAGGCGACAAGATCGGCTTCGTGCTGCTGGTGAACTGGCGGAAGCCGTTGTTCCAGATCCGCCCGATGGCGACCATGCCGAACTTGCTGATGTCGTCGCGAACGTGAGCGCCGAACTTGCCATCCATGGCGGACCAGATCTGCTTATAGGTCTTGAATGCAAAACCAATATTGATGATTCCAGCCGGCGGTACAACGGACGACAAGGCGGAACCGCACATGAAGAATTCGACTTCCCCGCTGCGCAGCTTCGCAAGAGTGTCGGTGTCGGAACCGAGTTGGCTACTGGGGTAGGTCTGGATCGCAACCTGGCCGCCCGTCGCCTCGGCAATACGCGCACACGCTTCCGCAGCCCGGATGCCCATGGGGTGGGTTGCGGGCAGGTTGAACCCAACCTTGAAGTTCAGGGCGGACGCACGTGCGCGCCCTATGTTGACAAGCGGAAGCACCGCAGTCGCGGCAAAAAGGCGACGACGTGTAATAGGCATCAGCATCGCCCTCATCGGTAATATGCGCGGCTACCTATACCGCCGAGAGGAGCGCGATGTCACCGGTCGTAGCGAATGCGAAATGTCAGGATTATCAACGAAGCTTCAATCCGCTAAGCGGACCAGCGCCAGCGGCGCTGAACCCTCTATGCCCATGCGACCCGAATCATGTTTGAGGCGATAAATTCGGCGTACCAACTATTGGCAACGGCAGGCTTCGATGCAGGCCCTCAAGACAGGGCGCCGGCGTACTCCTCCAGTACGCTCCATGCTGCGTCGCCATACTTGGCCCGCCATTCCGCGTAGAAACCGCCACGTTGGAGCACTTGCTGGAAGGGCGCCGTATCAACAGCGTTGAATTTCATGCCGGTCATGGCAAGGTCCCCCCGCAAGTTCGGATCAAGTTTGGCCAAGTCGTCGCGCTCGTCCTGGCCGGATTTGTCGAATTCCCCCTCGATGACGTCGCGGGTCTGGCTGGGCAGGCCACGCCAGACAGCCTCGTTGACCAGCACCCAATAACCGTCCCAGATATGGTTGCTCAGGCTGCAATAGGCTTGCACCTCGTAGAACTTGGTCGCCTGGATCAGGGCAAGCGGATTTTCCTGCCCGTCCACCACGTGTCCCTGCAACGCCGCATAGGCCTGGTTCAAGTTGAGGCTGGCCGGTAGCGTGCCGAACTTGGTGAACATGCTTACCCAGAGCGGACTGACCGGGGTGCGGAGCTTGAAGCCGCGCAAGTCATCGGGCGAGGAGATCGGTTTCGTACTGCTGGTGAGCTGGCGGAAGCCATTGTTCCAGATCCGCCCGATGGCGAACATGCCATACTTGCTGATGTCGCCCCGGATATAAGTGCCGAATTTGCCGTCCATGGCGGACCAGACCTGCTTGTAGGTCTTGAATATAAAGCCAAGGTTACTGATGGAGGCGAGCGGTGCAACAGACGAAAGGACGGAGCCAGACAACAGGAAGAATTCGACTTCCCCGCTGCGCAGCTTTGCAAGAGTGTCGGTGTCGGAACCGAGCTGGCTGCCGGGGTAGGTCTGCATCGCAACCCGGCCGCCCGTCGCCTCGGCGATGCGCGCGCACGCTTCCGTGGCCCGGACGCCCATCGGGTGAATTGCGGGCAGGTTGAGCGCGACCTTGTAGTTCACGTCAGACGCACGTGCCCGTCCAACGTTGACCAGCGGAAGCGCAGCAGTCGCGGCAAAAAGGCGGCGGCGCGAAATAGTCATCAGCATTGCCCTTGAGAGTAGCACTCGTTAATATTAATACTACCAAAGAAAAGGGCGGTGTCACCGGTTGCAGCCGATGCGAAATGTTAGGATTATCAACGAAGTTTAAATCAACTGCGCGGACCACCAGCGAAGCTAAACCAACGGCATCCCTGTAGATCGGGCCACACCTGGAGCAATAAACCCGGTAAACCGGCTGTTAACGCCGGCAGGCTCCGATGCAGGACCTCAGGACAGGGCGCCGGTGTATTCCTCAAGCAAGCTCCAGGCAGCCTCGCCATACTTGCCCCGCCACTCCTGGTAGAAGCCCGCATGTTGCAGGACTTGCTGAAAACTAGCCGCATCAACTGCGTTGAGCTTAAGCCCGGTCGCCGCCAGATCGCCCCGAAGGTGTGGGTCGAGCCGCACCATGTCGGCCCGCTCGTCCTGGGCCGCCTGGTCGAACTCGCGTTCCACGATCTCGCGGTTTCGTGGGGATAAGCGCTGCCAAACCGCTCCGTTCGCCAGGAGCCGGTATCCGTCCCACATGTGGTTGGTCATGCTCAAGTACTGCTGCACCTCATACAGCTTTGCTGCCTGCACGAGCGCAAGCGGGTTTTCCTGCCCGTCCATCGCGTGAGATTCCAGGGCCGCATGCACCTCGTTGAGCGTCATGCTGGTCGTCACCGCACCAAACGCCCCGAACATGCTGCTCGAAAGCGCGCTGACCGGCACGCGCAGCTTGAGGCCGCGTAGGTCGTCCGGCGCCCTGATCGGCTTCGTGTTGGTCGTGGTCTGCCGGAAGCCGTGGTTCCATAGGCGCCCGACCATGAACAGGCCGTGCTTGTCAATGTCTTCGCGCACGAACGCGCCGAGCTTGCCATCCATCGCGGCCCAGATTTGGCTGTATGTCTTGAACGCAAACCCGACGGCGTTGATGGAGGATACGGGCACAACGGCAGAAAGGACCAGGCCAGACATCGCAAAGAACTCAACCTCGCCAGACTGCAGCTTCTTGAGCGTTTCCGTGTCGGAGCCGAGTTGGCTATTCGGAAACATCTTGATCTCGATCTGCCCCCGGGTAGCCTCGGAAATTCGCGTGCAGGCTTCTGAGGCGCGCATGTTCAGCGGATGCTCGGCCGGCAGATTGTTGGCCAGCTTGAAGCTGAACTCGGCCGCCCTAGCCCGGCCAATGTTCACCATTGGCAATGCTGCGATACCGACAATCAGGCGACGACGTGAAATAGGCATGAGCATCGCCCTTTTTTGGTAGAATGTGGGCTCTATTTACTACCAAGAGACAGGCCGTGTCACCGGGCTAAGTGGATTATGATTAGTCAAGATGAACGCGAAAAGGTAAACCGGCGGAAATAAACTCTATCGCAAGTCCCGCCGGCTCTGTCGAAACCGCTGCCAACGCATAAACCGGCCGCGTAAACCGTGCCACGTCCAATCACTCGGGGATCGGTGGACCAGCGGCCGGCGCTGTCCGGCTGAATCGCAAGTTTGGCGAACAACACATCGGCCGCACCCCACCCTGCCGTGATCCCGGATCATGTGAGAACGACGCCGATGTTGCTGTTCCGTCATCGTCCGTCTCACCTCACGGTTGCGTGAGGACCCGAAGGCCGTGCGCCGCCTCGACAAACCGTTTGTGCGCCTCATACTGACGTACAAGCGCCAGACCGGGCGCAGGAACTGGAGGATCATCGATGCGACACCCCGCCACCCTTGCCATAGCAGCACTGGCCGCAGTGCTTGCCAGCAGTGCCGCCAGGGCGGACGGAGACCCTGCCCTCGGCAAGGTCCAGTTCAACAAGTGCGCGGCGTGCCACTCTGGCAAGGCCGGCGAGAACAAGATCGGCCCGTCGCTGTACGGCGTCGTCGGCCGTCCGTCGCACAGCATCGAGGGGTTCAATTACTCGGACGCCATGAAGGCCTACAACGTGACCTGGACGAATGAGGAGTTGAACAAGTACTTGGAAAATCCACGGGGCGTCGTGGTCGGCACCAAGATGATCTTCGTCGGCTTGAAGAAAGATGACGAGCGAGCCAACCTGATCGCCTATCTCGATACGCTGAAGTAGAAGCCATCTTCTCCCTCTCCCTCCGGGGGAGGGAGAAGATGAGGGAGCGGGCAAACGTATTCATCTCCGGCAACGGACCGGCGTCCATCGGCGTGGTCGGGCCAATGCTCCGTATCCATCGCCGTCCCACCCTGGCCATGGTCAGGCGTGCGGAAAGCAGGGGCCGCGAAGCTAAAACAGCCCCGTGAACATCCCTTGTCGCTTGCGTTGGATGATCGGCGTGTCGCCAGCCTCAGGCGACTGGCCGAGCGCAGCATTCTGCCGCAGCCGCGCAGCCTCCGCCACAGCGTCCACCTGCGTGCCCGGCGGCGGCGGGCTTTGCCAGAACATCAGCCGGTCCGTCAGCGGACGGCTCGGCGTATCCAACGCCGCTTCCTGGTCCAGGCGCGCACGGATGTCAGGCGGCGCCGGCCGGCCGGCCGCGGCAACCAGGGCCTCCTGGCCCGGTGACGACGCGGTTGACACACTGCCGCCCAACAGAGTGTCGGGCACCAAGGCACCCTCCGCCTGCTGGCGCTGCGTCAATTCCTGTGGACGGGTAGTGCCGGGGCGGGGCGGCCGCAGGGTGAAGTCGGGCGGCATGGAGAGCGGCGCCCGAGTCGTCACCTGAAACTCGTCAGGCGCATCGCGCGTCAGGCCAAAGGTGCGGGTCAACTCGTCACCGCTGCACGCACTCAGCCCGAGCACGGCCATGGGGATCAGCAGGCGCCAGGTTTTCATCAAGCCAGCCTTGGTCATGCCAGTCTTCATGGTGGCGTCATACCGCCTAGCGCCCGGCGTCCGCAAGCGTGGTTTGGTCCGGACCCACCACCTGCTTGGGCCGCAGCCCGTCGAGCACCAGGACCGCCACTCCGCAGACAATGGCGGCATCGGCCACGTTAAACACATACCAGGACCAGCCGAAGGCATGGGCGTGCAGGAAATCCACGACCCAGCCAAAGCGAAGCCGATCAATCACATTGCCAACGGCCCCGCCAGCAATGGCGCCCAACGCGAGTGCCACCGTCCGGCTTTCGGCCCGGCGCATCCACACGCCCAGCACCACGACGACCGCCATTGCCGCGACGGCCAGCAGCCAAGCGCCCCAGGTGCCAAGTCCATTCAGCAAGCCGAACGTGACGCCCTGATTCCTGACGAACGTGAGGCTGAACACCGGCAACACATGGATTTGGCCGACCGCTGGCAAGTCCAGCACGTTCAACACCCACCACTTGCTGGCCTGGTCCGCCACCAAGACAAGCAGCGCCGCCAACACGCCCCAGCGGACCCGGGAGGTCATACCGGCGCCCCCCTGTCTCGGCATCGCCTGTCACCGTAGCCTCGGGAGCGCCCGTCCCCACCGACAGCGCAACGGTGCCGCGGTGCCGCGGTGAACCCTCGGGCATCCCGTGAGGTGCGGCGCCGGATCGGCGGCCCGCCACAACCGGAATGAGCCTCCGAGGCCCGGCTCATTCTGCGGCCGCCTGGCAGGATAGGCCCTCCACCACATCCGCGCACCGCACGCATAGCGCGGGGTGCGACGGCTGCGACCCGACCTCCGGCAGCACGCGCCAGCAGCGGGCGCACTTCCCACCGGGCGCGCGGTCGATCTTCAACGCGTCGCCGGGAGATGCCGCGGACACGATGGCAACCTCCGCCCAGGCCTCGGCGTCCAGCAGGTCCAGCAGCCCCGGCGGCACGGTGATCGCAGCCTGCAGGGAGGCGCCGATCAGCTTATTCAGCCGCGCCGCCTCCAGGGCCGTGGTAACGCCGCCGCGGGCGTCGCGGATGGCGGTCCAGCGCGCATCCAACGCCGGGTCGTGCCAGGACGCCGGAAGGTCCGGGAAGGCCTGCAAATGAACGCTGCCATCCTCGGACGGGAACCGGGCCAGCCAGGCCTCCTCTGCCGTGAAGCACAGCACCGGCGCC
>CAXTOB010000120.1:0-2438 GCA_964245505.1 uncultured Acetobacteraceae bacterium | reverse complement strand
ACCAGGCAGCGGTGCAGGTGGTCCAGCACCGTCCGCACAGCCCGGCGTCGCAGACTATCCGGCGCGTCGCAGTACAACACATCCTTGCGCACATCGAAGTAGAACGCCGACAAATCCGACGAGCAGAAGGCATGCAAATCCGGATACACCCCGGTCCAGTCGTGCGACACGAGCGCCCCGCGGATGCGCGCGTCCAGCACCGACAGGCGATGCAGCACCCAGCGCTCCAACTCCGGCATGTCGGCGTCCGGCAGCCGCTCGGCATCCGCAAAGCCGTCCAGGCTGCCCAGCAGCCAGCGCAGCGTATTGCGCAGGCGCCGATACAGCTCCGCCTGCTGCTTCAGGATTTCCGGCCCGATCCGCAGGTCTTCCGAAACATCGGAGTTCACCACCCACAGGCGCAGGATGTCGGCGCCCATCCTATCCGTGACCTCCTGCGGCGCGGTGACGTTGCCGAGCGACTTGCTCATCTTCCGCCCGCCCTCGTCAAGGACGAAGCCATGGGTCAGCACAGCCTTGAACGGCGCGGCGCCGCGGGTGCCCACGGCCTCCAGCAGGGAAGACTGGAACCACCCGCGGTGCTGGTCGCTGCCCTCCAGGTAAAGGTCCGCCGGCCAGGGCAGCCCGCGGTCCTCCAACGCAAACCCGTGTGTGCTGCCGGACTCGAACCACACGTCCACGATGTCCGTAACCTGCTCGTAGCCATCGGGGTCGCGCTCGTTGCCGAGGAAGCGGCTGGGCGGACTGCTATACCAGGCGTCCGCGCCCTCCGCGGCAAAGGCGTCCACGATGCGGGCGACGACAGCCGGGTCGCGCAACGGCTCGCCAGTGCGGCGGTCCACGAAGACCGGGATCGGCACGCCCCAGGCCCGCTGGCGGCTGATGCACCAGTCCGGGCGGCCGGCGACCATGCTGGCCAGCCGTGTGCGCCCGGCCTCGGGGATGAAGGCGGTCTTGGCGATCTCCTGCAAGGCCCCTTCGCGCAGGTGCTCCGGCCCGTCCATGCGGATAAACCACTGCGGGGTGGCGCGGTAGATCACAGGCGCCTTGCTGCGCCAGGAGTGCGGGTAGGAGTGGGTCAGCGTGCCGCGGCCCAGCAACCCGCCCGCCGCCTCCATCGCCGCACCCACCGGCGCCGCCGCCTTGAAGACATGCAGCCCGGCAAACATCGGCACCCATTGGGTATAGGTCCCATCGGGGCCCACGGCCTCCGGCACCTCGATCCCATGCTCACGGCCGAGCAGGAAGTCCTCCTCGCCATGCGACGGGGCGATGTGGACGAAGCCGGTGCCCTGATCGGTGGTGACATACTCCGCCGGCAGCAGCGGAGCGTCATGGTCATAGCCCTGCCCCCGCAACGGGTGCGCGGCAGTCAGCCCGGCCAGCTCGGCACCCTTGTAAACGTGGACCACATGATGGGTGGCGATACCGACCTGCTCGCACACCTGCGGCAGCAGGGCGAGGGCGATCAGCAGCCGCTCGCCGGGCCGGGCCAGGGAGCCATCGGCCGCACTGTCCACATGGATCAGCGCGTAATCAATCTCCGGCCCATAAGCCAAGGCGCGGTTGCCCGGCATAGTCCAGGGCGTCGTCGTCCAGATCACCACGCTGGCGCCGGCCAGCGGCCCATCGCCTAGTACGGGAAAGCGCACGAACACGGTATCGCTGGTGCGGTCGTGATACTCGATCTCCGCCTCCGCCAGGGCGGTGCGCTCGACCGGCGACCACATCACCGGGCGCAGGCCGCGATACAGGGCGCCATTCAACAGGAACTTGCAGATCTCCCCGGCGATCGCCGCCTCGGATGGGTAGTCCATCGTCGCATACCGCCCAGCCCAGTCGCCGGTGACGCCCAAGCGCTGGAACTCCGCCGTCTGCACCGCCAGCCAATGCGCGGAATAACGGCGGCACTCGTCGCGGAAGTCCAGGACGGGGACGGCATCCTTGTCGCGCCCGGTCTTGCGGTATTCCTCCTCGACCTTCCACTCGATCGGCAGCCCGTGGGTGTCCCAGCCCGGGATGTAATCCGCATCCTCGCCAGCCATCCGGTGCGCCCGCATGATGACGTCCTTCAGGATGCGGTTCAGCGCATGGCCAATGTGCAGGTTGCCGTTGGAGTAGATGGGCCCGTCATGCAGCACGAAGGTCGGGCGTCCCGCCATCTGCACCTTCGTGCGCTGCCACAGGCCGATACGGTCCCACCGGGCGAGCAGGTCCGGCTCGCGCTTGGGCAGGTCGCCACGCATCGGAAAGGACGTCGTGGGCAGGAAGACAGTGGACTTATAGTCGGTCGTAAGGTCAGGGGCGTCGTTCATGGGGTGAGTCCCGGTTTGGCTATGGCATGCGCGTGCTTGGTCCCGGCGTTCAGGGAACGGCCGGGCCTATAATTCGCAGCGGGGACGTCGGGACCATGAATGGGTTTATGGGGAGGGGTAGGG
>CAXTOB010000119.1:5624-14729 GCA_964245505.1 uncultured Acetobacteraceae bacterium | reverse complement strand
GGCATCGGCGACCGCCGCCTCACGCTCCGGCGCCGGCATCGCCTTGATGCTCGAAACCAGCCAGTCAAGAAAAACGCTGCTGACAGCCGGACCCTGCAGCCGGGACGCCAGGCGCCCAGCAATCTGCACGGCGAGCTGGCTGGCCCGGTCGGTCCAGGCTGCCTCGTCCGCATCATGCTCCGCCAGCGTGGCGGCGGCTGCCGCTGCGGCGTGCGCCGTGGCTTCCTTGGTCGCGGCGTCCAGCATTGTCTTGCTCGCCGTCTCCGCTTCCGCATGCGCCGCAGTCAGGATCGCCTCGCGCTCCTTGCCGAAGCCGGCCTGCGTGGCCGCGATGCCGGCCTGCGCGGCGGTCGCCTTGTCCTGGGCCGTCTTTGCGTCGGCGAGGGCCTTGTCGGTGGCGATGCGGCGCTGTTCGATCATGGCCGCGACCGGGCGCCAGAAGAACCGCTGTAGCAGCCAGACCAGGATCACGACATTGACGGCCTGGAAGCCGAGCGTCCACCAGTCGATGGTCATCGCGTCACTTCAGCAACGGGTTGGCGAACAGCAGCAGCAGCGCGATGACCAGGCAGTAGATCGCCATCGTCTCGATCATCGCCAGGCCGACGAACAGGGTGCGGGAGATCGTGCTGGCGGACTCGGGTTGCCGGGCGATGGCGTCCATTGCCGCTGCCACGGCCCGCCCCTCGGCAAGCGCCGGGCCAATCGCGCCGAACGAGACGGCAAGGGCGGCCGAGATGATGCTGATGAAAGCCAGCCAATTCATTGCGCGGTCCTGTGCTTGGGTTGATCGGCGATGGCGCTGGAGATGAACACCATGGCCAGGATGGCGAAGATGTACGCCTGCACCGCACCGATCAGCAGGTCGAGCGCCATCAGCGGGATCGGCACCAGCAGCCCGGCCAGGGACAGCACGATGCCGATCACGAACACGCCGCTCATGACGTTGCCAAACAGGCGGATGAACAGCGAGAAGGTGCGGGTGACCGCCTCGATGACGTTGAGCGGGACCATGACCACGCTCGGCGTGGCGAAGGTGGCGAGGTAGCCGCGCACCCCGCCGGCGCGGATGCCGAACCAGATGATGGCCAGGAACACCAGCAGTGCCAGGGCGGCGTCGGTCTCCAGGTGCGCGGTCGGCGGCTGCACGCCGGGCACCAGGGAGGACCAGTTGGCGACGAAGATGAATGCGAACAACGTGCCGACGAATGCCCGATACGGGCCAGGCTCCAGTTGCATCGTGTCGCGGATCTGGGCATCCACCGTGTCCACGACCAGCTCGCACACGGCTTGGGTCTTGGATGGGTTCAGCGACAGCCGCCGGGTGATGGCGGCGCTGCCGCCGACCAGGATCGCCATGATCGCCCAGGTCGCCACGACGGCTTCGGTGACGGGTGCCGGTCCGATGTGGAACAGCGGCGTGCTGGTGAGGGGGGAGATCATAGGGTCACCATCCGCCGCACCCGGCACAGCACGGCGGACCGGGCCAGCAGCACGCCGAACGCGGTCACGAGAAGTGGTGCGGCGCCCTCGAAGCTCGCGGCGGTCAGGACGCCGCCAAGCAGGGCGAAGCGGGCGGCCATGCCGGCCAGCAGCGTGCGGACCCGGCCGGCGCGCTCGAACAGCCGGGCGTTCCACCACAGGCTGCCGAAATAGAGGGCGCCGGTCGCAGCCCCGCCCGCGAGGTGGAGTGCGAGGATGATGGCGGTCATGCGCTGCCCATCCACTTCCAGGCGGACCAGCAGCCCAAGCCAGCGCCAAGCATCAGCAGCGGCGCCGTCCAGAGCAGCCCGGAGTGGAACCGCCCATCCAGCCAGCGCCCGGCGAAGATGCCGATCAGCATGGGCGTGACGATGATCCAGCCGAGCACGCCGATCTGGCCGAGGCGGCGCGCCACGTTCGGCTCGCCGTCGCGCAGCCAGGAGCGGTGGCGTGCCCCGCGCAGCCTGGCGGCGGTAACCAGAGGGTCCTCATCCGGCGTCGTCATCATAGGACACCTGGTTGGAGGTGGCGCACCATTTCCCGGATGGCCCGCAGTTGCAGCTTGGTGCTGTCGATGCGGCCGGCCCGGTCCGCCGCGTCATCGGCGCCGAACCGGTCGAGGATGGACTGGTCGAGGGTGGCCATGTCTTTACCCCGGATCGCCTCCCGGGTGGTGATGGCGACCTCCTGGCCGCCGGTCACCGTCAAGACGCCGCCATGCACGGCGCAGTAGTGCCGCACGCCGGCGCCGTCCTTCCAGCTCACCACGCCAACCGCGAGGCTGGTGAGGAAATCGGCGTGGTGCGGCTGGATGCCGAACCCGCCGCTGGCGTCCTCGGCCGCTACGATCTGCACTGCGTCCTCATCGACGACGATGGTGAGTGGCGTAGTGATGCGAAGTCTCATGCGGGCGCGCCCTGTTTGGCCGCCGCCGCTTCCTTCGCCCGGGCCTCCTCGAACGTGCCGACCATATACAGCGAGCTTTCCGCCCAATCGTCGGCCTCCCCGTCCAGGATGGCCCGGCAGCCCGCCAGCGTATCGGCCCGGCTGACGCTGCGGCCGGGAATGCCGGTGAACGCCTCGGTGACGCTGAAGGGCTGGCTGAGGAAGCGCTGCAGCCGCCGTGCGCGCTTCACCACGGCCCGGTCGGCGGGACCCAACTCCTCGACGCCCAGAAGAGCGATGATGTCTTCGAGATCCTTGAAGTGGGCCAGGGCCTCCCGTGCGCGCTCGGCCAGGCGGTAGTGCTCCTCGCCTACCACCAGCGGGTCCAGCAGGGACGACGAGGACGCGAGCGGATCAATGGCCGGGTAGAAGCCGTCGGCGGCCAGCTTACGCGACAGCATGATGATGCCGTCCATGTGGGCGGAGATCGCGGTGACCGCCGGGTCGGTGAAGTCATCGGCCGGGACATAGACGGCCTGCACCGCCGTCACGGCGGCGCCGGCGACGGAGGCGATGCGTTCCTGCAGCCCGGCCACCTCGGTCGCCAAGGTAGGCTGGTAGCCGACGCGGGACGGCAAGCGGCCGAGCAGGCTCGACAACTCGCTCCCGGCCTGGACGAAGCGGAACACGTTGTCCATCAGCAGGAGCACGTTCTGGTGCTTCTGGTCGCGGAAGTACTCGGCGATCGTGAGTGCCGTCAGCGGCACCCGCCAGCGCGCGCCGGGCGGCTCGTTCATCTGGCCGTAAACGAGTACGGTGCGCTTCAGCACGCCCGAGTCCTGCATGTCCGTCAGCAGCTCGTGTCCCTCGCGGGAGCGTTCGCCGACGCCGGCGAAGACTGCGATGCCGGTGTATTTCTCGACCGTGGCATGGATCAGCTCCATCACCAGCACCGTCTTGCCGACGCCGGCGCCGCCGAACATCGCCGCCTTGCCACCCTGCGCAAGCGGCGCCAGGAGGTCGATGACCTTGATGCCCGTCTCGAACACGGCGGTGGCGGATGTCTCCTGGGTCAGCGTAGGCGGGCTGCCGTGGATGCCGCGGGTCGGCGTGTCCGGCGGCAAGGCCGGTCCCCGGTCCCCCAACGTGCCGATCACGTCGAGCAGGCGGCCCAGCACGGCTTCCCCGACCGGCACCATAATCGCTTGCCCGGTAACGCGAACGCCGGTGCCACGTGGGAGGCCCGCGGTCGCCTGCATGGCGATGGCGCGAACGGTCCGCGTGTTGACGTGGCTGTGCACCTCCAGCACGAGCGTCTCCGGGCGGTCCCAGTCCACCAGCAGGGCGGTGTCGATCGCCGGGAGTGCGCCGGCAGCGAAGTCAACGTCCACCACGGCGCCGCGCACCGAAGCGACGATCCCGTGGGCTGGGATCGCGTCCAAATCAGACCGGAGCCGGTGCGTCATGGTGCTGCAAGGCGGATACTTCCAAGTGTGATCGGATCGACCGTGCAGGGTAACACCGCAGGACTGGATGCGAGGTCGCCGGCACGGTCGAAAGCACAGCTATAGAAGGCCCTGTTCTTGTAGTGGAAGGCTAGGGTCGGAAACTACGCAGCCGGCGGGCAACGGCATCCTGCCGGCCGGGAAGCCGGGGCGTCGCTTCTGGGTAGTTTCCGAACCAGGGAATCGAACAAGGCACGCGGGACCTTGTGCGTCACCCGGCCGTACATTCGGCTTATGCCAACGGCCCTTCGTACTGACCTTTACGTTGCCAAGCTCATTATTGCGTGCCGCTTGCGGCGCGGCAATCTAGGGCTGCCAGCGCGGTCCTTGCCGCCCTGGACTGCCCCATCGCTGCACTCATTCAAATGACGGAAACCGTCAGAGCGAAAGGAGTTTGGAATGAGCGTGCGGTTTTGAGCAAACGGCGAGATGACCCCAGGCTGGCAAAACGCGAATGGTTCAGGTCAATGCCGGTCGTCCCGCCACGCTACCATCCCGCCAGCCTACATCACCCAAACACAGATGAAAACCCTGCGTGAAAACTGAACTCGGTTATGCTTATACCGGCCATTAACTTTCGTGCTCAGGTCTTCGGAGATTTGCTTGGCATCCTCGCGGCGCGCTGCCGCAGACGAGTGGCGGATAGGTATTGCATTGCGCTGCCGGACAATAGGCGCCTTCAGGTGCCGGTAGGCTCCAGCGACTCTGGGAAGAAGATATCCCCAATGTGCTCGGGCCGGCGCTTGATGACGCCGGTGTCCGCCATGAAATTCGCCACCGCCATCACGCCGCGCGGCTGCAACGTAAACGCGTTGCCCGGCGCCTGCATGGAAGCGAGCACGTTGGCGACCGTGTTCTTGTCACCGCTGTTGTCCAGATAAAGCTGCGCGGCGTCGGCCGGGTTCTCGTTTATCCAGTCCGTCGCTTCCTGGAACGCCGCCATCACCGCAAGCCAGGCCTGGGGATTTTCCGCCCGGAATTTGACGTTGGCGAACACCGTGTTGGGAGTGCCGGTGGGAAGGCCCTGGATCGAGTAGCTGTTGGTGACTTCCCGCACGCCTGCCAGCGACAGCTCGCGCTCCTGGAATGGGCTGGTGCTGAAGTGGCAGGTGATCTCGGTTTTGCTGAGCATCGCCGCCATGCCGTCCGGATGCGGCCGGCCAATGGTCAGGGCGTCAAGCCGGTCAAATTCCTTCAAGCCCCACTGCTTGGCCGCGGCCATTTGCAGGTAGATCGCTTGAGTGCCGATCTTGACGGTCGGCAGCGCGATCCGGTCCTCCGGCGTCAGGTCGGCAAGTGTTTTCACCGCCGGGTTGACGGTGAGCAGGCGCTGGGTGGTGGCGTTCATGGCGAAGGCGGACTTCACCGCGCCGCGCGTGCGGTCCCACAACAGCAGCGCACCGGGCACACCGCCGCTGGCGAGGTGCAGGCCACCGGACAGCAGCGCTTCGGTGATGGCGCCAACCCCGCCGAAGCGGGGGTAGGTGGCGCGAAGATTCGGCAGGCCAAGCAGTGCGGCCTGCTTCTCAACCAGCTTTTGAACCTCCATCACGTCCTGCTGAAGGAATAGCGTGCCGAATTGCTTGGCGATGGACACCTCCGACGTTTCCGCGTGGGCGCGGCGGAGATAAGGCATCGCAAGCGCGGCGCCCAGGGAGGTGCGGATCAGGCCACGGCGGTTCAGGTGCATGGTTGTGTGTGTCCTTAAGTCGTCCCGCCACGAGTTTGCGGCGGCATGGCATTGCGGTCGGATTGTAGTTGGCCCTTGTTCGGCGCGCTGTTGGCGGTGAAAGCGCCTTCATGCCGGACCAGGACGCCGACCCGGCGCAGCAGTTGAGGGAGGTGCCGCGTCACCTGCCGCGGGTGGGCTGTTGGTCGAGCATCAACAGGAAAATGCATGGGATAGCGATTCATATCGTCGGCAACTGAGTTTGGGTTCGCATGCAAAGCTCTTGCGCAGCTGCCGGTATAAAACACCGTTCCGGGTGCTCAAGTAAGTTTTTGTTAGGATACAAGTAACAAAATCGGAACCCTGGAGGCTCTCGTTCGGAAACGTACGGGCGGTGGCCGTTTACATGGCTAAATCGGGCGTCTTTGTTGGGGGAATTGTTGGTTTACTGCTCAAGACAGCTTCCTGGGCCGGTTTGATGGATTGCATCAGGGCTAGACATTGCGATTTGCGAAAGGTATCTCAAGGAAGCGTGATCTAGACCCGGATGGGATGGGCTTTGAGACGGCTGCTGCGGCAGGCTGGCTCGGATGCATCTCCTCCCTTCGGTGACGGATCGCCAGGGCACAGCTGAGGACGACCGAAATGGGCGAGCTGAGTATCAACCAGTATATGATCGTGGCGGACCTGTTTTCGTTGATGCTTGCCGCGATGGGTGTCGCCGCAGTCTTCTTCCTCCTGCAGCGCGGCGAGGTGCTGCAACGCTACAAAATGGGCATTACCCTGCTGAGCCTGACGTGCATGGTTTCGTCATACAGCTATTACCGTTTATACACGAGTTGGACCGATGCCTTCCACGTCATGAACGGCGCCCTGGTGTCGAGCGGCGTGGCGTTCAACGAGAATAGCCGGTTTGTGGACTGGCTGCTGACGGTTCCCCTCTTGCTGGTGGCTTTCCTGTCCACGATGGACCTGGGGTCCAGGCAGTTGCGGCTCCGCAGCATGGTCCTCGGGGTGCTGGCCGCTGAGATGATCCTGTTGGGCTACCCCGGACAGCTCGCAACGACGATTGAGGCTCGGGCGCTTTGGTGGATCGTGGCGGCGCTGCCGGCCCTGATCCTGATTTACCAGTTGTTTGTCGGCCTCGCCCCGGCCATCAAGGCTGAGCCACTGGCTGCACGGAAGCTTTTCCGGGCCGCCCGGCTGCTCATCGTGTCAAGCTGGACCATCTACCCAGCTGCTGCGCTGCTTTCGATTTTCGGCTTCTCCGACCCGACCACCTTCACCGCGGTCCAGGTGGGGTATGCGGCTGCCGATATGCTGGCCAAGGTCGTTTTCGGCGTTGTGCTCTTTAGGGCGGCTACGCAGAAGTCGGAGCCGGTCGAGGAGATTGTCCCGATAGCCGGCACGTTGCGTGTCGGCATGAGCTGACCTGGGGCCGCCCTGCGGACCTGAGGTATTGGTATCCATTCGCCTTGCTTGTCGTAACCCTTTTTTGCCCAGGCTCGTGCGGCCGGCTGATTGGTATTTCTGATGGCTGATTTACGTGGCCGATGCGGAAACCTGGAATACTGCTCCGCGGCAGTTTCCCAGCGCATCATCGTCTTGCCAGAGGGGGCGAACTTCGTTTGCCCGAAGTGTGGTGAGGCGTTGCAGCCCGTCCGCAACCTGAAGACGCGGGGGCTGAGCAAGATCGGTTTGGCGCTGCAGTTCGGCATCGTCCTCGCCGGTGCTGGTGGGGTGGCCTACAAGCTGGTCGGCGGCGAAACGCCGGACCTTTCGGCCTACCTGCCGGCATCTATGCACGGGAACGTGCCAGCGCCTCCCAAGGCCTCGCCGCTGCAGCCAGCTACGACGGATCTCGCCGGAACGACGCCAGCCCCGTCCGCTGGACAGCCGCAGCCCGCGCCGTCGGCACAGGCTGCGCTAACGCCCACGCCTCCTCCGGTATCGCCGTCAGCCGCGGCTCCGCAGCGGACACAACTCTCGCCGCCGCCGACGCTTGCGCTTGCGGAATCGGCGGCGTCCCAGGCGGCTGCAACGGCGCCCGCGGCAGCTCCGACCACGACACTGTTCCGTATGGCCGGGTCCAACGTGATCGGCAGCACGCTTGCGCGCCGCTTGTCGGCCGGTTACCTCGCGCTCATTGGCGACGCGTCCATCACCAGCAGCTTTGGCGGATCTGAGGGCACCCTGGAGATCGCCGGGCTGCAAGCCGGCCAGCGCGAGGGCGTCAGCGTGATGCTCGGCTCGTCCGTAAGCGGGCTGAATGCGCTTCTGCGGGGCACGGCCGACTTCGCAATGTCAGCGTCCCGGATCACCCCGGCCGACGCCGAGCGGCTTGCCTCGCTTGGCGACATGAACAGCCCCGCAAGCGAGCATGTCGTCGGCGTTCAGGGCATCACCGCCGTCGTCAGCCCGGCGAACCGCGTCGCCTCCCTGACCGTAGCACAGCTCCGCGCCGTGTTGTCGGGACAGGTGAAGGACTGGTCCGAGCTGGGGGAGACCGCAGCCCCGATCCATGTGTATGTCGTCGAAAGCCGGGGCGTTGCCGTTGACGTGCCGCAGGACGTGCTGATGCCGCATGAGAGCGTCCCGGCCAGCGTGAAGGCGCTTGCGAACGAACAGGCGGTCATCACGGCCGTGGCCTCGGACCGCGCCGGCATTGGCTTCGTCGCCTTCGGCAACCCAGAGCCGGCGCGGGTGCTTCCCCTCGCCGAGAACGGCGGAACCGCCATCGCCCCGACCCCGCTGACGATCTCGACGGAGACTTACCCGCTCACGCGGCGGCTGTATCTTTACACCGCGGCAAAGCCGGCCAACGCCTTCGTCAGCCGGTTCCTGGACTATGTCTATTCTCCGGCCGGCCAGGCCGCGGTTGACGCCGCGGGCTACGTCCCGCTCACCATCCGGTCAGAAGTTGCGACGGCGGACGAGGGAGCATCTGACCGCTTCAAGCAGCTCATCGCCGGTGCGACGCGGCTTTCCGTGGACTTCCGCTTTCTGCCGGGGTCGAAGGACCTGGATAACCGCGGGCTGCGTGACGTTGACCGCCTGACGACCTACCTCAAGAGCCAGAAGATCAATCCGTCCCGGGTGATCCTTGCAGGCTTTGCCGACAACAGCGGCACGCCGACGGCGAACCAGCTGGTTTCGCAGCGGCGGCTAGAAACGGTTGCCGCGGCGCTGAAGCGCACCGGAGTCCCGCCGGGCAAGGTTGCGACGTTCGGCGCGGAGTTGCCGATCGGCGACAACTCGACGCCTGAGGGGCGCGAGCGCAACCGCCGGGTCGAGGTTTATCTGGCACCGCAGTAGCAGGAGTACCCGGCTGCTTCACCTTTCCCCGTCGTTACCGGGGGGCAGTTGGAGTAGCTGGGGCTCAATGCGCTTGCAGTGCTCCTGCCCATCCCGCCGTGGAAAACCGGCTCTATCGCCAGGTCAGTCCCAGTCATCCGGCACTACCCCTGACGAAAATCAACCACGAAAGAATGGCTAGGAGCAGCAGGGCGTCAATGAGATGAGTCGCTTGCAATGGGTTCAGGACGGTGCTGCCTGATAACGTCG
>CAXTOB010000119.1:0-5614 GCA_964245505.1 uncultured Acetobacteraceae bacterium | reverse complement strand
TCGATCTGCCCCGAAAGCCAGGCGATCACCCAGGGCGCGGCGGGCTTGGGATGCGAGGCAGCTCGGCAGGCCGAGAGGGCCAGGCTCTCGGCACTCTGGTGCACATACATTGTGGCTGCGATGTAAAGACGGAACAGCGGCTCTAGGGCGGCAAACTCGACGTCCGCGATAGCGAGGATGTGCCAGGAAAGGGCGGCCAGGTCTGGGGCGAGCCAGGTAACGAAGCTGGGCCGCAGTTGGGGTTCAGGGTGAACTTTGGCGAACCTAGAGGATATTCTGGCGTCGCAGGCCCAAAAAGGAAGGCACCGAGGAATGCGAGGGGACCGGACGAGCCTGTGATCGAGCACGCTGCCGACGGCCACGTGGTGGCTTGCGGGTGCACTGGGTCCGGGGCGGCTACGCCCTAGTGTCGGCTCGCACGGGCGCACCCATAGCTTATCGGAAGCCGCTCCCGTCCACTGCCGCTTCGAGGTGCGCTGGCTGCGCCGCGACGCTTTGGGGCGCGTTGGGCAGGTCAGCGCTGTCCCGTTCTGCGACGACGTACTCGCATTCACCGCTGATGGGCCGCCATTCTGGATCCGGGCTCGACCTCCGTATCCCGTGATACGGGCAGAGTCGATGCTCGTTCTTCGGCGTGACCTCCGTAAGGTATGACTGTCCAGCGAACGATGCTGTCGGCCGTATTAAGCATGTAAAAATCAAGCTGCAGCTTCACTTCAATTCGAGAGCGCTGCACGGCTTGAATGAATCGAACGTCCCGTTATATATCGGCAACTGTTCCATCATCATTAATATTTTCGGGTTACAGTGACTTTCATTGAGCAATTGGGCTTCATTGATGCATCGTTGGGGTAGGTTATGGGCAGCCGCATGACATACACTTCAACGGCGGCGCCTGCATCTGCTGACCAACCGTTCCAATGGAAGACCATGGCCGTTCGAGGTTCGGCATCGGTGGCAACGGACGGCGATCCCGCCTGTGCCGAGGAACCGATCCACATCCCGGGCGGCATCCAGCCGCATGGCGCCCTGTTGGTCATCGATCCCCTGCACGACTGGACCGTGGTTGCCGCCGGGCGAAATACGGTTGGGCTGCTGAACGCCTTCCCAACTGCGGGCAAGGTGATGGGGCGCGGCATCGCCAGCCTCCTCGGCCAGCCCTTTGCCGAGGCGGTGCAGCGGCGTTTCTACAGCAACATGCTTAAAGGAGGCGCCCCGTGGCAATCTACGCTCACGCTGGCCGGGGCAGCCACAGCATTCGATGTGGCCGTCCACAGTCATGATGGCCTGGTCCTGGTGGAAATGGAGCCGGCGAGCGCCGAGACGGACACCGAAGCCAAGGCCGTCATCCGCCAGCTTCAGCAAATCATGGTCGCCCTTCGCGAGACGGGCAGCGACCTCGACGAGCTGGCCCTGGTCACCACCCGTGGCGTCCGGCTCCTGACGGGCTACGAGCGGGTCGTGCTCTACCGGTTCGATTCCGATTGGAATGGAGAGAGCATCGCCGAGGACAAGGTCGCCGACTGGGACAACTCACTGAGCGGTTTGCGTTTTCCTGCGTCCGACATCCCTGCGCAGGCCCGCGAGCTGTATCGGCACAGCCCGATGCGCTGGGTTCCCGACCGGGACGCCGTGCCGGTGCCGCTCGATATCGACCCCGCCTGGGACATCACCCGGTCCCCGGGCTGGGCGGACGGCGCACCGCCACGGCGGGCCATCGATCTATCGTTCGCCTACCTGCGCAGCCTATCTCCGGTGCACCTGCAGATCCACCGCAACCTCGGCATCAACGGCACCATGTCGCTGTCGATCCTGCACCGGGACCGGCTCTGGGGCCTGATGATCTGTCACCATCGACAGCCGAACCACCCGTCCGCCAATCGGCGCCTGGCAGCCTCGATGCTGACCGACGCCTTCGCACTGCGCGTCGGACCCGCCGAGCACATCGCGACGGAGCGGGCCCGGCGGGAAGATATCGTCCGGCTCTCGGCGCTGCTGGCCCACATGGCGGAAGCGGACGATTTGACCGCAGCGCTGACAACCGGTGACGTCACGGTCAACAGCCTGTTCGCGTCCACCGGCGCCGCTGTGCTCTATGACGGCGTCGTTTCTCTGCTGGGGCATACGCCGCCGGAGGCGGATGTTCGCGAGGCTGCCGCCTGGCTGCGCGCGCAGGGCAGCCAGGCCCGGCTATTCCAAACCAATAATCTTTGCGCGGCATTCCCGTCCTGGAGCCGGCATATGGCGACCGCCAGCGGCCTGCTCGCGGTTTTCCTGTCCGATGACCGGACCAACATGCTGCTCTGGTTCCGTCCGGAGGAGACGGAACTGGTCACCTTTGGCGGCAGCTCCCGCAGCAGCCCGGCTGACGGCGCCCCCGGATCGCCGCAGCATCCATATAAGAAATGGACCGAGATGCGGCGCGGTCTGGCAAGGCCCTGGGCCGAGTGGGAGCTGGAAATGGCCGAAGCACTCCGGCACGGCATCGTTGACGTCATGGTGCGCAGCCTGCGCCGGATCGCCGACCTGAACGACAAGCTGCGCCAAAGCCAAAAGATGGAGGCCGTCGGCCAACTGACGGGCGGCATTGCGCACGACTTCAACAACCTGCTGGCCGGCATCCTCGGCAGCCTGGAGCTGATGCAGGTCCGGGTCGGCCAGGGCCGGATCGGCGATCTGGACCGCTACATCGGCATGGCCACGACCTCCGCCAAGCGGGCGGCGTCGCTGACCCACCGCCTGCTGGCGTTCTCGCGCCGGCAGACCCTCGATCCGCAGTCGGTTGACGTGAACCGGCTTGCTGCATCGATGGAGGACCTGATCCGTCGCACCGTCGGCCCCGCCATCCGCGTCGAGACGATGATCCTGAGCGGCCTTTGGCGGACGCTGTGTGATGCCAACCAGCTTGAGAACGCGCTGCTCAACCTGGCGATCAATGCGCGCGACGCGATGCCGGAAGGTGGCCATCTGACCATCGGGGGCGCCAACGTCACCCTGGACGAGGCGGATGCCGGCCGGCATGAGACCGCCTCCGGGCAGTATATCATGGTGTCGGTCGCTGATAATGGGTGCGGCATGGCGCCGGACGTGGTCGCCCGCGTGTTCGAGCCGTTCTTCACGACCAAGCCGCTGGGGCAGGGCACCGGGCTCGGGCTGTCCATGGTTTACGGTTTCGCCAAGCAGTCGAACGGCCATACTCGCATCGACAGCGAGGTCGGACGGGGCACGACCGTGCGGCTCTACTTGCCGCGCTATGCGGAGATCGACGAGGCGGAGGGAGGCAGCCCAGATTTAACCCTCGACATGGCAAGCAGGACCAAGGGAACGGTGCTGGTGGTGGACGATGAGCCAGCCGTGCGCATGCTGGTCGGCGATGTGCTCCGCGACCTGGGCTACGACGTGCTCGAGGCGATTGACGGGCTGGAAGGGCTGCGTGTCCTGCAATCGAAGCAGCACATTGATCTCCTGGTCAGCGACGTCGGCCTGCCCGGCGGGATGAACGGACGGCAGCTCGCCGATGCGGCGCGGGTCCAGCGCCCCCGGCTGAAGGTGCTGTTCATCACCGGCTTTGCCGAAAGCGCTGCCTGGGGCAGCGGCAAGCTGGAACCCGACATGCAGGTGCTCACGAAGCCCTTCGCCCTGAACGCTCTGACGGCCACGGTGGAATCGATGCTGTGCTGACAGGCGCCCCACCGGGAGGTGCGCTGCTGGCCTATCTGCGGACCGGGACGCGCACGGCCCATGACCGGCCCGAGGGCACTCCGAGCCTGCTGGACGACTGGCTGGGCCTAGACGCATCTCAGACGGTGATCAGGCGGTTCTAAGGGGGCCTTCGCAACTGGGGGCAGCGGATGGCGGCCTGGTTCCAGGCTGCGGTGTTTCTTGATCCGCGGCGGTACCTGCACCTGGTGCAAAACCCCCATGCGAAATAGGGTAATTAGGTAATAACTACCTGCGAACGAGATAATACCAACGGCCTTCCGCTTTGACCGTTTCTGCGCTCACACCACGCTCTGAAACGTGCCGGCAAGAACGGTCAAAGCGGAGCGCCGTTGGTATAATACCAGCTGCCCTCCCGTCCTACCGTTTCCGTCATTGCGAGGAGCGCAGCGAAGTGGCGATCCCCGGCTTCAAAGACTGCACTGGCGGCCCTGGATTGCCGCGCCACAAGCGGCTCGCAATGACGGCTTGGCAATGTAAAAGTCAGTGCAAAAGGGTTGTTAGTATAGCACAACCGGTTTGGATCGGAGGCTTTCTCATGGGATGGCGATGCCGTAGCGTGTGGGAAAAGTGACCCTACCGTGATCGGTGCCCGATTTTTGTCCCTATCACCGCACCTGGACGAGCGTAGGCAACGGTTGCTTGCGGCGTTGGAGGTGCAAGCGGCGCAGCACGGCGGCACCGTGGCAGTGTGCGCGCGGCGGGCGTAGCCCCGAGGAGCATTGCCCAGGGCATTTTGGTGGCGCTGGCCAAGGTTTGGCCGGTGATCTCGGTGGACATCAGGAAGACGGAATTGGCCGGGCCGTTCCGGAACCCCAGATCGGGAGTCGCACCCGTGGCGCACGCCCGGGGAGGTGCGTGCGCATGATTTCCTGATCGACGAGCTGGGCCGTGCCTTATGGCGTTTACGACCTGGCCACCAACGCAGGCTGGGCCGCATGGGCGTGGACCATGACACCGTGGTGCCCGCATTCCCTTCCATGGCGAATGGAACTACATCATCCAGCCACACAAGCCAGAAGCAGTGCGGTTATTTTATGATAGGGCCTTGTTGTCCAAACAGCATGCTGCTGTCGGTTGCTAGTCTCGGGCCGCAGTGAATTTAAGCAGTTTATCAATCCAGATTGAACGATTTAACTGAGCTAAAGTTATACCCACATGAACTACCAATCCTAATGAACATTTTGGTAATTTAAGATTGCCGGCGCCGGCAGATCAATTAATGTCGGTGCGTCAATTCTTTTCCGGTGTCCTATGCTTGAAGTGGTGCTTATACTTCCCATCACCCTGTTGTCGGCCTGTGCCACCATCGTAAACGGCAGCAGCCAGACGGTCACCGTCTCGACCGAACCGCCGGGTGCTACATGCACGGTGGACCGTGTCGGCGCACGGATCGGCGCGATTGCGCAGACGCCGGGCAGCGTGCGGCTGGGCAAAAGCAAGAACGATCTGTCGGTGACCTGCGCCAAGCCGGGCTTTCAGACGGCCACGGTGACCAAGGCGCCGTCGTTCGGCGGCGCGACGTTCGGCAACATCATCGCTGGCGGCGTCGTTGGCGTGGTGGTCGATGCGGCATCGGGCGCGAACTACGAGTATCCCGGCGACATTCGGCTGGAGTTGGCTGCCGACGCCCCGCCGGCCCTCCCGCCGCTCGCGCTACAGGCCCCTGCGATGGCCCCAGACACGGTTGACGCCGCCATTGCTGCCCCTGCTGGGTCCCAGCGCCGGCCGGGCGCAAGGGTCCGTCCAATCTCGGCCCGTGCCGTCTCGTACTGACATTCACTTAAAACGCTACCTGTCCAACCAAGACATCACCGACCCGGTCGCCAGTCCAACGGCGGCAGGGGCTACGCATGAGATTTCTCTCGCCTACTGCGCCCTGCCGTAAGATGAC
>CAXTOB010000118.1:1356-14833 GCA_964245505.1 uncultured Acetobacteraceae bacterium | reverse complement strand
ACGCCCAGCACCTCGCCATGCGCCACGCCGAGGCTGGTGGGCGTGAGCCGCGGCCCGGCCAGCGCCCGCGCCTCCAGCGCCGGGACACCTTCCTGCGGCACGGCGGACAGCGGCGGATACAGCGTGTCCACGCGCTGCCCGGTCATCAGCGTCACCGCCTCGTCCTCTGACAGCTCGGTGAAGGTGCCGACGTGCCGCCCGCCGCGGAACACGGTGATGCGGTCGGCGATGGAGCGGACCTCGTTCCAGCGGTGGGAGGTGAACACGATGCAGGTGCCCGCCGCCCGCAGCCGGGCAACCTGTCCGAATAGCCAGGCCACCTCGCGCTCGGCCAGCGCCGACGTCGGCTCGTCTAGGAATAGGATACGCGGTGCGTGGCTGACGGCCCGAGCGATTTCGATGACCTGGCGCTCCGCCAGCGGGATGTCTTCCACCAGCGCCCACGGGTCTATGTGGTGCACGCCCAGCCCGGCCAGCACCTCCTCGGCCCGTATTGCCAGGCGGCGACGGTTGATCAGCCCAGAACGGCTCCGCGGCTCACGCGACAGCAGCAGGTTTTCGGCCACCGTCATGCCGCCGAGCAGGGTCAGCTCCTGGAACACGGTCCAGGCGCCCAGCGCGTGCGCGTCCGGCGGGCCGCGCAGGCGCACGGGCCGGCCGCCGATCCGGATGGCGCCGGCATCGGGGCGCACCCGGCCGCCGAGCGCCTTGATCAGCGTGCTCTTGCCCGCGCCGTTCTCCCCCACCAAAGCGTGGACCTCGCCGGGCCGGGCGGCAAGCGAGGCACCCTGCAGCGCCCGCACCCCGCCGAAGGACTTGATAAGACCTTCCGCCTCGACTGCCAGCACCGTCAGTGCCGCAGTCATGAGCGTGAAATCATGGGGTACTGAGGCATCGGCGCGACATCACGGGCACGAAATCATGTGGCGTGCGCCACCCGGGGCGCGCCATCATACCGACGGCAGGTTGACGTCCAGCCGTCCGGAGCAGGATGTGCCGTTCAGCGCGGCCTCGACGCACAGCTTCAGGATCGGACTCTCCCCGCCGTCGGTGAAGTCGGCGAAGAAGGAGTCGGGCTGGTCGGGGAAGGCGGTCTCACCCAGCTTCACCTGGTCGCTGGTCAGCGGCGCCAGCGGCACGACAAGGTCCTGCTTGGGGTAGGCTCCTTGCAGGATGCGCCGGGCCAGCTCCAGCGAGATGACCGACAAGTACGGCGGCTGACCGATGGAAAGCCCGTCCACCTTCTGCCCGTCATAGCCCATCATGAAGCGGCGGAACCCATTCTCGCCCTCGCCGGCCACGGGGGGCAGCTTGCGGCCGGCCTTGATGAACGCCTTGATGATGCCGTCCGTGCCGCCCTGGCACCAGACGCCGTCCACCTGCGGCAGCGAGGGCAGGATGGCGGCCGCGTTGCGCTCGGCCGTCGAGGAGTCCCACATGCCGGTGAAGCGGTTCACCACATGGATGCCCGGCGCCTTGGCGAACACCTCGTCGGCGCCGCGGTTGCGCTCCTGGTCCACCTCCGTGCCAGCCACGCCGGTCACCATGATGACGTTGCCCTGGCCGTTCAGCTTCTTCACCAGGAACTCCGCCCAGGCTCGGCCCATCTCATACTGACTGGTGTTCACCTTCAGGCAGCGCTGCGTCGTCACGGTGTTGTCGAAGGCGATCATCAAGATGCCGCGCGCTGCGCCCTGATTGATGATGCCGTTCAGCCCCGTCGGCGATGCGGCGTCGATGATGATGGCGTCGGGCTTCTGGGCGATGAGGTTGGAAAGCTGCTGCGACTGCTTGCTGACGTCGTTGTCGGCGTTGAAGACGCTGCCCTCAATCTCGGACTTGAACGGCTCCATCCCCAGGGCGGCCTTGAAGACGTTCTCCATCTCCAGGCGCCACTTGTTGCCGATGTAGGAGTTGGACAGGGCAACCTTGAACCGCTTGCCCTGCGCCCGGCTGGGGCGGCCTAGGCCAGCAAGGGCCGCCGCGGCGGCCACGGCTCCGAGTCCGCGCCGTGTGAACGGGTGATCCATCGCCTGCATCCCTTCCTCCCTTGTCCGGCCATTCCGGCCTGGTTCAAGCGGCGGACCGGACGATGCCGGAGCGTGCCGCTGATGCCGTCAGCGTGCGCCAAGCCTTGATGCCCGCGCAAGCCCCCGTCAGATGGCCTTTGCGCATTCACAGAAAGAAACCGCACGGGATGCAGGTGCAGCATCGGCTCGACGGGGTAATGCAGGGGCGCAGCGATGTCGCCGGCGTCCCTCGCAACGGGCCGCCCTCAGCAGGCTAGCCGACGCCGCTTTGCTGGAGGCGACACGTCAAATGCACCTCCTCGCCAAAGCGAAACCAGGCCGCTTAGGTGAACCCCTGCTGCAGCAGTCCGAGCACAGCCGTCTCGTCTGAGCGAAGACAACGCTGGTCTGGAACGCTTTGTCCAGAACCGATCAACTATGCACTCACGTTCAACCTGGCAATCAGGTTGGCATGTCGGCAGCCGGCAGCGCGGCAGTGGTGGCCACATGCTGCAGACCTCCCGACCAGCTTGCCGTCACCGTGTCTGTGTCGTCGCGAGCACCCTGCAGCGTCTCATGCTCCCGTCCGGCGCCGGCGACAACCACGACGTTGCGGCCCTGCACCTTGCCCGCGTAAAGCGCCGCATCAGCAAGCGCGATCAGGGTGTGGGTGCTCTGTGGATCGCGGCCCGGCATTGCAGTCGCCACACCGGCGCTCAAGGTAACCATGCCGCCGACTGCAGGGGCGTGCGGCAGCGAGAGCCCATACACAGCCATCCGGACCCCTTCAGCAATCGCCTTCGCGGCGGCAGCGTCTGAGCCGGGCAGCAAGATCGCGAACTCCTCCCCCCCGATCCGGGCGGCCAGGTCGCCGGAACGGCGCGTGAAAGCCTGGATGGCCCGAGCCGTGGTCCGCAAGCACTCGTCGCCGCCCAGGTGGCCAAAGTGGTCGTTATAGGCTTTGAAGTGGTCGAGATCGATGACGACCAGCGACACCGGCTGCCCGCTCCGCGCCGCACGCTTGAACTCGCGCTCGATCTGCTCATCGAAACGGCGGCGGTTGGCGAGGCCGGTCAGGCCGTCCTGCATCGCCTGCGCGCTCAGCATCCGCTTGGACTTTAGCTCGCGGCGCCCAAGCACGATTAGGACAGCCGTCATGCACATCAGGATAGACAGCTGTGAGAGCAGTTCCTGACGCCAGCTGCGTTGCACGTCCCATCCGGACTGTGACACCAGTACAGTCAGCGGAAATCGATCCAGATGCTGATAGGAGCCCAGCCGCCGCACGCCGTCGATCCCCGACACGTCGGCAAATGGCGAGGGGCCGGGTTGGCTGCTCACAAGCTGTTGCAGATCCGTTCCGGCCGGCGACGCCCCGTCGCCGAGTAGGGGCGGGCTGCGGGCCAGGATGGTCCCGTCCTCGGACAGCAACGCGATCACCCCTCCGGATCGAGCCTGCATCTGATCGAACAGGCGCTGGAACGCCTGCATCGAGACGCTTGTGACGACAACGCCGGCAAAGTTGCCATCGGCGTCGTTCAAACGTCGCGTGACGGTCACATTGTAGGATCCGTCGATCTTGCTCTTGATGCGCGCGCCAATGAACGGTCCGCGATCGGGATGAGTGGCGTGGAACTTGAAGTACCCGCGCTCACTGTAATCCAGCCCGATCGGGTTGGGCACGAGCGACTTGACGATCGCGTATCCGTTCCGGTCGGTAATACCCATCTCGTGGATCGCCGGCAGGGCGGCCGCGAGCGATGTCATCAGACGGTATAGCCGGTTGCGTGCGTCCGGGCCGACCCCTTCGGCCTCGACACGCTCGACCAGGCTTGCGACAATCGTGTCGGCAGTCTGCATGGTCGCGTCCGCCTGCTCGGCGACCAGGCGGGTCGCCGTTGCGGTGGTGACCTGAGTCTGCTCGATATTGTTCTCGTAAACACGCCATAGGTCGCGCGCCGCGGTGGCCAGCAGCACCACGCAGATGCACGCGACCAGGCCGAGCGTTCCGCCGAACTGGATCGGCCGGCGGAGCAGCCACAGCGTCTCGCGGCGAGGCGGCAACGACAAACTCATTAAAGGAAATTCCTATTCTGACGGATGCTTCCGCCAGTGGTCTGGTCATGACTGCTGATTATGCCGTACCGAACCGCCGGTACCGCGTTCAGAGCAGTTATATTTTATTGCGCATCCAGGTGAATTTTTCGTTAACCCGCTAAAGCACAGCTTTGGATCTGATCGCCCTGGGCCCTGAGCCGGCGCGGTGCGGCAATCAAGGGAGCAGGCGTGCTGCGCCTGATCCTGTCTGAGGTTCTGCAATGCGGAGGTAGCTTGTGCGTCCGGGCGCGAGCATACGGTTTACAACTCCACAAAGTTGAAGGCTGGCCGGCTTGAGCGACGGAGCGGGTTGAATAGACGGACGGGATGACAAAACCTGGCTGCCCCACCTACGCCGCCTATCGTTATCGAACTGTTGTCATTGGTCGGCTGAGTTATCCCTGCCCTCTGGCTTTAATTCCGCGTCCCGCTCAGCCTGTGCATGGTGACGGACCTGCTGGCCGCACGCAGCATGATCGTCAGCCAAGGTGGAGCCGCGGCGCGGATCAATGGGCGGCAGTGGACACTCCAGAGCGGCGCGTCAGCCGAGCGGATCCCGCGGGGCTGCGTCGCCTCCAGCGAGTTCGTGCGGGCTTATGGGACACAGGACCATGGTGCCTTCGTCGTGGGCCTTTACCGGAACGTGCTGCACCCGAGGCCGAGGCCGGCGGCAGGACCCAGTGAACGATAGCGCTGCACGCCACCAACAGCCGGGGTTTCGCCTGGGCTTCCATCGCCGGCAGCGGCGAGAACCGCACCAACACCGCCGCACTGACGCATGATGTCTGGATGCCCCTGAACGAGGCACGGACCTGGATGCCCTGCCCAATCGCCATCAGATACGCCTGCCGGTCGAACTAGCCCTTCCAACTTGCACGAGCTGTTGAAGGTTCTGCCGGGTGCAGGAAACCATCTTGGCGAATTGCACTCACAGCGTGACGACAATCGAACCGGCGATGCCACCTGCGGCGCCTTCTATGGCGCGCCTCGATAGCCGGCCCGGACTCAAGATATCAGGCCAGCACCCTGGTTCGTGGACAGGCGTTCCTAAGGTTTGGGGCCCGGGATCGTGAGCGCGACCCGCATCCCATTCGCCAGGTAGCGTACGCCGGAGTCGTAGAAATTGCGTCCTGACACGGTAATGCTGGAGGGCGGGTTGTTCCACGATCCTCCCCGCAGCACGTGCCGCGGGCAGTTCGGCGTCCGCCATGCAGACCCGTCCGACGGGGCGCCTTGGTAAGTGGAGTGCCAGCAGTCCTCCACCCACTGCGCGACGCCGCCTTGCATGCCAAACAGGCCCCAGGCGTTTGCCGGAAACGCCGACACATCGGCCGGGGCGCGCGGGTTGTGCGGACCGCCGCAGCCCTCGCAGTCGGCCTGCCCAGTTCCGACCTGATCGCCCCAGCTGTAGCGCGTGGTGGACCCGGCGCGCGCCGCATATTCCCATTCCGCTTCGCTCGGCAGCCGGTAGGGTTTGCCGGTGGCCTGACGCAGCCACTGAACGTATTGGACGGCATCGTCCCAGCTCAGGTTGGTCATCGGCCTGCGCTCCAAGTCCGCCTCTGCCTGCACCGGCTTGTAGGCGCATCCTCCGGCGGCTGCGCACGCGTTCCATTCGGCGGCCGTCACGACAAACTTTCCGATGGCGAAGGCCGGCATCGCAACACGGCGTATCGGGCGTTCGCTCGGATCAAGGTTCGACCCCATTGCGAAGCTGCCGCCGGGAATCGGCACCATGATGGGGCTGGCCGGGGCTGGGGCCGTTGCAGCGGCAGCCGTCGTAGGGGCTGGCGGCGGCGCGGCCGGCGACGGCGGAGGTGCTGCGGGAGCCTGCGCGTTCGCGGCAGCCGGAGTTGCGGCCGGAGCAGGCGCCTGCGGGACCGTCGCGCGGCTCCCGATCCTGCGCAGGTGATCGCCATATACGAAGCCGGTGTTTCCGTCCGCAAGCAGGACGCGGACCCAGTTCGTGCCGTTGACCAGGCCGGTGACCAGCGTGCGCTGCCCGCCCTCGACGACGCCGACGTATCCCGACTCTGCGCTCGGGCCGGTATGGACGATCACCGTTTCCAGGACATAGTAGCGGTCCTCGACCTCGGTGATCGGCTGCGCCTGTTGCATGCATACGGTTTCGACGGCGCGGGCGCCTTGGCGGCGCGCTGCGACCGCGTCGCCCAGCGGCTTGCCGTGTTCGGCCAGCGCGGCGGCGCAATCGTTTTCAGTGGAATATGACACGCCGGGCTCTGCGGGAAGCATATCGCAACTTGCGCCGGTGCAGAGCAGCACTGCGATGACAAAGCCAGGCATCAGGCTGCCTCACCCAGTCTGGCCCTACGCCCAAACCCGGCGCGATATGCCAGCAGCCGCTCCATCACTGGGCCGCCGCCGTCTTCGCCGCCGGGCCGGGCCTGACCAGGATGGTGATCTTGGCGGAGTAAACTGGCGGGTCGTGCGGCACATGATTCGCGTCGCCCATCAGGAGCTGCAGGGTGTGCTTGCCCGGCGGCAGTTCCAGCATGGTCTCAGTCTGGCCAGCGCCGAAGTGCAGGTGGTTGCGGTCGTTCGGGATCGGCACCGACATGTCTTCCGGCAGGGGCACATCAATCAAAAGGTGATGGTGGCCGGTATTCGCCACTTTCACGCCGGCAGGCGCCACGCCGATATTGCGCGCGCCGAACCACACCTTGAAGCGTGTCGAGCGTATTACGGTCCCATCCTGCGGCCATCCGATGTAATCGTAGGCGCCTGCAGGCGCGGGCGTCCGGGTCACGGCAGCCGCCATGCCTGCCTCATGCGCATCGGCAGCGGCGGGAGGCGTTGGCGCAGGCACTGTCGGAGCGGGCACTGTCGGAGCGGGCATCGTTGCAGCGGGTGTCGTCGGAGCGGGCGTCGTTGAAGCCGGGGCCTGCGCGAGCGCCGGACCGGCCAGCAAGCCGGCCAGAGGGATTGTCCCCCGCAACAGCCGCATCATGGTCGAGGTCATGGCGTGGGTGCTCCGCTTGTTACTGTACGACTGTGATCGTGATCTTCTTGGAGAAGAGCGGCGGATTAGTGGGAATGTGCTGGGCGTCGCCCAACAGCATCTGCAAGGTGTGCTTGCCCGGCGGCAAGTCCAACTGCACCTCGGTCTGCCCCGCTCCGAAATGCAGGTGGTTGCGGTCGTTTGGGATCGCCAGCGTCATGTCGTCAGGCAGGGGCGAGTCCACCAGCAGGTGGTGGTGGCCGGTGTTCGTCATTTCCACGCCGGCAGGCGCCACGCCCGCGCCGCTCAAACCCATGCGGACCCAGAACTTGCCGCCGCTGATCACCTGGCCGTCGCCCGGCCAAATGAAGTACGCCTTGGCGTCTGCCGGCATCGGCTTGGGCTCGGCAGCGGCAAGACCAGTCAGCAAAACCAACGTGCATGCAGACCAGACGAGCATTCGAACCGCCATCGCAATCATCCCCTACGCTTGCCGTTTCGAGAGTGTAGCAAAACTGCACCGCAAATCAACGACGAACAATTCTGCAACGACCGATGCGTGCCCATAACTGTGACCCGCTTCACTTCGAGGGAGCGATAGGATAACGTAATTATTGCAAGGCCTGCAGGGTCTTTGCCGCCCGCCTTGCTCCCGCATCCGCGACGGCCGGCTACGAAGGAGCAGCATGGAAGGCATCACCCTCGGCAAATATGAGATACGCTCGATTATCGGGCGTGGCGCCATCGGCACCGTCTATGAGGGCTGGGACCCGATCCTTGCGCGCAAGGTCGCGGTCAAAACGCTGCCGCTGCTGAGCGTGGATGAGGAGGGCCAGGAAAAGCAGACCCGCTTCCTCCGGGAGGCGCGGGCGGCGGCGAGCCTTTATCATCCCAACATCGTCGCGGTCTATGACTACGGCGAAACGGACCGGATGGCCTATATCGTCATGGAACTCATCAGCGGCCGTCCCCTGGATGCCGTGCTGGAGCATGGCGCCCGCCTGCCGCCCAGCGAGGCGGCCGCGATCATGGACGGCCTGCTGGCCGGGTTGCAGCACAGCCACGAGCGCGGCGTCGTCCACCGCGACATCAAGCCCGCCAACATCGTCCTGTCCAGTTCCGGTGCGGTCAAGATAACGGACTTCGGCATCGCCCACCTCGAAAGCAGCGACATGACCCGCATCGGGTCGGTGATGGGGACCCCGGCCTACATGGCGCCCGAGCAGGTGCTCGGCGAAGCGGTGGATGCGCGCACCGACATCTATGCGGCGGGTGTGGTCCTGTATCAGATGCTGCTCGGGCGGCGTCCCTTCGAGGGCGGCACCGCCTCCATCATGCATAAGATCGTCAACGCGCAGCCCAACCTGCAGGGCGACCTGCTGGACGGCACCCTGCCCGGCATCGTCGCGGTGCTCGGCAAGGCGCTCGCGAAGACTCCGGACGACCGCTATGCTTCGGCGCGGGAGTTTGCACGGGCGCTGCACGCCGAGCTGGGGCCGGCCGGCCCGATGCCGCCCGGATACGCCGACGACGCCACGCTCGTCGCGGCTCCAGGACCCCTGTCCGGCGCTCTGAGGTCCGGGCCGGACACAGGTACGGCTGCCGTCATAAGGACCGGCACCGGCACCGCGTCCGGCGCCGCTGCTCCGGCTCCGCCGCATGATCTGGAGGCAGCCAGCCCGCGTGCCGGCCGCAAGCTGCCGCTTGCATTTGCGGCCCTGATCGGAGCTTTCCTGCTCGGGGGCGTCGGCTGGTGGACGTTGAACACGCCTGGGGCGCCGGCGGACGCCACCGCCACGCAAACGCCCCTGCCCTTCCTAGGACCATCTCTACAGCCCGCATCTCTGGGCCAGAACCAGCCGGCGATTGCCGCTGCGGACGCTGCGCCCGTGCAGGCCCCAACGCCCAAAATCCCAGCACCCGGCACCGCGCCGGACGTCCAGCCGGCGGTCCCGTCAGACCCCGTGCCGGTCCCGCCCGATGGGCACAGCGCTGCGACAGCCGCGTTGCTGGTGGCGTTGAACCAAGCCGCGGCCACGCTGCCGTGCTCCCTGGTGCTTGCGGAACCTGGGCGCGGCGGACTTGCCGTAAATGGCGTGACGGCGCTGGGTGATGCGTCCGGTGTGGAGATACAAGCCGTCCTACGCCGCATCGTGGCCCAGGCCGTGGATGCGCCGCAGGTCGCATGGAAGATCCGCCGGGCCGAGGGGCCATACTGCGGCGTGTTGGACACGCTTCGCCTGGGGAGGGACGGAGCCGCCGCTCCCGCGCCTCTGCTGGCCCTGGCCGGACCTGCTGGCGTTCCGATCGAGGATACGCCGATTGAGGTCACCATCGCCTCTCCCGCGGAAGCATCGGTCGTGCTGGACTTCTATGCTCCGGACCGCTCCGTCACTCACCTGTCGCCGGCTCCGGCGGGCAGCGGTCGAACCACGGTTCCTGCGCCGCGCGGCATCGGCTTGATTGCCCTTGTGGCGTCTCCGTCCCCTTTGGTCGCGCCTGGCCGGCCCGCGCATGAAGCTGCCCTTGGCTATCTGGAGAACCTTCGTACTGGACTCGCCCGCGCGCGCGGACAAGGCGCGAGGGTCGTGGTGGACACATTGATCGTGGAGGGGCGTCCTAAGTAGGGCGCAACCACCCGGCGATTGCTCTGTGATCGCCAGCGAGCACAGCCAGCGGGATTTCAGGCCGGTTTCTACCTCAGGTGGTGACCATCAGGTTGCGGCGGCCTGCGGAGCCTTCGCTCCCCTTCTTCACGACGGACCCGGGTGCGCTGGGATGCAGCGTGTTCGCTGCCCCCGCGTCCTGAGAGAAGTAAGCCACGCACTCCATCAGCACGCTGTCGAACCGGAGGGCCTCGGCCGCTAGGAACAGCAGGAGCCCAATGGCGTGGCAGGACTGCGGGTCCGGACGCCCGTTATGGGCGGCGAGCAGGTTCAACAGTCAATCCGGGCGCATGTTGATGGATGCCGGCAAGCCGAGTTTCGCGTTGCTGCCGCTCAGTGTCTGTCCGAGATCATTTTATGCAATGACAGATTTCTAGAGCGTCACAGGGGTGCCGTTGAACAGTTCTGATCCATCGGCAAAGCTGAGCCTGAACCATGTGACTACAATCATTGTTCGAATGTAAACCGCTGATCAATCTTACGTTGATCTCGGATAGACACTCAGGCCACTTCAGCTGCAGGTCCCCCCGGGAAGCGGCGGCAGCGGCTTCCCACGGTCCTGAAACCCCCACCGCCGCGCCGTCCCGGCAAGACGGAAGCCAAGAACCTATGCCGCTCGGCCATCCAGGGCCACTTCGACCACTGGGGATATCACCGGCATTGCAAGCTCAAGCACCACCCACCCCGAGCGGTTCGCGACGATATCCCACCGGAGTTTCGCGAGTGTTGACGCGTAGGGATATCGGCTGAGTTGGACATGCAGCCGCCGGACGTCTGGCAGGCATAGTGCCGCGATCGCATCATTCGTGGAATGATGCCTACGCCGAACCCGTTGGGAACCGGATCTGGTTCACCAGAATGTGAATCAGGCGCCCCGCGCCATAAGCGAGAACGGTTCCGATTCGGGCATCCAGCTTCTGCTTACGGAATAAACCAACGCTACGACGCGAACGGCGCACGCATAATCCCGCCGGTCATGTAATGTTCTGGGACGATTGTTGTAATCAGCCGCAGTAGCTTGAGCTACATGAAGTCTTCACAAGTCGGATCATCCAGGCGATTGCGAGCCTGATACGGCACTCCAAGGTTGAAACGTTGCGGACGCAACCGTTGACCACAGCACCCCGGTGCAGTTAGGTTCTGAATTGCAACGAAGTTCCAAGCAAGGGTGGACCATGAGCGCAAGCATCCACGACAAGCTGAACCGGGTCCGCAAGCCCCGTGTGCACATCACCTACGAGGTGGAAACGGAGGGCGCGCAGGTCGTGCGCGAGCTGCCGTTCGTCATGGGTGTGCTGGGCGACTTTTCTGGGGACCCGACGGTGCCGCTGCGCCCTCTGACGGACCGCAAGTTCATCCAGATTGACCGCGACAACTTCAACGACGTGATGGCCCGCATCGCGCCGGGCCTGAAGCTGCGGGTGGACAACACCCTGGCCGGAGACGGCAGTCAGATGGCGGTGGACCTCAAGTTCAACAGCATCGAGGACTTCGAACCGGGCCGCATCGTCGAGCAGGTGCCGGCCCTGCGGGCGCTGATGGAAACCCGCAACAAGCTGCGCGACCTGATGAGCAAGGTGGACCGGTCGGAGGAGCTGGAAACCCTGCTGGAGCAGGTGCTGAAGAACGAGGGCGAGCTGAAATCGCTGTCGGGCCAGCTTGGCCTGTCGAAGGAGGGCTGACCGATGTCCGAAACCCAAGCCGCCCCGGCAGCCGCCGCAACCCTCGATGCCCCCGGCGAGGTAAACCTCGACGCCCCCGGCGAGGTTCTGCTGGAGCAGGTGCTGTCCGCCACCAAGCAGACGGAGCCGGACCATGCCCAGGACCTGGTCAAGAACCTGGTCAAGCAGGCGCTGGATGGCACCGTCACCTTCGACCGCAACCTGACCCGCACCTTCGCCCAAGCTATCGAGGCGATTGACCACAAAATGTCGGCGCATCTCAACGCCATCATGCACCACGAGCGCTTCACCAAGCTGGAAGGCTCCTGGCGCGGCCTGCATTACTTGGTGATGAACAGCGAGACCGGCACCAGCCTGAAGATACGCCTGCTGAACGTCAGCAAGCGCGAGCTGAACCGGGATCTCACGAAGGCCGTCGAGTTCGACCAAAGCGGCCTGTTCAAGAAAATCTACGAGAACGAGTTCGGCACCCCCGGCGGCGAGCCGTATGGCGCCCTGGTCGGCGACTACGAGTGGACCAATCACCCCGACGACATCGAAACGCTGCGGCTGGTGTCCAACGTATCGGCGGCGGCCTTCGCACCTTTCTTGTCCGCAGCCGGGGCCGGGATGTTCGGCTTCCAGGATTGGACGGAGCTGTCCCGCCCGCGCGACCTGGCCAAGATCTTCGACACCGCCGAATACATGAAGTGGCGCAGCTTCAGAGACAGCGAGGACAGCCGCTTCGTGTCGCTGGTCATGCCCCGGGTGATCGCCCGCGTGCCCTATGGCGCCGCGACCAAGCCGATCGACGAGTTCGGCTATGAGGAAGCGCCATTCGACGAGGCCGGGGCGGCCAAGCCCATGGGCCACAACGAATACTGCTGGATGAACGCCGCTTTCGTCATGGGCGCGCGGATGACCGACGCCTTCTCGAAATACGGCTTCTGCACCATGATCCGCGGCGCCGAGGGCGGCGGCAAGGTGGAGAACCTGCCCACCCACCTGTTCACCACCGACGACGGCGACACCGACGGCAAGTGCCCGACCGAGATCGCCATAACCGACCGGCGCGAGTTCGAGCTGTCGAATCTCGGCTTCCTGCCGCTCAGCCACTACAAGAACACCGATTATGCCGTGTTCTTCGGCGGGCAGTCGGTGCAGAAGGCCAAGAAGTATGACCGGCCCGACGCGACGGCCAACGCCGCCATCTCCGCCCGGCTGCCCTACATCATGGCCACCAGCCGCTTTGCCCATTACCTGAAGGTGATGGCGCGCGACAAGATCGGCAGCTTCATGGAAGCATCGGATTGCGAGAAGTGGCTGAACCGCTGGATCGGCAACTACGTCAACGCCAATGAGGCCGCCGGTGCGGAAGCTAAGGCCAAGTTCCCGTTGCGCGAGGCGAAGATCCAGGTGATGGAAATCCCGGGCAAGCCAGGCTCGTATAACGCCGTCGCCCACCTCCGCCCCTGGCTTCAGATGGAGGAGCTGACCACCAGCCTGCGCATGGTCGCCCGCATTCCCGCCAAGGCTTGAGCTGCCGCGGCGGGGAGACCTTCTGTGGACCTCCCCGCTGCGCTGGCGATACCGGACGAGACACCGCTGCGGGACTCCGTGCTGGCCGGGCGATTCTTCGGCCGTCCGGCGTCCGGCGTTGCGGACCTCCTGGCCCAGTTGATCGCCGCTCCGGCGGATGCGGAATGGGCCATCGGCTGGTTCGGCCCCTCCGCCGCGGCCTGGCTGCTGTCAGATCCCGACGGACTGCGCGCCGCGCTGGACCGCGACATCGCCGCACTTGACGACCTGATCAGCGTCCAGCTCGACGCCATCCTGCACGCGCCGCGCCTGATGCAGCTTGAAGGGCGGTGGCGCGGCCTGCACTGGCTGGCCGGCACGATGGACCCCGCCTCCCGCATCCGGCTGCGGCTACTCAACGTCACCTGGCCCGAGCTGTGCCGCGACCTGGACCGCGCCGCCGAGTTCGACCAAAGCCAGATATTCCGCCGCATCTATGACGACGAGTTCGGGATGCCCGGCGGCGAGCCGTTCGGCCTGCTGGTCGTGGACCGGGAAGTGCAGCAC
>CAXTOB010000118.1:0-1346 GCA_964245505.1 uncultured Acetobacteraceae bacterium | reverse complement strand
CGTGGCGGCAGCGGCCTTCGTGCCCACCGTGTTTGCCGCCGCCCCTGCCCTGCTGGAGGTGGACGGCTTCCCGGACCTGGCCGCCGCCGCAGCCCCCACGGCGCCGCTGCGTGCGCCAAGCCACGCCCGTTGGCGCGCGCTGGGTCAGCGGGAGGACATGCGCTTCGTTTGCGTGGTGCTGCCGCGCGTGCTCGCCCGCCCGCCCTGGCGGGATGACCCGGCCCGGCATGACGGGTTCCGCTACGACGAGTATGCGCCGGACCCGGCCAGCCGGGTTTGGATGACGGCGGGCTATGCCTTCGCGTCCTGCGTCGCCCGGGCCTTCGCCGGGCATGCCTGGCCGGCGGACGTGCGCGGCACGGAACGGGACCGTGAGGGCGGCGGCGTCGTGACCGGCCTGCCCCTGGAACCCTACGCCACTGACCCCGGGCGCACTTGGATACGACCCTCGCTCGACCTGGTGCTGACCGACGCGCAGGAACGCGAGATGGTGGACGCCGGGCTGATGCCGCTGTCCGCCGTGCCGTTCAGCGAGGAGGCCGCGTTCGGCGCCGTCCGCAGCCTGCAGGACCCGGCCCGGCGCACCACCGACGTCGCCACAGCCAACTCCCGCATCTCGGCGCAGATCAACTCCATGCTCTGCGTCAGCCGCTTCGCCCACTACATCAAGGTGATCGGGCGCGACATGGTGGGCTCCATGTTCACCGCCGACGAGATCGAGCGGCGGCTGCAAGCCTGGCTGTCCGGCTACGTGAACAGCAATGTCGTCGCCGGGCGCGACAGCCGGGCGCGGCATCCGCTGAAGTCCGGCCGGGTGGCTGTCACCGAGCGGGCGGGACGGCCCGGCGTGTTGGGCTGCGTGATCCACCTGCAGCCGCATTTCCAACTGGATGACCTGTCCGCCACCTTCCGGCTTGTCACGGACATCGTGGCGCCGGGCCGCGCATGACCGCCGCAACCACCCCTGGCAGGAGCCGCCCATGAGCGAAACGAAGGACGACGTCGGCAGCCTGTTCCGTGCCGGGCGTCTGGCGGAGTCGGTCACCGCCGCCGGCGCCGCCGTGAAGCGCGCCCCGGCCGACCTGGGCGCCCGCATCCTGCTGGCCGAGCTGCTGCTGTTCACCGGGAATGCCGAGCGGGCCGACGTGGTGCTGGACGCCGCCGCCGATATTGCCCCGGACGCGGCCTTGGTGGTCGCCGAGTTTCGCCAGTTGCTGCGGGCCGAGGTGGCGCGCCGGCAGTTGTTCCGCGATGGCCGGGTGCCGGAGTTCCTTGGCGACCCGCCGCCGGCTGCCGCCGCCACCCTGGCCGCCGTGCTTCCCTTCGCGCGCCGTGCCTGGGCGCTG
>CAXTOB010000117.1:0-14919 GCA_964245505.1 uncultured Acetobacteraceae bacterium | reverse complement strand
ACCGTCAGCTCCCGCGAGCGCGGCGCCGTAGCGGTCGGTGGCCTGCAGATACTTCAGCACCTTCGCGGCCTCCTTTGCCTTGGCGACGACCTGGCGGTCCGTGCTGCGCGCCACCACGACGTCACGCAGGTCGGCCAGGACATGGTCGAACAGGCCATCCTGCTCCGTGGGCGGCAGGTCCAAGGGAGTAGGCGCCTCCACGGGTATGCCTGCGGCGTCCGACAGCGCCTCGACCAGCAGCCGGCGATTTAGGGCACGCGACACGATGGTATGCGCCGGCTCCCCGGTCACATTGCGATGGCGGATCACGACGACGCGGGTGGATACGAAGGCCCGGTGATACAGGACACGCGCACGGTCCACCGGCGCACCACCCCGGCGCTCATACTCGCGCAGGCATCCAGAAAAATCCGGCACCGGTTCCATCACGCAGCGCATGGAAAACCAGGCCAGGTCCTCCACCGGATCGCCCAGGTGCGCCAACTCCCAGTCGATCAGCGCCGTCATGCGCCCATGCTCGAACAGGAAGTTGCCCGGCCCGGCGTCGCCATGCGCCAGCACAACCGCGCCGTCCGGGTCGGGCATGTTCTCAATCAGCCAGCGGAAGGCCAGGTCCAGCAGCGGGTCGGTACGCCCGGTTTCCGCATACATCGCCTGCCAGATGCCCAGCTCGGCCCGCACGTGGTCGGCGATCCGCACCCCCTGCCCACCGCCGTCGAGGATGACGCCAGCGGTCGGGATCCGGTGCAGCCGGGCCAAGGTGTCCATCAGCTCGCACGCAATGGCCTGCTTCTCCGCGGCGTCGTGCAGGCGGCGGAACTCGGCGATCCCTGGGGCGCGGCTGGTCAGCACCGCTTGCAGGCGGGGATGCTCGGCCACAAGCCTAGGCGCCAGCAGCCCGGCACCGGCGATGGCGCGATACACCTGCGCCTCGCGGTGGACGGTGTAGGGTTCGGCGCTTGGCGGGCGAGGCGGGGCGTAGCGGAGGAACACCTCGGCGGTGCCGTCCGGCGCAGCGACGTCAATCGCCCAGGATCGGCAACGGTTGCCGCCGGACGCCTGGCTGACGCGCTGCACGGGGCCGCCGCATACCTCGGCGACCCAGGCGAACAGCGCGTCTTCGTCGCCAGCGGATGCAGCGCCCGGTCGTGGCGACGTGGCGAGCATGTCCACAGTCCCCCTCCTCCCCAACCCGGTTTGCTCCGGTTTCCCCAAGAGCTAAACAGCTAGCTTACGATGTGCAAGCGAATTATCATCGCGGAAAACGGGAGGAATACGCGTGGCGGGACTCTACTTCGAGGAGCTGCAGGTCGGCCAGTTATTCAAGCATCCGATCCGCCGGACCATCACCGAGGCGGACAACGTCTGGTTCAGCTGCATGACGCACAACCCGGCGCTGCTGCACCTGGACGAGGAATACTGCCGCACCGAAACCGAATACGGGCAGCGCCTGGTCAACAGCGCCTTCACGCTGGGGCTGATGGTAGGCATCTCGGTCGGCGACACCACGCTCGGCACCGCCGTCGCCAACCTGGGCTGGGACGAGGTGCGCTTCCCCAAGCCGGTGTTCCACGGCGACACGCTGCGGATCGAGACGGAGGTGGTCGAGCTGCGGGCGTCGAAGTCCCGGCCCAATGCGGGCATCGTCACCTTCCTGCACCGCGCCTTTAACCAGCGCAACGAACTGGTCGCGCACTGCAAGCGGTCAGGATTGCAGCTTCGGCGACCGCAGGCATGACGCTGCGCTCCCTGCTGTTCGTGCCCGGCGACAGCGAGCGCAAGCTGGCGCGCGGTCTGGCCTCCGGGGCGGACGCGCTCATCCTGGACCTGGAGGATGCCGTCGCCCCGGCCCGCAAGCCGCTGGCGCAGGGGATGGTGGCGGAGGCGCTGGCCGCCCGCGCCGGGGAACGAGCGCCGGAGCTGTGGGTCCGCATCAACCCGCTGGACGCGGGCGGGCTGGACGACCTGGCCGCCGTCGTGCGCGCCGCGCCGGACGGGATCATGGTCCCCAAGGTGGACGGCCCGGCGGACGTGCTGCGCCTGAGCCACTGCCTGGACGTGCTGGAACGCCGGGACGGGGTGCGCCGGGCCATACGCATCCTGCCGGTGGCGACCGAGACCGCCCGCGCGCCCTTCGCCCTGGGCGCCTATGCCGAAACGGAGCTGCCGCGGCTGTATGGCCTGACCTGGGGCGCCGAGGACCTCAGCACCGCACTGGGCGCCAGCACCAACCAGGACGCGGGGGGCGGTTGGGCCTTCACCTACCGCATGGTGCGTTCCCTGTGCCTGATGGCGGCGCGGGCGGCAGGGGTGGAGCCGGTGGAAACGCTGTATGCCGACTTCCGCGACGCACCGGGGCTGCGGACGTCCTGCGCCGCCGCGGCCGCCGAGGGGTTCACCGGCCGCATCGCCATCCATCCCGACCAGGTCGAGCCGATCAACGCCGCCTTCATGCCGTCCGAGGCGGCGGTGGCCCATGCCCGCCGGGTCGTCGCGGCGTTCGAGGCGGCGCCGGACGCGGGCGCGGTCGGGCTGGATGGCAGCATGCTGGACATGCCGCACTTGCAGCAGGCCCAGCGCCTGCTGGCCCGGCACGCCGCCTTCGCGGGCTGACCCGATGCCCCGGACCCTCACGGTGCCTCAGATGGCCGACGAGTTGGCCGGCGGTGGGGTGACCTACATCCCAGGGTCCGCCGGGGAGCCAACGCCGCTGCTGGACCTGTGGGCCGCCGACCCCGAGCGGACCCGGGGCGCACGCATCCTGACCAGCCTAGTGCCCGGCATCAACGGCATGGCGATGGATGCCCTCCACCCATCTGCCATCGTCACCGGGCTGTTCATGCAGCCCGCGTGGCAGGCGGCGCAGGCAGCGGGGCGGTTCCGACACCTGCCGCTGTCCTACTCGGGCTTCGTGCGGCATGTGCGGGAATGGGTGGCCCCGGATGCCTGCGTCGTCCACGTGTCGCCGCCGGACCGGGCAGGGCGGTGCTCCCTCGGCCCGGCGGTGGAGTTCACGCCGCTGGTGCAGGCGCGGAGCCGGCGCACGCTGGCGTTCGTGAACCCGCTGCTGCCGGCCATGCCTGGGGCGCCGTCGCTGGAGTACGCGCGGTTCGACGGGGTGGCGGAGGTGGAGTTCGCGCCGCGCGGCTACCAGGTGGGGGCGCCGGCTCGGACGGCCACGGCCATCGCCGGGCATATCGCCGGGTTCATCGGTGATGGCTGTACGCTGCAGGTTGGGCTGGGCAAGGTGCCGGATGCACTGATGGGGCTGCTGCATGACCGGCGCGGGCTGCGGCTGCACTCCGGGATGCTGGCCGACAGCGCACTCGACCTATGGGACGCGGGCGCGCTCGACCCGGATGCCGAGCATGCAAGCTGCGTCTGGGTCGGCTCCGCCGAGCTTTACCAGCGGCTGCAGGGCCGGGCCGAGCCGGTGGTGGCAGGGTGCGAGGTGACGCACGACGCCTGCCGGCTGGCCGCGCTGCCGCGGCTGCACGCCGTGAACTCTGCGCTCAGCGTGGACCTGTTCGGCCAGGCCAACCTGGAAATTGCGGACGGGCGCGCCGTGAGCGGCCTGGGCGGCGCCGGCGACTTCGCCCGCGGGGCGCGGCAGTCGCCGGGCGGCCTCAGCATCGTGGCGCTGCCGTCCACCCATGCGGGCCGGGCGCGGTCCCGCATCGTGCCGCGGTTAGACGACGGGATCGCGTCGCTGCCCCGCGGCGACGTGGACGTGGTGGTGACGGAGCACGGCGCGGCGGACTTGCGCGGCCTATGCGTGCACGGCCGGGCCGAGGCGCTGGCCGCGGTCGCCGACCCGGCCTTCCAGCCTGCCCTGGCCGATGCCTGGCGAGAAGTTCGGGCGCGGCTTTGACGCGGGATCGCAGCGGCCCGCCGATCCTGCGATGTGATACCAACCAGCCTCCGCCCTGACCGTCTCCGTCATTGCAAGGAGCGCAGCAACGCGGCAACTCCCGGCAGCAAGGATCGCGCTGGCGGCCCTGGTTTGCCGCGCCGCAAGCGGCTCGCAATGACGCCTCGGCAGCATAAAGGTCATCACGAAAGGTCGTCGGTATGAACACCGCTTGCTGGTTTGCCGTCTGTCAGACATGCGGACGCCGGGCCAGCAGCACGCGCCGGTTCGATGGGGGCAGTTTGCAGATAAGAATGCTGGTTGGGCAGTCCTCATCGGGTCCGCATACCGCGCGGTTGCGACCTGAAATGGAAGCATATATTACGTATGCTAACTATCAAGCCGGGGCGCACCGGCGGCGGGGGACACGATGGACTTCGAACTCACGGAGCAGCAGGTCGCGATCGACGAGGGCGTGCGCCGAGTCTGCGCCGGCTTCGACGACGCCTACTGGACCGAGTGCGACGAGAATGCCAGATTCCCCGAGGAATACTACCGCGCGATGGCCGATGGCGGCTGGCTCGGCATGACCATGCCGGAGGAGCTGGGCGGCGCCGGGCTGGGCGTGACCGAGGCAGCCGTGATGATGCAGGCGGTGACCTCAAGCGGCGGCGGCTACTCGGCGGCGTCCGCCATCCATATCAACATGTTCGGACCCCACTCCATCGTGGTCCACGGCACGCCGGAGCAGCGGGAGCGCTGGCTGAAGCCGCTGATCGAGGGCAAGCAGAAGGCGTGCTTCGGCGTGACCGAGCCGGATGCTGGGCTGGACACCACCAGCCTTTCGACCTTCGCCGCCCGCACCAACAGCGGCTACCGGGTGAACGGGCGCAAGATGTGGACCTCCACCGGCCAGGTCGCGGACAAGATCCTGCTGCTGACGCGCACGACGCCCAAGGCGGAGTGCAAGCGCCCAACGGACGGCATGACCCTGTTCTACACCGACCTTGACCGCAGCAAGATCGAGGTGCGGCGCATCCGCAAGATGGGGCGCAATGCGGTGGACTCGAACGCGGTGTTCATCGACGACCTGTTCGTGCCCGACGAGGACCGGGTCGGGGAGGAGGGCCATGGCTTCAAGTATATCCTGGACAGCCTGAACCCCGAGCGCGTGCTGGTGGCGAGCGAAGCGATCGGCGTCGGCCGCGACGCTCTGCGCCGGGCTACACAGTATGCTAGGGACCGTGTCGTGTTCGGCCGGCCGATCGGGCAGAACCAGGGCATCCAGCACCCCTTGGCCGAGTGCTGGGCGCTGCTGGAGTCCGCCTTTTGGATGGTGCTGCGGGCGGGGTGGCTGTATGACGCCGGCAAGTCCTGCGGCGCCGAGGCGAACGCGGCCAAGCTGCTGGCCGGCCGCGCGGCGTTCCAAACGGCGACGCGGGCAGTGATGACGCATGGCGGCATGGGTTACGCGCAGGAATACCAGGTGGAGCGGCTGTTCCGCGAAAGCATCCTGACGCGCATCGCTCCGATCAGCGAGGAACTGGTGCTGTCATACTTGGCGGAGCGGGTGCTGGGGCTGCCCAAGTCGTATTGATGCGTGCCGTTTGCGGCGGAGCAATCGAGGTGCAGTGAGAACCGTGCCGGCCATTGCTCGCAGTGGCGAGCCGAGGCTGGAGGCCGTCGGCATGAACGGATCGCGATGGTCCCGCTGGCAACGCCGGTAAGCAGGTCCAGCCTGGCGTCGCGCGGCGTTTGGGGGTGTCATACCAACTTCCGAGAGTCTTGAATTGTGCAAATAGGAGTATTAGCCGCTTGGTAATGGAAAATCAGTGCGCGGGATCGGTCTTGCAGCCGGTAAGGTGATGCAGGTTTCAGCAATGTTCGCCGTTGCAAGAACTGGGCTAGGGTCGTGCCCGTCCTTTATCGACCAGCAAGCCGACAAACAGGCATGGGCGAAAACGTAGGACAGCAGGCGGGCGCGACTGCATTTCAGGGCGGTCGCCATGATGTCGGCCTGACGCATTAGCCGATCCCGGTTCTGGACGGTCTCGGGCAGGGAATGAGGGTTGCATAGGGCATTGGCCGCATCATAGGCCCGGTCGCCAACAAGCCCCTTCGGGTCAATGGCCAGCCAGCCGCGCCCTGTGTGCCGTATGTTCTCGTGGTGAATGTCGCCATGCAGGACATGCGGGGGGCCTTGATCGGTCAGGAGTTCGCGGGCCACGGCTGCGCCGCGCACGAAAAGCGACGTTGCTCCCTGTCCGTGGTCGTTATCTGCTTTCTCGAACAAGGATTGAAACCGTCTTAGCAGCGGCGTCAGGTTGGGCGGAAATTCTGGTTGTCTGGCGGAATGCAGATTGTTCAGGACCCCGGCAATGATCCTTGTCGCCTCGTCGTCCCTCCCAGCTTTCACCATCTCTGATAGGTCGCCGCCCTCTGCACATTCCAAGAGCATCGCGCCCGCGTCATGCCGCCATAGCTGAATTGCGCCATGCCCATCATACCATTGCAGCACGTCGGCGGCGGCGCGTTCATCTTCTGCCCCTGCTTCTGACAATATCTTTAAAACAGCCGTCTCGCCGGATGCCTGAACCCTATAAAGATCGCTTGTAAATGTCCGTGCAAGCGGCTTTGGATCAGAGAGATTCCACTGTTCTACATAGTGCAATAGGGCTTTATTCATTGCGTATTATAACCTGTATTTCTCCGTTTTTCATACTGGCAGTTATCGCGGCTGCACCGTAAAAGTCTTGACTTGTGCTCCGTTGCTCGCGTGCTGCAAGCCGCCGTGTGCCGAAGAATAGAACTTTTGGCGGTTGGTATCAGTCCGCCATTATGCCACAGCCGATTACGGGCCTTCGTGCTGCCCTGGTTCAAGCAACGCTAAAACCCGCCGTCTCGGCCGCCTTGCGCAAGGCGGCGTAGCCCTTGCGCGCATACGTCAGGGGGTGGGCACGGGCCGGATCCTGCTCCGCCTCGACGATCAGCCACCCGGCGTAGCCTGCCGCGGCGACGGGCTGCAGGGCGGGGACGAACTCGACCGCGCCATCCCCAGGCACGGTGAACACCCCCGCGACGACGGAATCGAGGAAGCTCCACCGCTCCGACCGGGCACGGGCCAGCACGCCGGGGCGCACATCCTTGGCATGGACGTGGTTGATCCGGTGTGCCCAGCGGCGCGACACGGCAGCCGGGTCCTCACCGGCAAAGGTCAGGTGCCCCGTGTCGAACAGCAGGCCGACGCTCGGCGGCGTACCCTCCATCAGCCGGTCTATCTCCGCCGCCGTCTCGATCACGGTGCCCATGTGGTGGTGGAAGGCGATCCGCACGCCCTGCGCCGCCATCCCGTCGCCTAGCTCGCCCAGGCGGCGCAGGAACACCGGCCACTCGTCCTCCGTCATCACCGGCCGGTCGGCGACGGGCGTGCCGCGGCTGCCCTGCACGGTGCCGGAGGTTTCGGCGAACACCATCACCTCGCAGCCGCAGGCGCGCAGCAGGTCCAGATGCGGCCGCATCGCCTCCATCTCCTGCTCGACGGTGCGGTGGCGCAGCTCCGCGCCATACCAGCCGGATACGAAGCTCAGGCCGTGCCGGGCCAGCACCTGCTGCAGCGCCGCCGGGTCATTGGGGAACTTGTTGCCCTTCTCGATGCCGGTGAAGCCGGCCTGCCGCGCCTCGGCAAGGCAGGTCTCCAGCGGCGTGTCGCCGCCCAGCTCAGGCATGTCGTCGTTGCTCCAGGCAATCGGGTTGGTGCCGATCTTAATTGCCATCGCCCGGCCCCTAGCCCATCGCCTGCGCCGCGCGGGCCTGCACATAAGCCGCATGCGCGTCATGCACCTCGCCGCGCTCCGACACGGCGGGCACGGCAACATCCCACCAGGCGCCCCCTTCGGCCGTGGTGCGCAGGGGGTCGGTGGGGATCACGACCACCGTGGTGCGGTCCGACGCCCTTGCGCGCACAAGGGCAGCCTCCAGCCCGGCGATGCCGTCCACCGTTTCCGCCCGGGCGCCAAGCGACCGGGCGTGGCCAGCGAAATCCACCCAGGTGTCGTCCATCCGGTGATCCACATCGGCGAGCAGGTTGTTGAACGACGCGCCGCCGCACGCCCGCTGCAGCCGGTTGATGCAGCCATAGCCGCGGTTGTCCAGCACAGTGACGATCAGCTTGCGCCCCAGCATCACCGAGGTGTGCAGCTCCGAGTTGAGCATGAGGTAGCTGCCGTCCCCCACCATGACGAAAACCTCGCGCCCCGGATGGGCCATCTTCACACCGAGGCCGCCGGCGATCTCATAGCCCATGCAGGAAAACCCGTATTCCAAGTGGTAGCCACCCGGCGCAGCCGTGCGCCAAAGCTTATGCAGCTCGCCCGGCAGGCCGCCCGTGGCGCAGACCACGATCCCGTCCTGCCCCGCGGCCCGGTTGACCGCGCCGAGCACCTGCGCGTCGGTCGGCAGCTCCAGATTGCCCGGCGCGGTCGCCACGTCCACCGCCGCGTTCCACTCCGCCACCAGTTCCGCCGTGCGTGCCTGCCAGGCGGATGATGCGGCGTAACCCCCCAGCGCATCGCCCAGCTCGTCCAGCGTGCGCCGTGCGTCACCGATCAGCGGCACGGCCCCGTGCTTGCCGGCGTCGAAGGCCGCCACATTCAGCCCAATCAGCCCGGCCCGGCCCGGCAGGAGCGCGCGCGACCCGGTCGTGAAGTCCTGCAGCCGCGTGCCCACCGCCAGGATCACGTCTGCGTCCCGCGCCAGGGTGTTGGCGGCCGAGGCCCCGGTCACGCCGATGGAACCAACGGCCTGCGGATGGTCCCAAGGCATCGCACCCTTGCCCGCCTGGGTTTCCGCCACAGGGATGCAGTGCCGGGCGGCGAAGGCTTGCAGCGCGTCCGTTGCTCCGGAGTACAGCACGCCGCCGCCGGCGACGATCAAGGGATGGCTCGCGTCGCGAAGTAGGGCGACAGCGCGGGCGAGGTCCGCCGGGTCGGCGCCGGGGCGACGCGGGCGGTGCAGCCGGGGCGCGAAGAACGCCTCGGGATAGTAGCAGGCCTCCGCCTGCACGTCCTGGCAGAGGCAGAGCGTGGCCGGGCCACAATCCGCCGGGTCGGTGAGGACAGCGACCGCGCGCGGCAGGGCGACCAGCAACTGCTCCGGACGGGTAATGCGGTCCCAGTAGCGCGACACCGGCTTGAAGCAGTCATTCACGCTGGCGGTGGCGTCTTCGGGCGCCTCGAGCTGCTGCAGCACCGGGTCGGGCCGGCGGCTGGCAAACACGTCGCCGGGCAGGAACAGCACCGGCAGCCGGTTGACGTGGGCGACGCCCGCCGCCGTCAGCAGGTTCATCGCTCCGGGACCGATGGAGGTGGTGACCGCCATCATCTGCCGCCGGTTCCGCGCCTTTGCGTAGGCCACGGCGGCCAGCGCCATGCCCTGCTCGTTGTGGCCGCGGAAGGTGGGGAATGATGTGCGGGCGGCATGCAGCGCTTCGCCCATGCCGGCCACGTTGCCGTGGCCGAAGATGGCCCAGCAGCCGGCGAACAGCGGCGCCTCCGTCCCGTCGTCCAGCAGGGTGCGCTGGGCCGCGAGGTAGCGCACAACGGCCTGCGCCGCGGTGAGGCGGACGGTGCCGGCGCTCACGCCGCCGCCTCCTGCTCCGCCGCATCCCTGGCGGGCGCGACCCGCACGGTCCCGCCGGTCCTCAGGCTGTCCAGCGCGGCATCGGCCAGGCGCAACGCCTCGCGCCCCTCGGCAAAGCCTGCAAGCGGCGCGGCGCCACCCTCCACGCACTCGATGAACTGATCCAACTCGGCCTGATACGCCTCACGGTAGCGCTCGATGAAGAAGTCCAGCACGGGGTCCTGGGCATGGGTCCGCCCAGCGCCCCAGGCCTCCACCGTCGTCGGGTGGCGGTTGCCGGCGAGCAGCATGCCCTTCGAGCCGAACGCCTCGACACGCTGGTCGTAGCCGTAGGCGCAGCGCCGGCTGTTGTTGATGTGGACCAGCGCCCCGGACGCCGCACGCATGACGACCATGGCAGCATCTATGTCGCCCGCGTCGCGGATGGCCGGGTCAATAAGATTGGCGCCCATCGCCTGCACCTCGACGATCTCGCCGGCGAGGTAACGGGCCATGTCGAAGTCGTGGATCGTCATATCGCGGAACAGCCCGCCCGAGGAGGCGACATACTGGCCCGGTGGCGGCGACGGGTCGCGGCTAGTGATCACAACCTGCTCCAGCGCCCCGATCTCGCCGGACAGGAGACGGTCGCGCAGCGCCCTGAACGATGGGTCGAAGCGGCGGTTGAAGCCGATCGCCACCAGCGGGCGCAGCGGGGCGATCTCACGCCAGCATGCCTCGACCCGCGCCATGTCGAGGTCCACCGGCTTCTCGCACAGCACGGCCTTGCCGGCCTTGGCCGCCTGGGTGATCAGGTGGACGTGGGTGCCGGTCGAGGACGCGATCAATATGGCCTGGACCTGCGCATCGGCGAGGATGTCCTCGACCGAGCTTGCTGCTTGGGCGCCGAGCGTCCGGGCGGTGTCCTCAGCCGCTTTGGCGGCGACGTCGTAGCAGGAAACCAGCCTGGCCCGCGGATGTGCCGCGATGTTGCGGGCGTGCACCTTGCCGATCCGGCCGCAGCCGAGGAGAGCGAACCCGATCATGCCAAACGCCCTTTGCTCTGAGTTTTTCCGTCATTGCGAGGAGCGCAGCGACGCGGCGATCCCCGGCGGAAACGACCGCACTGGCGCCCCTGGATTGCCGGGCCGCAAGCGGCTCGCAATGACGGCTCGGCCACGTCTGGATCAATGCAAAGGGCTGCTGGTATCATGCGAGTCCTTTCGCGATGGAGGTTCTGGGCCGGAAAGGGCCGGGGACGGCGACCGTGCACCGGTGATCCCCAATCAAAAGGCTGCAATCCGGCGACACGCCCGGCCGCAGGCAGGCTGCGGGATACCATTCCGGCGGGGACCGCGACCCTGAAGGCCGCCGTGTCGCAATTCTGGCCCCCGGGGCATGCGGCAAGACGATCACCGGCTTGGCGTAGGCCACAGGCTCCACCGGGCAAGGGCTCGCCAGCGCACGCGTTTCGGCGAGGTCACGCCGCCTTCTCCAAGGCTGCCAGCGCCATGATCCGCTCCTCCGTGGCCTCGGCGTGGGACAGCTCGCCCATCATCCGGCCCTCGCGCATCACCAGCACCCGGTCGGAGATGGTCAGCACCTCCGGCAGGTCCGACGAGATCACCAGGATCGCCAGCCCCTCCGCCGCCAGCTCGCGCATCAGGGCGTAGATCTCCGCCTTGGCGCCGACGTCCACACCCCGCGTCGGCTCATCGATGATGAGCACGGCGGGGTGCGTGGCCAGCCACTTCGCCAGCACCACCTTCTGCTGGTTGCCGCCGCTCAGCAGCCCGATCACCTGGTCCCGGCTCGGCGTCTTCACCCGCAGGCGCTGCACATACTTGTCCACCACCCCCCGCTCCGCCGCAAAATTGATCATGCCCCCATTCGACAAGCGCCGCAGCGCCGCGAGCGTCAGGTTATTCCCAACGCTGTGCATGAGCACGAGCCCCTGGCCCTTGCGGTCCTCCGGCACCAGGCCGATCCCGTGCCGCATGGCGGTGAGCGGCCGGTCCACGGTGATGCGCGCGCCGTTCAGCCATACCTCGCCTGCGTCCGGCGGCGGAGCGCCGAACACGCCGAGCGCCGTTTCCGACCGTCCCGCGCCGACCAGTCCGGCCAGCCCCACGATCTCGCCGCGCCGCAGGTCGAAGCTGATGTCGCGATACTGCGGCGCGCGCGTCAGGCCGCGGACGGACAGCACCACCGGCCGCTCCTCCTGGGAGGGCGGCACGCGCTGGACGGCGGCCAGGTCGCGGCCGACCATCAGGCGCACGATCTCGTCCTGATCGGTCCCGGCAAGCGGCATCGTCCGCACGTGCTTGCCGTCGCGCAGCACCGTCACGGCGTCGCACAGCGTGAACACCTCCCGCATGCGATGGGAGATGTAGAGGATCGTCACCCCTTCCCGCTTGAGGTCGGCGATTACCCGGAACAGCACCAGGGTTTCCGCCTCGGACAAGCTCGATGTGGGTTCGTCCAGGATCAGCAGCCGCGGCTGGTGCACAAGGCTCTTGCAGATCTCGACGATCTGCTGTTGCGCGATGGTCAGGCTGCCGAGCCGGGTGTCCGGATCAAGGTCGATGCCCAAACGGTGCAGGACCCGGCGGGCCTCGCCACGCATGGCAGCGCGATTCACGAACACGCCGCCGAGGCGCGGTTCCCGGCCCAGCGCAATGTTCTCGGCGACTGAAAGGTTCGGCGCCAGGTTCAATTCCTGGAACACGATGGCGATGCCGTGGCGGTTGGCGTCGCGGGTGCTGTGCAGGTCGAGCGGATGGCCTTCGAAGATCAGCCGCCCGCCGGGGTCCGGGCGTTGGACCCCGGCGATGCACAGCATCAGCGTGGACTTGCCGGCGCCGTTCTCGCCCATCACGGCGTGCACGGTGCCGGGCTCAACGGCGAAGGAAACGCCCTCCAGCGCCTTTACGCCGGGGAAGGTCTTGGACACGTTCTCGACGTCCAGCAGTGCAGCCATGACTCACTCCCTCCCGTTCCCCGGCGGATGACGCGCGCTCCTGGCCCCAGTTACTTGCTCCGGCTACTTGCCAAGGAACTGGTCCACGTTCTTCGCGTCGATCAGGTCCACCCCCGTGTCATAGACCGGCTCCACGCTCTGCTTCGCCAGCAGGGCGTTGAGCACGATCAGCGACTGTGCCCCCATGGCGCGCGGACGCTGGCCGATCAGGGCGGTGGCGAGGCCGGACTTAATTAGGCGAAGCTGCGGCTCCTGCGCGTCGAACGACACCACGATGAACTTGCCCGCCTTGACTTCGTCCGCCCGGCTGCGCAGCGCCCGCGTGTAGGCTTCCGGGGCGAACATCGGCCAGCCGCCGGCGAAGAAGAAGCCGGACAGGTTAGGGTTCTTGGCCAGCACGTCCTGCATGATCTGGATGCCCCGGCTGCTGTCGTCCTCGCAGGGGAACGGCGAGCCTCCCACCTCCTTGAAGCCGTCGCTAAGCGCTGCCTTGAAGCCCGCCATGCGCTCGTTCAGGTTGGCGGCGGCCAGCCCGCCGGTGATGATCGCGTAGGTGCCGCCGCCGGGCAGCGCCGCGCGGAATGCCTTGCCGCCCATCTCCCCGCCGGAGCGGTTGTTGGTGCCGACGAACGTCGAACGCTTGGTCTTCGGCGCGTCCGAGTCGAAGGTGATGACCGGAATGCCCTTCGCCTGCGCCGCGTTGATGGCGGCGGCGACGGAGTCCGGGTTGTTCGGTGCGATGGCCAGCCCCGATACGCCGCGGGTGATCAGGTCGCGGATGACCCGCACCTGCTCGCCCTCGTCCACCTGGGTTGGCCCGGTGAACAGGCACTCTACGCCCATCTTGGCCGCCTGTTCCTTGCAGCCGGCTTCCACGTCCGCGTAGAACGGCACGCCGACCAGCTTTGGCACCAGGGCGAACACCTTCTGCTTTTCCTGGGCCAGCAGGCCGTGTGGCAGGACTGTCGCCAGGCCGGCAGCGCCCGTCGTAACAAGCAACTTGCGTCGTGTGATCATCGTTGTTCCCTCCCAGGATGGCTTTTTGCTGTTTTCACGCGGTTTTTGGCCGGGCCGCTATCTTCGCCAGAGGCCCTTGCGCAGTTGGTCTATGAACACGGCCAGGATGATGACCGCGCCGACGAAGATGCCCTGCCAGTAGGCGTCGGTACCGAGCAGCACGAGGCCGTTGCGCAGCACTTCCAGGATCACCGTGCCGACCAGGACGCCCAGCACCGTGCCTTCGCCGCCGGTCAGGGCGGTGCCGCCGATCACCGCCGCGGCGATGACGCTCAGCTCCTTGCCGAGGCCCTGGTTGGCGATGGCCGAGGACAGGTAGCTGATTTCGACCACGCCCGCGAGGCCGGCGGTCACGGCCGAGATCACGTAAACCGAGATCTTGAGCCGGTCCACCTCCAGCCCGCTCAGACGCCCCGCCCGCTCGTTGCCGCCCACGGCATAGAGCTGGCGCCCGAACACGGTGCGGTCGAGCACGACCCAGGCCAGGGCGGCCAGCACGAGGAACAGCAGGAACGGGTTCGGCAGGCCGAACGTGTCGCCCCCGCCTAGGCCGAAGAAGGGGTCGCCCTCCGGACGGAAATCGTTGATGGACTTGCCCCGGGTGATCACCAGGGCCAGCGCCCGCGCGATGCTCATCGTCGCCAGGGTCGGCACGAAGGCCGGCATGCGCAGCTTGGTCACGCATAGCCCGTTGAACAGGCCGAACAAGGCCGCGAGGCCGAGGCCGGCACCCGCCGCGAGCACCGTCGGCCAGCCCTGCTCCATGAGCGCCGCGGTCGTCACGGCGGTGACGCCCCAAACGCTTCCAGAAGACAAGTCAATGCCGCCGGTGATCATCACCATGGCTTGGCCGAGGGCGACGATGCCGACGAAGGAAAGGTTGCGGGCGTTGTTCAGGAGGTTGTCCGCGGTGCGGAACTCCGGCGACACGGCCGAGAGGAGGACGACCATGATGAGCAGTGCCACCATGATCCCAGTCTCACGCGAGCGGAGCAGTCGCGTGCCGACCCGGGCGCGGGGGGCGATGAGGGCGTCGGGCTTGGTTACGGTGTCCATCTTGCGTGCTCCGTGCCTCTTGGGGTGGGACGGTTAAGCCAGTCAGCAGCGCCGCGCCGGGTTCGGGCCGGTCAGATCGTGCAGGGTGGGCGAGCCCATACCGCAACGGTCCGGCCGGTCAGAGCGGCGTCCCCGGCGCAGTCGGCTACCCGCAGCGCCTGCCGGCGGTCACACGGCATGACCGGCATGGACGAGGCAGCCTTGACCGCTGCAATGGCCGAGTCAAGCGGAGTTAGTGCCCGGTAGTGCCCTAGTGTTCTGTCATTCCTGACTTGGTAGGCTAGACTGTGGCATTGTGCTGTCCCCGCCCAAGCCAAAACGTGTCACATCAGTGCTGACGATGCACTAGTGCTTTGTCAGCCTTGATTTGACGTTTTTACGGGCGATTTTCTGTTGAGGA
>CAXTOB010000116.1:0-14922 GCA_964245505.1 uncultured Acetobacteraceae bacterium | reverse complement strand
GCGCGAGATGGATGGGCAGCGGTTCACCTTGCGCGGCCTGGACGGCATCCGGCTGGTGCAGGCCCGGGCGACCGCCATAGACCCGGCGGCGCGGGAGGTGCGGTTCGACGGGGGCGCCCTGCCCTATGACCGCCTGGTGTTGTCGCCCGGCATCGAGATGCGCTTCGACGCCCTGCCCGGCTATGACGCTGCGGCCGCGGAACGCTTCCCGCATGCCTGGAGCGCCGGGCCGCAGACCTTGCTGCTGCGCCGGCAGTTGGAGGCGTTGCCGGACGGCGGCACGGTACTGATGTCGGTGCCTGCCAACCCCTATCGTTGCCCGCCTGGGCCGTATGAGCGCGCGAGCCTGATTGCCTGGTTCCTGAAGACGCATAAGCCCCGCGCCAAGCTGCTGGTGCTGGACGCCAAGGATGTATTCTCCAAGCAGAAGCTGTTCCAGGCGGCTTGGAAAACGCTGTATCCCGCCACCTTGGAGTGGGTCGGGCAGTCTGCCGGCGGCACGGTGACGGCGGTGGACCCGGATGGGACGTTGCAGACCGACTTTGGGTCGCATAAGGCGGACGTGGTGAACGTCATCCCGCCGCAACGGGCCGGGCGCATTGCGTCGGTCGCTGCGGACCGCAGCGGCTGGTGCCCGGTTGATCCCGTGACCTTCGAGAGCAAGCAGGCGCCGGGCATCCACGTGATCGGCGACGCGGCGATTATGGGGGCGATGCCCAAGTCGGCGTTTGCCGCCAATGCACAGGCCAAAGTCTGCGCCGCAGCCATTGCCGCGCTGCTGTCCGACGCGCAGCCTGAGGAGCCGCGGCTTATTAATACCTGCTACAGCCTGGTGCAGCCGGGGTATGCGATCTCGGTTGCGGGGGTGTATCGCCCGGTACATGGCCAGTTGACGGACATCGAGGGGGCGGGCGGCACCAGTGCGCTCGATGCGCCGGCGTCCGTGCGGGCGCTGGAGGCACAGTATGCCGAGGTCTGGTATCGCACGATCACGCTGCAGGCTTTTGGCTAGCGCGGTGTTGCTGCTGCTGACGGCAGCGGGGATGCCGGAGCCGCTGGAGGGCTTGCAGGGCGATCCCGTGCGCGGCCAGGCTGTTGTGACCCGGCAAAGCAGCACTTGCATCCTGTGCCACGCCGGGCCGTTCCCTAATCCGCACCTGCAGGGCAATGTCGGCCCGGACCTGCATGGCGTCGGCGCCCGGCTGACAGTGCCTGAGCTGCGGGCGCAGATCGTGGATGCGCGGCGGATCAATCCTGCGAGCGTGATGCCGACGTTCTGGGGCACGGAGGGCCGCACCCGTGTTGGCCCGGCCTGGCAGGGGCGGCCCATCTTGGGCGCGCAGGAGATCGAGGACGCCGTAGCTTACCTGTCCACCTTGCGGGAACCAGCGCCCCAGCGGGACGCGAAGCCATGAACCGGCGCCGGTTCCTGGTGGTGGGCGGCGCGCTGGTTGCTGCTCCCTGGCTGCCCGCCCGAGCCACGCCGGACGCGGTGGCCGCGGCTATTCGCGAGGTCACCGGGGGCGCCCCGCTGCAACAGGGCGTGGTCCGGCTGGACTTGCCGATGATGGTCGAGAACGGCAACGCGGTCGGCATGACGGTCGGGGTGGACGACCCGCCGTCGCCCGTGCGGTCCCTGCATGTGTTCGCGGACGGCAACCCGTTGCCGAACGTGCTGAACGCGGCGTTTGGCCCGGCGGCGTTCCGTCCGGAAGTGATCACACGCATCCGCCTGGCCAGCTCGCAGACCGTCCATGCGGTTGCCGTGCTGCAGGATGGCGCGTGCTGGACGGGCAGCGTGGACCTGGTTGTCACGCTCGCCGCCTGCTTGGAGTGAACCGCGCATGGCCCGCATCCTGCTGAACGTGCCCAAGCAGGCCCGCCGGGGCGAGGCAATTGAGATCAAGCTGCTCATCAACCATCCGATGGAAACGGGTCAGCGGCGGGATGAGACCGGGCAGATCGTGCCGCGCAACATCATCAAGGACGTGGTCTGTACCTATGGCGGGGCGGACTTGGTGCGGCTGGAATTATTCCCGGCGATCTCGGCCAACCCGTTCCTGCACTTTGCTGCCCGGGCGGAGGCGAGCGGGCCTGTGGTGCTGACCTGGACGGATGACTTGGGCGCGGTCCAGACGGAGACGGTGCAGGTCGAGGTGACGTGACGCGGGCTGACGCGGCGGCGTTGGCTTCGCCGGGGCAGCGGATGGAGATGCTTGACGCCGGCGTGATCCGGCTGCCCTGCGGATAAGAGCAGGGCCGGGTTGAGGTACTGGTCGGCGCGGGCGCCGCATAGCCGCGCATTATATTAACCGCCGGAAGTTCTGACCTGCCGCTCCCAATTGGCCCCGGTCATTGCGAGCCGGCTCCGGCGCGGCAATCCAGAGCGGCAATGCCTGGGCGTGCAGTCGTGGATTGCCATGCCGCAAGCGCGGCTCGCAATGACGATGCCCTTGTCAGCGGTCAGAACTTTTGGCGGTTGGTATTATACCAATCGCCATTTGCTTTGCCCGTCCTGGCATTGGCGGCCGTTGCAGGGCGGAGAAGCTTCAGCGCCTTCAGCTACAGTGCCATGCTGCGGGGGCGGCGTATGGCGCTTCGCTTATACGCCCTACGGTGATGAGCGGAAAACGGCCAGTGCAGATGGCGGCTAGTATTGCAGGGATCGAGGCGGTCAGGTGCGGCTGTCAGCCGGGCGGGGTTATGCCGGCGGAGAGACCGGGCCTTGCAATCTGGCAGCCAGGCCGGCCGCCGAATGCCTCCGCCGCCGGAACCGTCCGTAGGGGGTGGTAAACGTCCCATGCCTCCCGGCTGACGTTGGGCGCCTTGACCTGGAACAGATGCATCGGGTGAGACACGCCGCCATCGGCGCGCAGCTTGCTGGTGCCGAACAGCGGGTCCTGGGCCGGCAGGCGCTGCATGGCGGCGATCGTTGCGGCACCGTCTGCCGGGTCCGCTCCGGCGGCGACGGTGCGCAGCAGGTGCGAGACAGCGGAGAACACGCCGGCGTGAACCATTGTCGGCGGGATGCCGCGGTTGCGCGGGATGAAGGCGGCGGCGAAGGCTCGGGTGCCGGGGTTTAGGTCCCAGTAGAAGGGCTCCGTGACCAGCAGGCCCTGGGCGTCCTGCAGGCCGATGGCGCCGACATTGGTCAGCAGGCACAGCAGGGCGGCCAGGCGCTGGCCGCCTGCGGCGACGCCGAACTCGGCGGCCTGCTTCACGAGGGTTTGGAAGGGTGCGCCGGTGCAGGCGAGGCCGATTACCTGGGCGCCGCTGGCCTGGGCCTGCAGCAGCAGGGCGGAGAAGTCGGTCATGTCGCCGGGGAACGCCGCCGCTCCTAGGACGCTGCCGCCCCCGGCTTGTAGGACCGTCGTCACGTCGCGCTGCAGGGCGTGGCCGAAGGCGTAGTCGGCGGTGATGAAGAACCAGGTGCGCCCACCCTCATCCAGCACGGCGCGGGCAGTCGAGGCGGCGAGGGCGGCGGTGTCGTAGGTCCATTGCAGGTGGTGGGGGCTGCAATGGGTAGTGGTCAGCGCGGTGGTTCCGGCGCCGCTGAACAGGGCGATGCGGTTGCGCTCCCGCACGATGTCGGCGACGGCCAGGGCGGTGGCGGAGTTGGGGACGTCCACGACTGCCTGGACGCCGTAGCGGTCCAGCCAGGCGCGGGCCAGGGCGGCGCCGACGTCGGGGCGGTTGCCCATGTCGGCGGACAGGATCTCGGCGGGGAGGCCCTGCGCTTCTACGGCCATGCGGGCGGCCAGGACGGAGCCGGAGCCGGCACCGTCGGCGGCCGGACCGGACAGGGTGGTTAGGACGCCGATGCGCAGCGGCGGGCGCGGCTGCGCTTGGGCGGCGGCCCAGGGTAGGGCGAGGGCGCCGGCTAGAGCGGCACGGCGGGTTGGGGCGGGCATGTCAGGCTGCTGTGCTGCAGTGTAGAGGGATGATGCGGTGCAGGACCATAGGCTCTTCGACGGCCAGGCTGCCGGGCGCGGCTTCCAGGGGCGGGATCATGGGGCCGACCTTAACATCCTTGGGAGGTGACGGCCAAGCTGGTCAGCCGTCCTGGCGACGCAACCCGGTGACGCGATACAGGTCCGCTAGCGGCGTGCGGAGGCCGATGCTCTGTAGCATCAGGTCGCCGTCCACTACTCGCTCGGGGTCATCGGGCCAGGTGCCGTCCTCGCGGCGGCGCAGGACGTCGGCGCGCACGGACGCGATGTGAAACACGATCACCTCCTGCACGCTGGGCATCATCGTGTAGGTCCAGACGTTGATCCAGGTTTCGGCCTGGTTGCTGGAGGATAGGATTTCGACGACCAAAATGGGATTCGGCGTGTCCGCCAGGTTGTTCACAGGGTCCGCACACGTAACCGCCAGATCAGGGATACGCATGTTGCGGTCGGGGTGCCTGGGCGTGACGATGCCTGGCGTTGGAACTGACATACAAGGGCTGCCTTGGTCCAGCAGATGGCTGCGGATGACGCCATGCACCTCGCCTAGCAGGGAGTTGTGCCACCAACTCGCTGGCGCCATCGCCACCGGCATCCCGTTCACGAGCTGCCACATGCGGTTGTCAGGCGGGTCCCACGCCAGGAACTCCGCAACGGTCATAAGGGTGTCGGGATGCTGCACGGCTTGGTCCATGACCGTATCCTAACGCCGGGCTGGGGCCGCTGCCAGAAGTCCCTTCCCCTTACCGCGCTGCGCCGATGCGCTGCTGCTCCCAGGCGAACAGCCGCTTCAACACCGTGCGCAGAGCCAGGATGGCGGCGAAGGCCAGGATGCCATTCCAGTCGTGCACGACAAGGGTCTTGAGTAGGGAGGCTGCGGTTTTCAGGCCCAGGCCCCATAGGGATCCCTCGATCACCAATGCCTGGGCGCGGCCGGGAGAACGGTGCAGAAGCAGGGACAGGACCGCCGCCATGCAATAGGCGGCGATGCCTAGCGCGCCAGCCGCTTCGATCAGGGCGGCGCCGGACGTGATGGCCAGCTCGATCATGCCGGCGCTCGGCGGGACTCCGCCTTGTCTATTTCCTGTTGCAGGAAGTAGTTCAGCACGGTTCGCAGCACGACGATGGCGGCGAGCTGGCCGATGTCGTTCCAGCTCGGGGTGATGGCAGTGCGCAGGATGTCGGCTGCCAGCTCGAACTCCAGGGCCACGGCGAGCCAGCGGCCCAGCGTCAGGCGCACGACCTCCTTCGCATCCCGCCCGCCCGTGGTCCGGACCGGGATGCCGGGCAGAAACAGGCGCAGGGAGCCGAGCACGGCCTGTATTGCCGCCAGTCCGATCAGGACGGCAGCCGCTCCCTCCACCCCTTCCGCCAGCAGCAGCGTCAGTTGCTTGATCCCGTCCAGCATTATCTCTCCTATGGTGCAGTGCCGGGCAGCAACGCAGGGGACGCAGGGCGGCGCTGGCACATCCCTGTGAAGTCACTAGATTGGGGTCCAAGGGAGATTGCCGCCATGCACGCCACCTCGACCAACTTCAAGGCGAACGCCCATGCCGCCCTGGCCGACAAGGGGCTGCAGAAGGCGCTAGCCTTCAGCAAGCCGCAGTTCATGGCCCGGCGCAGCGCAGCCGTCGCCAACCTGCCGGAGTTCGAGGAGCTGCGGAACACCGGACGCGACATCAAGAACCATACGCTGGCCAACCTTGATTTCTATCTGGAAGCCTTCGAGGCCAACGTGAAGCGGGCCGGCGGGCATGTGCACTGGTGCAGCACGGCAGAGGATGCCCGTGCCGCCGTGCTGAAAATCTGCCAGGCCGCCGGCGCCCGCACGGTGACCAAGGGGAAGTCCATGATCTCCGAGGAGCTGGGGATCAATGGACACCTGCAGGAGCACGGCATCACGCCGGTCGAGACGGACCTGGGCGAGTATATCATCCAGCTTCGCGACGAGCATCCCAGCCATATCATTGCGCCGGCCTTCCACCTGAACCGGGAGGATTGGGAGGCGCAGTTCCGCCTGTCGCACACCGACCTGCCGGCCGACCGGGTATTCGCGGAACGGCGGGACATCCTGACGGAAGCGCGCGGCAAGCTGCGGGAGAAGTTCCTGGCGGCCGATGTGGGCATCACCGGCGCCAACTTCCTGATTGCCGAGACCGGCAGCAGCGTGATCGTCACCAACGAGGGTAATGGCGACCTGACGCAGACCCTGCCCCGCGTCCACATCGCGCTCGCCAGCATCGAGAAGGTGGTGCCGACGTTGGAGGATGCGACCAGCCTGCTCCGCATCCTGGCGCGGTCGGCCACCGGGCAGGATTTCTCGGTTTACACCACGTTCAGCACCGGCGTGCGGCGGCCCGGCGACCTGGACGGGCCGGAGGAATATCACGTCGTGCTGGTGGACGCCGGGCGCAGCGCCATGATGGGGACCGAGTTCCAGGAGATGCTGCGCTGCATCCGCTGCGCCGCCTGCATGAACCATTGCCCGGTGTATGGTGCGGTGGGTGGGCATGCCTATGGCTGGGTGTATCCGGGGCCGATGGGCAGCGTGCTGACGCCGAGCCTTATCGGCGTGGACCAGTCCGGGCACTTGCCAAACGCCAGCACCTTTTGCGGCAAGTGCGAGAGCGTGTGCCCGGTGAAGATACCATTGCCGAAGTTGATGCGGCATTGGCGGGAGCGGGAGTTCGAGCGGCACCTGCAGCCGAGCGGCATACGCAGCAACCTCGGGCTGTGGGCGTATTTTGCGCGGCGGCCGACGCTTTACCGGCTGGCGTCTCGGGCCGGGGCGGTGGCGCTGGGGCTAATGGGACGGCGGCGCGGGCGGTTTGCCAGGTTGCCGCTGGCCGCGGGTTGGACTGCGGGGCGCGATTTGCCAGCGCCGGAGGGGGATACCTTTATGGCTCGTTACGCGAAGCAGCAGCGGGACCGGCAGAAGGCCGATGATGCGAAGGTTGGCGCATGACGAAGGAGGCGATCCTCGGCGCAATCCGCCGGGGCCTTCGCCGGGGGGAGTTGCCCGGTGATCAGCAGACGATGCTGCGGGACCGTATGGCGCACCCGCCGCGGCAATTGATCCCCAGGCGTAGCCAGGTGCCGCGTCCGGAGCAGGTCGCTTTGCTGATCAGCAACATCGAGAAGGATTTCGGCACTCTGGAACGCGTGCCGGACGGGGATGCAGTGCCGGAGGCGGTCGCGGGCTACTTGGCGCAGAATAACCTGCCGTCCATGCTGGCGATGGCGCCGCATCCGGAGCTGCAGGCGATGCCTTGGAGCAGCCGGCCGCTGCTACTGATCCGGGAGGGCCGGGCACTGCCAACAGACCTGGTCAGCGTGCAGCAGGCGTTCGCCGCGGTTGCCGAGACCGGCACACTGATGCTGCCGAGCGGCCCGGAGCGGCCAACGACGCTGAACTTGCTGTCCGATACCGCAATCGTCGTGTTGCGGACCAGTCGGGTTGTCGGGCCGTATGAGGATGCCTGGGACCTGCTGCGGCGGGAGCGGCAGGATGCGGTGACGGGTGGCTTCATGCCGCGCAACGTCATGCTGGTGACGGGGCCGTCCCGTTCCGCCGACATCGAGCAGACGCTGGAGTTGGGTGCCCACGGCCCTCGGCGGCTGCATGTCGTGCTGATCGAGGACGATCCGGCGGCCCGCGCCGCCTGATGCCATCTGCGCCGAAACGGTTGGGCGCCGTGTCTCGCCGGCGGGCGTTGTCGGAGGCGGACCGAGCGGTTTGGGCGGGGTACGTGCAGAACGTGGCGCCGCTGGAGGGCGTGGCCCGGCCGGATGCGCCCCCTGCCCCGCCGGCGCCGGAGCCGGGTGTCGCTGCCACTACGTTGCCCGCTGCGCTCCCGGCGCTGGTTGTGCATCGGATGGGACCGCTGGTGGTTGGGATACAGCCACCGGGGGTGGACAATTCGACCTGGAGCCGGTTCCGCACAGGCAAGTTACCTGCTGGCCGCACCTTGGATCTGCATGGCCGCACGGCGCAACGGGCGTTCTTTGCGCTGCAAGCGTTTTTGGGCAGTGCCCATGCCGACCGGCTGCGCGTCGTCGAGGTTATTACTGGGCGCGGTAGCGGCGAAGCCGGTGGGGTAATTCGGCGGGAGTTTCCGTTGTGGCTTAACCTGCACGAACTGCGCCCGCTGGTGCTGGCAGCGGCGCACCCGCATGCGGCGAACCAGGGGTCAGTGCGGTTGCTGCTGCGCAGGCCGCGGGCGGGGCGGGTGTGACCGGCGCACCTCCAAGCCTAGACCCTGATGCCAGGGAACATTGGAGCGATGGGAGCCGCAGCAGGGGTTTTCGCAAGCAGGTAGGGTGGGTCAGGCAAGGCCTTGCTAATGACCTTCGCGCTGGTGCCGAACCGCTCGGCCGACTTGGGCGACGAGTTTCCATCGGACTTCTAGGGATAAGCCTCACCTACGGGTCAGAATGGAGATCATTTCAGGGAAGAATAGACAGGTAAGCGCCCGACCTGTGCCAGACGGCATTGGTGATGCCCAGCAGAGCATGGAGCGGCACATGGTGGCTTTCCGGTGAAAGACACTCGCAGCTATAGCACGGAACTGCGGTGGTGCGGATCAGGCCCGTAGATGGCCGAGTTGCCGCCGTGCTCCCTTACTTCCACCGCCTCCAGCCAGACCCTGCCCTGCGCCTGCTCGGCAACGAAGCGGGACACATGCTCAAACACGAAGGCTGCCGTTGCCTCGCAACCTACGGCTGGGAGCACCCGCAGCTCGACTAGGCCGCCGTTCGCCAGCTCCTCGAATTGGGGTAGGGCCGGATCATCCTGGGCGACAACGAGGGTGTGGTCGAACATCCCGTGCAGCCAGGCCTTGACCGGCTTTAGGCCGCCAAAGTCGAAGCACCAGTTGCGCTCGTCGAGTTCGGAGCAGGCGAAGGTGAACCTGAACGCCAGGGCGTAGCCATGCAGCAGGCGGCAGTGGGAATGAGCGGCGCGCCATTGGCGGAAGCAGCAGGACAGGCCCTCGGTGTGATCGTATGTCTTCGTCGAACGATAAAGTGCGGCAGCGGGTGGAAGGCACTGCGGCGTCGGCATGCCTTCCCCATATAGGAAGCTGCCGGTGCTGTAGTTGTCCGTGGCTCGGTGCGGCTTGATGGAAACGGCAGGCCGGCCTTGCGGCGTGCAGGTGTCCATAGTGGCGGCCTGGCTCACATCCGGCCCTCAAGGGCGGTGCATTCTTGCAGGAACTGCGCCTTGAGCGCCGGGTCGGCAGCCATCTCACCGAAATAGGCGCAAGTGACCATCCTGCTGCGATGACTTGCGCGGACGCCGCGGTGGGTTTTGCACATGTGGACGGCATTGATGCGGACCGCGAGGCCGCGGGGCGATGTCTTTTCCATGATGAAGGCACCGATCTGCTGGACCAGTTCCTCTTGAATCTGCAGCCGGGAGGAGAAGTGGCCCACGATCCGGTCGTACTTCGACAGTCCGATGATCTTGCCCTCCGAGTGCGGCAGCACGCCCACAAAGGCTTCCCCATAGATGGGCATGAGGTGGTGGGCGCAGGTCGAGCGGACTTCGATCGGGCCTGTTACAATCAGTTCGGCAAAGCCGCCCACGTTCTCGAACGCCGTGACAGCGGGCGGCTCGCTGAAGCGGCCGTTCATCAAGTCCTCGACGTACATCTTTGCGACGCGGCGGGGCGTATCCCGTGTATTGTGGTCGTTCCTGTGGTCAATGCGCAGTACGTCGAACAGCTCTTCAAGCTTCGTAGCGGCAGCGCGGATCATCGCCGTCTTCTCGGCGTGCGTGAGGGGAGCGTGGGTCGCCTCGTTTGCGCGCGCGCCGCCTCGAAAGCAATGGAGTGTGACGCTCATGATCGATCCCTTCACCGGCCCTGGAACAGCCGGCATGCCGCGATCATAAGTTCGAGTGATTGAGGAACGGTTACCGGAAACCACCAAAACCTGTTTCACCGGTTCTTAATCCCGATGCTCAATTCTGCTGCCCGTTGGTTCTGCATCGGAGAGCATCATGAAGTTCGGATTGTCGCGACGCCGTTTTGCCGGCCTTGCTCTTAGCGGTGCTGGGCTTGCTGTGGCCGGCCGGGCAGGCGTAGCGAGCGCAGCGGAACGGCCGCTGCTCACAGTCACGGGCAAGATCAAGACTCCTGACGGCACCGCCTCCCTTCGGTTCGACCGCGCGGGCCTAGAGGCACTCGGCACAGCCTCGTTCGTAACCCAGACGCCCTGGTATCCGGGGCCTGTCACGTTTGAGGGGGTGCCGATGGCGCGCCTCATGGCGGCCGTCGGCGCATCCGGCGATACGGTCGTGGCCACCGCCTTGAACGACTATGTCACGGAAATCCCAATCGCCGACTTCTCGGCCTACGATGTGCTGCTCGCTCTGAAGCGCGACGGCGAATACATGACGCCGCGCGACAAGGGTCCCTTGTTCATCGTTTATCCGTTCGACAGCAACCCGGCGCTTCACCATCAGCGTTTCTATAGCCGATCGGCCTGGCAGCTCGCCCGTCTTGTCGTTCGGTGAACGATGCAGCGGCGCTCCGCGTCGGGGCTTGGCCTCCGGGCGGCCCCGACCGGACGATCCGTCAACGCTTCACCGTACCAGTGCTTGCGGGCCTCCTCGCGATGCTCACCGCAGCGGCCGGATATACATCCATGCTGGTCGCGCAGCAGCAGAACGCGCCCAGCGAGATGTCTCGCTACAACATTACCTGGGTGATGAGCCAGGCCGGCGTTGAATTCGCCCGGCTCCAAGCGGCGGTGGGCGGCGCCACTGTTGCTGGCGCCCCGTCCAACGCTGAGGAGGTGCAGCTTCGCTTCGACATCCTGGTGAACCGCGTCCGTGTGCTGGAAGCGGGCGACGTGCGGATCTTCATCCAGAGCGATCCGGAGTTCGAGGCGATCGTGGTGCAGCTCGCGGATACCTTGGCCCAGGGGCAGCCGCTGGTGGACCGGTTCGAACAGCCCGGCTCCGCGTCCCAACTGTATGATCTGCTCGCTCCTCTCAATCCCAAGCTCGCGAGGCTGGCGTCGGCCGCGAACATCCGGAGCGGGGACATGGTCGCGAGCTTCCAGCAGGAGCTCAACTTCCTGTATGGCCTGTCCCAGGCCGTGCTGGCGGGCTTGGTAGTCTGCGGGTTTGGGTTGATCGCTTCGTTGAGGCAGCAGAACGGCGACCTTCGTCGGGCGCATGCAGCGGGGGAAACCTTGGCGGTGCATCTGCAGCAGACCGGAGAGCGTTTCGATGCGGCGCTGAGCAACATGGCGCAGGGTTTGTGCCTGTTCGACGCGGAAGAACGGTTGATTGTGCACAACCAATGCTTTGTCCGGATGTTCGGCGCGCCCGCGCCCGGCGTCTCCGCAGCGGGCCTTGCGAGGGAGCAGTCGCCAAACGAGATGTTCGCCCCTCCTGTTCCCACCGGCTGTGCCGGTGAGGATCGGCGCACCTATGAACTGGATGATGGGCGCGTGATCCAGGTGTCGCGCCAGGCCGTCCCAGGCGAGGGCTGGGTCGCTACATTCGAGGATGTGACCGAGCGGTGGCGCTCGCAGGAGCAGATCTCGCATATGGCGCGGCACGACGCGCTGACTGGCCTGCCCAACCGTTTGCTGTTCCGCGAGCACATCGAGCGCGTTCTGCCCCGCATGCGCCGGGGCGGCAGTACGGCTGTGCTCTGCTTGGACCTGGACGGGTTCAAGGGCATCAACGACACGCTCGGGCACCCCGCGGGCGACGAGTTGCTGCGCTTGGTCGCATGCAGGCTGCGCGACAACACTCGGGATACGGACCTTGTGGCCCGGCTCGGAGGCGACGAGTTCGCCATCATACAAGCGGATGCCCAACAACCGGCGGAAGCGGCATCACTGGCGGACCTGCTGGTGGCGGCCCTGAGGGAACCATTCGATCTATTGGGCCAGCGAGTGGAAATCGGCATCAGCATCGGGACCGTGCTGACCAACGCGGCCGAATCTACGGCCGACGAGCTTCTGCGTAACGCCAACATCGCGCTTTATCGGGCCAAGGCCCAGGGGCGGGGTACTTGGCGGTTCTTTGACCCGGGAATGGATGCTGAGATCCAACAACGCCGCGTGATGGAAACTGATCTGCGCCGGGCCGTCGCGGGGGGGCAGTTCCTGGTTTACTACCAGCTACTGGTTGACGCGCGCACGCGGGCACCCGTCGGCTTCGAAGCGCTGATGCGCTGGCAGCACCCTGAGAGGGGTTTAGTCAGTCCGACCGAGTTCATCCCTTTGGCGGAGAAGATGGGCTTGATCCTGGGCATGGGGGCCTGGGCCCTGGTCCAAGCCTGCACCGATGCCGCTGGCTGGCCCGAGCATCGCAAGGTCGCGGTCAATCTATCGCCGATGCAGTTCTTGGGCGGCCGACTGGTAGAGGAGGTTGAGCAAGCCCTAGCCACGTCTGGGTTGTCGGCAGGCCGCCTGGAATTGGAGATCACGGAGTCCGTGTTGCTGCAGGACAACGACGCCAACCTAAGCGTGCTGCACCGCCTACGCGTCCTTGGCGTGCGTATTTCAATGGACGACTTCGGCACTGGCTACTCCAGCCTTAGCTACCTGCGCCGGTTCCCGTTCGACAAGATCAAGATTGACCAGTCCTTCGTGCGCAACCTGGAACAGGAGCGCGGCAGCATCGAGATCGTCCGCGCCGTGGTGGGGCTGGGTAAGGCGCTGGGCATGGACGTGCTTGCCGAAGGAGTGGAGACGCTGGAACAGTTAGCCATCCTGCAAACCGAAGGCTGCAACGAGCTGCAGGGCTACTTGTTCGGCAGGCCCCAACCGGTTCAGGACGTACTGGGATTCATCGCAGGGCACCTGCCCGGCAAGGACGGGACGGCACGCGGCCGCTTGCTGGTCGTTGACAATGCCGGGGTAAACCAGAGCGCCGCATGATGTCCGCGACATGCCTATGGGCGGCTCGCGCGTTACCCCGCCGAGGTGGTCAAGTCCCAAAGATACCGGGCAGGTACGCGGCAGATCATTGCAAGCCAAATCCGGCCGCGTCGCACCCGGATCTCGGCTGCAACCCGCATCAAGCGGGGGGCTGCGCTGCCCGGTCGATCCGCGCCACCTCCGCCAGCCGGTCGTCTTTGCGCGCTGACCCGGCGCTGCTGCCAACCCAATAGCCCACGACGTTCGTCGCCATCGCCCCCAACGTGCCGAGGAGCACGTTCAGCACGACATAAAGCCCTTCCTGCTGCGCGAACCCAGCCTGAGTCGCCCACCAACCCAGGTCATCCGCATCCGCCAGCACCAACAGGCTGCATCCCTGCCCGCGCAGGGCATACATCCCTCGCCGCGGCAGCCCATCTTGCCCGACCAGCATAGCCGCGCTCACCCCCGCAGCCCCATCACTGCCATTCAGCAGATTCTGCCCCAACAGTCCCGCCGGCTGCGTCGTTGTCGCCGATCCGAGGCTCGCCACGCACAACTGACTAGGCCCCCGCAGCGGCCCCACACCCAGGTTCACTGCATTGACCATGTTCTGCCAGAGCGCTGCCGGCGTCGGCGCCGCCAAGTTATCAAAGGTTTCCGCCACCTGCCCCGGCAGCCCCAGCGTGAGCCGCCAAGTTCCGGCCGCCGACCCCACCTGCAGCGCCACTCCGATCTGATTGCCCAGGCTACCGGAATACCGCGCCGTCAACAGCACCGGATACCCGCCAGTCCCATAAAACAGCGCATAGTTCGCCGCCACATCGGTCCCGTCCGTCACCCGGACACATCGGAAACTCTGCGCACCCTGCTGCACTGCGGTGGCAACCTGCGTCCCCATGTCGAACTGCCGGGCCTGGATCGCCCCGAACGCCCGGGCATAGTCGGCCATGCTGCCCACTACGACCGGCTGGTTCGCCGGCCCCCAGGACGCGCTGCCCACGACACCAACTACGTTCGTCGGCACCCCGTTCAGCACCAGGTTCTGCGGCGGCACTACCTGAACATAAAGGTCCGGCACCACCAGCGCAGTGGTGTTAATGCTGCCCGCTTGCACGATCGGCATGACTACTTCTCCTGCGTTTGGACGTGGGCGCCCTCATTCCCAGGCACAGCGCCGCCAATGCTCGTGCAGCGCACGACATGCCCGGCGTGCTCGGACGCCAAAATGAGCGCCACCTTATCCGGCTCGCTGATAGCGTCACCCGGCCGGTATGACCCAAACGGGCGCACAACGATCAAAGTCTGCATCGTCTACTCCTCCAAAAACGCATGAAGCCGCATCGGAACCAGCCCGTCCGCAGTGCCAAGTGGGCTGACAGTGCCCAAGACGACCCGTTCCCGCCCTGCACCGGATTTCCGGAACCCTCGTTGTCATCCTGCTATCGGCTTAGCCACCGAGATTGTTCCTGGTCGGGGCAGCCCCGGCCGATAAGGGCCTAAAGCAGATTACAGTCAGGTCCGGACGCGCAGCGACCAAACCTGAAACTGCAAGTCTCTGCTCGGAAACAGAAAACCTAGACCGGTTTGCGTCCAGCCTGGACGCAAACCGGTCTAGAGATCCGCCAAAGCACCGGACCCGCAGCAAAATCGGTAGAAAACTTGACGAAGCTCACGTCAGCTCCCACCCCGGCAACCACGGAGGCAACGACGCGATGGATGATCATACTCTGGTCACTACCTAATCGGCAAAAACCACCTTCGCCGCAAAATGGCGCCAGCCAGCTCAAATTCGAGGTCCAGATGCTACACCAAAATACAGTAACGGAACGGGACAACGTGGACTGTCGTCAATGTTCAAAACATCGACTTCAAATCGAGCAGAAAACCGAACGATCCGCACTACAGGCATATAGCGCGCCCTTCTTTTCTTTCCATCGGAGAGTGTCGGCATCTGGACTTCGGAATTGCGGCGCCGCGACCAAACTGCACCGCCATACCGCCCCATCATCCCACCAACACCCGGTCCCCCACCGAAACCGTCCCCCATAGCATGGCCGGCAAAGCCTCCACCGCCACAGTCGGATAC
>CAXTOB010000115.1:0-14949 GCA_964245505.1 uncultured Acetobacteraceae bacterium | reverse complement strand
ACGACGAGGTAATCGCAACAGCGGCGTAATTACCCCACAGGTTTGCATGCTCTCCCGGCGGCATTGCCCGGTTGCGTGAGGATGGGCACGCCATGCTGGTGCCCGGCGGACACCGGCACGCGGTAGAAGCCGTGGCGGACCTATGGCAAGCCCGGCGCCGCGAGAATGCCGGCCGCCAGGGCTACACGTTGACGGTCAGCGCTCCCACCAACGCCGACGCCCGCGCCATCAGCGGCGCGATCCGTGAGCGCAGGCGCAAGGCCGGCGAAGTCGGCGCCGACCAAGTGACGATCAAGGCGACCGACCAGACCGGGACGCAATACGATCTGCCGCTGGCCGTTGGCGACCGGGTGCGGCTGTTCGCCCGCACTCAGGCGGCATTCGGCGGCAAGGGCGGCATTCTGGGACACAATGGCAGCGTGGTGGAGGTGGAGCGCATCGAGGCAGGCGGGGTGCAGCTCCGCAACCCCAAGGGAAAGGACAACACCGGCAGCTCCGGCTTTGTGAAGTGGGACACGCTACGCGATCCCGCCAGCGGGCGCGTCCGCCTCAACTACGGCGATGTCCTGACTCTCGACAGCGCACAAGGGATCACCTCAACCGAGCACATCAATGCCATGCCTGCCGGATCGGCGGATGTGCAGAGCTTCAAAGCCTATGTTGGGCAGTCTAGATCCCGAGAGACGACATTCCTTGTCGTCGCAGACGGGCGCGAGCGTACGGAGATCATCGGCAGGCGAGCACTCGGGAATGTCGCGCCGATCACCGCAGATGACGTGTGGGCCAATGTCGCCCGCAACCTAAGCCGGCAGCCTGAAAAGGAGCTGGCAACCGATCTGCTGGACCGAGCACGCGAGATGCACACCGGCACCGTCCGGTCCCTGGCGACTGCGTTCCAGCCGGGCCAGCAGCGCCAGGCCACGGGCGGACCGCCGCCGGACCTGCGTTCCGCCTTCACCGAGCGCAGGCAGGAGAAGGACGTGGCACGCCAGGCGCAGGCGATGGGCACGGCAGCGGCGCGGAACAGCAAGGCCACCCGCGAGGTTGCCCGCCGGCTAACCGCGCCGGGCGAGGTCCGCAAGGCCGTTCAGGAGGCCCGCCGGTCCATGCGGCCACCAGCCGCCCGACCGAAACGGGGCAGGGTGCAGCCGATCATCACGCCTACCGAGGCCCAGGCAGAGTTTGCCGACGCCCTGCACCGCGCCGGATTGCGCCTACCGGGTGCGCCGATCATGGACGGGCAGAAGCATCGAGTGCCGGTTGAGGGCAGCCGCAAGAGCAAGTCGTCAGGAACCTACATCGGCCACCTCGACGGCCATCCGGCAGGTTATGCGCGCAATCACCAGACCGGCGATGAAGTTAGGTGGAAGGCATCGCAGCCGACCAAGGAAAGAACACCGGAGGAACGGGAACGGGCCAGGGCGCAAGCTGCCGCTGACCAGGCCGCCAAGGAGGCCCAGCGCCGCCGCGCCGAGGTTGCCGCGTCACACAAGGCCCTCGCCATCTGGAACCGCGCCAAGCCCGTCCAGGCGCACCTCTACCTCACGCGCAAGGATGTGGCATCCCATGGCTTGCGGCAGGACCGGCGGGGCAACTTGCTGGTGCCCATGCGAGACATGGACGGCAGGCTATGGAATCTGCAAACGATCACGCCGGACGGCGCCAAATTCTACATGAAGAACGCCAAGCGCGACGGCACGCACGCCCTGCTAGGCGACCTGCAGCCGGGTCAACCTGTCATGGTGCTGGAAGGCTATGCGACCGGGGCGACGATGCGAGAGGTAACAGGCATTGCCGCCGCCGTGGCCTTTGACAGCGGCAACCTTGGCAACGTGGCCCGAGCCTATCGCGCGCAGGACCCGGCCCGGCCCATCGTGTTCCCCAGCGACAATGACCATCACCTGCCGCGCCGGCAGAAGCCATTGCCCAACGTGGGCCAAGTCAAAGCCGAGGCTGCCGCTAAGGAAGTCGGCGGCGTGGTTTTGGTGCCTCCCTTCGCGCCGACCGATGCCGGGACGGACTTCAATGACCTTGCCGCTCAGCATGGCCGAAGTGCGGTGCGGCAGATCGCCTATGCCGAACTGACCCGGCACGGAGTCAAGCTACCGGCCGCGATGGTGAAGCAGGCGCAGGCCGAGGCTGCCATCACCCAAGCCGCACGCGATGCAGCCCGGCAGAGCACAGCTGCCCATACGACGCAGGCGCAGGACCGGGCTACCCGTGAGGCAGCCCGGCAGCGTCCGAAAGGGTTGAGTATGTGAAGGGGAACCTGGCGCAGCGGCGGGATTTGGCTGAAACGCTGGCATGAGTGCAATCCCGTCAGTGAAAGCAAGCGCCCGGCAACCTGTACACTGTGTACAGGGTCTGGCGAGCCAGACCCGCCGGATCGCAGGCAGATCGCTAGTCCGATCTTGTCCGATAACGGGCGATTATGTGCGACTATGTGCCCTTTTGTGCGACTCACTGCGACTATGTGCTAATCAGCGCAAATCCGCGCAACTATACGCAATTCTTGGGCGCATGATTCAACGTGACGGCTTGCCAACAACTTAGCGGGCGATACGGGAAGGGCAAGGTAGGCTTTGCGCCCCGGATTGGGACCGCAAAACGGCAGGGCAGGATAGGCTTTCGTCCCACGCTGCTGCGGCGGCCATACCAGCGTTTGAGTCAAACGCCGGCATGAGTCCAATCCTGTCTCTATCTGAAAGTTACCTGGACCTGTACCGTGTGCACGGGTTGCCTACCCGTGCCGGCGGATCACCAGCAAGTTGTTGTCCTGCCGGTTAGCTGCGTTGGGCAGCTCCAGCAGCGCGGCCCGATTACGCCCCGGCACTCAGCTTGCGCTGCCGCCTGGCGAAAGCGGCAGCAATTCCCCCCACCCCGAGCAACACCAGGGAAGCAGGCTCTGGGACAGCGGCAGTCAGGGTGTAGGTGTAGGAGACGGTCGCAATGCCATTGATTACCGAAGGATCACCGTCCCCTGTATCGGCGTTATCGTAGAAGCCGTTGGCATTGCTGATCGTCGTAAAGGGTTGCAGGTTCAAGATCGGCTCAGCCGCATAGTTGAGTGGCAGCGTGCCAGTCACATCGAAGCTGAACGACTGCAGGCCGATGATGTAGTTGTTGACCACGGGCAGGTTTGCCTGGGTCGCGTAGGTGATTGTCCCAAGCGACAGTGGGAAGAAATCCAAATGGGGCGTGATTGAAGCTGTGGTCGGCGGTGTATTCCCGCTTGGCAGCAGGAAGTAAGGATTGAGATTGAACGCTCCCCGCACCTCAACGCTGACGCTGGTGAGCGTCCCGAGAGACGGATCAAACGCGACTAGGTTCTGAACAGGGTCATCCCCCAGCGCTAGAGCCTGGGCCGATACATTAAAACTGGTGTTGTAGGACACGACGGCCGCCCGTGCGCCAGTGGCAAGCGCAGACATGAAAGCAGCAGCGAGCAAGAGCTTTGGTGTTAGCATTGAACGTTCCTTATTAGTATTTTGCGACATGCTACATGCTGCGTTCAATGCAGCAACATGCCGTGCGTAGCTAAGTGCGCCAGCCGTCACACCACCGTTATGACGCTGCCCTACTGTCGCCAGGGCGCAACACTGCTGTCATCCCGGCCCTTACCCGCTCAACGGATTGCGCGAAGGCATCCCACTCGTCCGCCGACAGGTTGCGCGCGAGGTCTAGGACCCCGCACACTACGGCATTGCCGGACAGCACCTTGCCGATCCGCTCATGATCGGCACCAGGCGAAGCTGCCGCGCCGCCCGTCATGGTGCCACCCCATCGGGCTGCAACACGGCCACCAGGTCCGCCACAAGCGAACGCACCGCGTCCGCCCGCTGCCCGCGGCTGGTGCTGAACAGCGTTTCGATTGCCCGCGCCTTGGCGACCACGCCGGCCGTCGTCGTCGCCTCGACCTCGATCACGCGCGGCAGCAGCCGATCCCGCGTCCGGCAAGCCTCGCTCAACCTCGCCATCGTGCGCTGATGCGTGGGCCGATCCGCCCAGCGATCAGGCATTGGGCCGTCCAACACGTCATCCGCGATGCGCTCCGCACCCATGACTTCCCTGCACAGCGCCAGCAGCTCGGCATCAGGGCGCACTGGCAGAGCGCAATCCGTGTCCGCCCCGTCCGCCACGATGCCGGAACGGCGAGCGTCCCCCATCAGCGCCACCAGCCCGGCAATGCCGCCCAACTCCGGCTTGAGCCGCGGCGCCATCGCCTGATCCCATGCCCAGCGTACGGCGGGGTTCGGGCTGCTGGTATCGAAACGCCGAGGGTCGGCAGGAAACCCTGGCGGCGGCTTGGCAGTCCAGCCGACCGGGTTCCGTTCGTCCCAGGACTCCGGGCTTTTCCGGCCCGTTGCCGTATCATGCCAGAGCGCCCCGTCCGCCCAGAACCGCGGGATGGGCACGAATGCCCACCCCAGCGCCACAAGCCGCGCCCGCTTGGATTGCTGCCGGGCCATTATGCAGCCCTCGCTATGTCGATAAAGCCGGCGCTGTCCGGCAGGTATAGGCCGCCCCCGATGTCATCCAGGGTCGCGCCAGCCGTGCCGGCCAGGAACCGCGTCGCGCGGGCCGTGGCGTGCATGGCCCTGTCCACGATGGCGGCGTTGTCATCGGAGCAGGCGCCCCGGTCCAAGTTGCCCGCTGCCACTAGCAGCACCGCCGTTGCCTCAAGCACGGTCGCCGGCGTGGCCCCAAGAATGGTCGCCTCATGCGCCCACACCTGCCGCCAAATGGCATCCAGTTCCCGCCCATCGGCGCCGGCAACGTCTGCTGCGTCATACTCCCGCCCAAGCGCCGCGATCTGACGGGCAGCGTCCAGAATGGGCGAGGGTGCGGCAGCGGCAGCCGGGGCAACGCCAGCGCTGGCCAGGACCGCGACGGCCGGAGCAGCCGTAAGCAGGGTGCGGCGCATCATACTGCACCCCTCCCCGCGATACCGCGGCACAACGCCTGCGTTAGCCGCTCGCTGGTGTCTTGTGTTGACTTGTCCTTCAAAAGATCAGGGTTCCAAATCACCAGCAGCCTCACCACGGCAGCGAACCCAGCCGGCGTGGTTGGGGGCGCGGCGACGATGACATCAACGATGGCGTCCTGCCGGTCCCGCGTACCGCTCATCGCTTCAAAGATGCGATCCTCAGTGGCAAGGGTAGAGCCGACGTTTGCCGCAATGATCTTGCATTCCAGCGCCTCATACTCGGCGCACAACGCCAGCAACTCAGCATCGGGATTGACTGTCACCGAGGCCGCCGCGGCGACACCGGACAGCGCCAGCGCCGCAGGAGCGACGGTGGACAGCAGCTTGCGACGGTTCATGCTGCGATCCTCCCGACCCACACGCCATCTGCGGTGTAGCCCTCCGGCAGTGGGCCATACCGCTTCGCCAGCCGTGCAATGATCGCCACGCGGGCCGGCGCCACCATGTCCCGCAGCAACGACGCCAGCAACGCCGTGTGGCCGTCGTGGTCATCTGGATGGTCGTCATAAACGCCGCGGTGCCAAGCAGTGAGGGCAAGAGCCTTGGCCTGATGACCCGCCGGAGTGCGAGCCGGGGTCGCCTCAATCTGGCGTAGGGCTGCCCAATCAGGCGCGGTATCCAGCGCGTCCGCCATCTTTGGCAGAGCGACGACGTAGCGATACCAGCTTGAGAACTCGCGTTCCGCGAACTGCTGGCAGACCTGGATCAACTCGGCATCAGGGCTGGTCGCCGCCACCGCCGACGCTGTGGTCAAGCCGATGTCTGCCGCCATCAAGGTGGACGGGACGAGGGCGAGCAGTTGCCGCCGGGGTGTGGTATGTATCGCGTTAGGCTCAGACATGGGTGGGGACGCCTTTTGTTGGGCCAGGCGCGGATCGGGGAGGGAAGCCCCGTCCGCGCCGCCTTGCAGCCGGGAAGCCGCCCGGCGCGGATGCAGGCAGGGCCGGCGCGGTGCCGTGCCCTGACGTGATGGGGTGCGGCCTACGCCTCCCGTGACGGGCAGGCGGCAGCGATGGCCTCCGGCGTCATGCCAGCGGCGAGCAGCGCATTGCGGGCCGCAATGACAGCCTTGGCGCGGGCACGGATCACAGCGCGGGCGGCGTTCAACGCGCGGAAGGCATCGCGCTGGTTGGCGCGGCGATACTCAATCCGGCTGCGATTGGCGCGGGACAGCAAGGCGCGGGCGTCGGCGTAGGCCGTGCAATAACCGTCACGCTGGTCTAGGGCGACGCGCAGATCACCGATAAGCCGGTCCATCGGGGAGGGGCCGAACACGCGCCAGGCGGGGGTGAACGTGGGGATCGCGCGGAGGGTGTTGGTGTTGTGGTAGGACATCTGGTTCACCTTGCATCTATGCGCCGACTGTGTATGATACATACACGTTGGAGGCGCATAGGGCAAGAGGAAAAGACGACTATGTATGAAAAAGACATATGACGGGGGCGCAGCTTCGTGCGGCCCGTGCTTTGTTGGGTTGGTCAGCTCAGGCCCTAGCTACTGCGTCCGGCGTAGGGATCACGACCATTCGCAAGAACGAATTGGCAAACGGGCCGGTCACGATGATCCGCGCCAACATTGAGGTGCTGACCCGCACCTTTGAGACGGCCGGCATTGAGTTTATCCCCGAGAACGGTGGCGGCAGCGGCGTGCGACTGCGGAAGCCAGCAGGTGCCGAATGAGCCAGCGCCAGCTACGCCACAGCGTCCTCCCAGGTCGCCGCCCCATGACCTGCTACCATGAGGCCGGGCATTGCCTGGCACGCTGGTGGTTCGGCCATTTCTTTGATCGAGTATTGGTGCTGACCACGGATGAAGTGGCGCGCGGCGTCCAGCACCTGAACCGGCGCGGCGCACCGATAGCAAACGCCGAAGGCTTCATGGACTGCTACGACCTCGTATCCCCCGCTTATACGCCCGAGATGCTGGACGGCATGGGAGGCGAGCCGGACGTTGTGGCCGGGCTTGACCGGAATACGCGTGTGTCGGTTGAGATGAGCCTGATTGAGAACTTCATCGGCGCAGCCGCAGAGGCTCGTTACCGCAAGTGCAGCTTTGTCTACGCGATGCTGACCGGCGGCGGGGGCGACATGGCACATGCACGGCAGACGCTCGGCACATGGTTCCCCGACGCTAAGGCGCAGGACGCAGCAGCGTTAGAGGCAGAGCAGCGCGCAATGGCGCTGGTGCGTTCGGAAGCCGGCTGGCGGGCAATCACCACCTTGGCGAATGCCCTGATGGAGCGCGGCGAGCTGCAATGGAGCGAAGCCGAACCCCTGCTATCTGCGGCTTACGGCTACGGCAACCCCGCGTTGAGCGCCTGGATGGTTGTCTGGCCGCCGGCCCTCGACATGATCCGCACCGGCCAGTTTCCTGAGTAGAAACGCGCCTGATGGGCTTCTTGATACCCACCGCCCAACCCAACCCCGGCCTCTTGGCTCGCCTTGGACGGCTTCTGCATTGGACGGCACTGGGCCTAGCGGCGCTGATGTTAATACCTGCATATTTCACAGCCACGCAGTCAGCATCTGCGCCAGTTCAGCCCGCGCCGACGCAGTTGGGCCAAGCCAATCCGTTTGACCGGTTTGATGCGCCCAGCACGTCCGCTGGCAGCAATGGGATGCCGGTGACACCCGCCAATGGTCCTTGGACGCAGTATGCCCCCAAGGCACCGCAGACCGAGAACGGCTTCACGGTAATAGGGCCGAACCAGCCTACGGCTGGCGCCGGAGCGGGTCCAGGCCACGATACGTCAGCCAAAACAACCGATCCGTGGGCGGCGTTTGATGGAGTGGCACCTTCTGTTCAACAGATGCCCGTCATCTCGGCGCCGCTAAGCATCAATCAGCAAGGTTTGCCCTTTGAATTTTGGCTGGTCGTGGCTGTCGCCTTCGCCCTAATCGGCCGAGCCGCACGTTATCTGTTCGCTGGGGAGTAGAGCAGAGTGCCCGTTATGTTCGACGGTCCAGCGTGGCCGCCCGGAGAGGAGTGGCCCGCCGGGGTTCTGCCGAAGCCCTGCTTCACCTTGGAAATTGCTGTCCTTGAGATGGAGGTATTGATCAGGAGCCATGATGAGGCAGCAGTAATGGCTGAGCGTGACCACGAACTCGATGCGGAGCTTTTCCACAAAATCCGAGCGAGCTACCTGCGGCAACGACTAGGAGCAGTCGCCCCGCATCGCCTGACCCCTGATCGGACGGGCCGGGCATGAGCAGCTTTCCCGGCACCGTGTTCAACGCCGAAGGTGTCAGTCTCGACGCAACGATCCCGGACCTGACTGAAGGAAAGCTGGACGAGTATCCGCACCGTTCCATGGTGGCGCAGGATGGCGCGGCATCCGTCGCCCAAGTATGGCTGCTGTCCGACGCCGCCGAGTTCGCCGCGATCCATCCGATGATCGTGGCCGAGGCTGTCAAGCTGGTACTGAGCGGCAAGGCCATTGTGATCCTTGCCTGCCGGCTTGAGCCGGCCGTGGACGTGCGGGACGGGCTGCTGGATGCTCTGGACCTGCTAGGACCACCCGACGACATGGCGGGGCACGGATGAGCGACGATGATCTTGCGAGAACCGGACCAGTGACGCCGGATCAGATGAGGGCGGCGCGGGCTTTGCTGGGATGGAGCCAAACGCAACTAGGTCTCCGCAGCGACACGTCCGCGTACGTCGTGAAGAAGTTCGAGCTGACGGGCCAGATTGCGAGCGTTCGTGGACGCTCTGACTTGACCGATCCTCTCGCCGCTATCCGCGTCACCTTAGAAGCGGCGGGCGTTGAGTTCGCGAACGGAGAAGTGTCAGGAGTCGCCGCTGCGGAAACCACTCCGATAACACCCGGTCAGGTCAAGGCTGCCCGAAAGCTGCTGGGATGGAGCCGAACGCAGCTGGGCGTCCGCAGCGACACGTCTATTCACGTTGTGCAGACGTTTGAGCGAACGGGACATGTTGCGATACTGTATTGCCGGCGGACGGAACAGGTGGACACCGTTGCCGCGATCCGCGTCGCCTTGGAAGAGGCTGGCGTCGAGTTCACCGATGAGGACACGCTGGGGACGCGGCTTCGGAACCAGGGGTCATGAAAGCAATGCAGCCACCTGAACCCAGCCAAGCCGAGATAAAGAGAGGCGCCGGTGTGCTGCTCTACCTGCTTAACTGGAAACAAGGGTTTGGCAACGAGGAAGCAGTGCGGCGCCTGCGAGAAGCCAAGTTGGACGTAGCTATTGTCTCGACAGCCAAAGAAGGCTCTCGCGTGCATGCGGCAGTGCTCAGGGCATTCTGCGATCTTGCTGGGCATTCGGTTATCTGGGATAGGGCCAAGGAGAATTGCCGCGAACGACGGGAGGATGATCCAACATAAAGTTGTGCTCGGTTGAACCATGGAAGGCGGCAGACATCGCATGACCGGCTTCCCCGGCACCATCTACGACGGCCAGGGCCGGAGCCTCGACCCCACTGTTCCCGACCTAGCGCAGCAGCAAGTCGACGCCTGCCCGCACTGTTCCCTGGTGACGGATCGAGACACCGCGCCCATTGTCCGCGTGTGGCTGCTGGCGAACGACGCCACGCCGGCCGCTATCCCGCACGTCCTGATGATCGAGGCCGTCAAGCTGGTGCTGGCCGGCAAGGCGTGCTGATCTTGGCGCAGCGGCCGGAGCCGGAGGTGGACGTGCGGACGGGGCTGCTGCAGGCCCTTGATCTGTTCACGGCACCCCAGGACGAGGCAGGGCGCGCATGAACCCGCCTGTGACGCCCGTCACACAATCCAGCAACATCGGTTGACAGCTTTTGCTCTGCCCCGCACGCTTCGCGCTGCGCCGGAGGTTAACCTAGTACTAACGAGGATCAGGAACATGCGTGCAGCGATACTTGCGGCGACGATGCTTTGCGGCCTGGCGACGGGAGCGCAGGCCGATGTTGTGACTTACAGCACCAATGTCAGCGCAACGGCGTTGGCCGCGATCTTGGCAGAAGACCGGCCCACCAACCTGACGCCGTTTGACCCTACCTTGGGCACGCTCACCGCAGTCAGCGTTGAGTTGCAGGGCACCCTCGGATTTCCTCCCTACACGCTGACGCCCAGCACCACCGCGCTGCCGACCTCCGCATCCGTGACACCGCACCTGACCGCGTATCCGCTGGCGTCCAGCCTGTTCAACTTTGCAACCCAGACAAACCGGCCTGTGGTCAACGGGCAGATCATCGGCCTGCAACAAGTCAGCTTTGATGTGACTCAATCCCTGCCGCTCGGCTTTGCAGCAGACCCGTTCCTGAACCTGCTGCCTTTCTCAATCATCAGCAACGCCAACGGCAATTATGACCAGGCCACGACCGGAGACGCCGACCCCACGACGCTGAACGGCGTCGCGCGGGTGTCCTACACCTATGACGCCGTCGCTACTGCCTCACCAGTGCCGGAACCCGCATCCATCGCGCTGGTCGGCTTGGGCATCGCAGCATTCAGCGCAGCACGGCGCAGGTCCGGGGCTGGCCGGGCTGCCTGATCCTGGCCCACCGCTGACGCCAGCGCAGGCCGCTGCCCTGCACGATCAGCCGGAGGGCATCAGCGTGGCCTGGTTTGCCATCCCAGCACCAGACGGTGCGGGAGTGATAGCGCGCGCGCACACGGAAGCGCACGACGGCGGGCGTCTGCTGCCGGGGCACCTCGCCGCGGCCGACCTCGCCGCACTGCAAACCTTAATGCCGCCGGGACTGACATTTGACCCGGTGCCGGGTATCGGATCGCCGCCGGGCTGCCTTGGTTGGTGGTGGAGTAATGCTCCTGCCGCATCATAGGCAGCCCAAGGAATTATAGCGATCCGCTATCTCACTTGCCTGATGTATAGCATTAAGCTATAATGCTGTTATGCGGACTGTCACATACACCCTCGGCGCCGCCAAGGACCTCAAGCGGCACGGCAACGTCGCGGCGCGGGTCCGCAAGGCAGTGGCGGAATATGCGGCGGACCCGCAAGCCCACGCCAACAACGTCACCCAGCTTGTCGGATCGCCGTTCTGGCGCATCCGGGTTGGCGACTTCCGGGCCATCTTTGAGATGACCGACACCACGATCACCGTGACCAAGGTTGCGCCCCGCGGCGGCGCTTACGATTAGGAGGCTGCCATGTCCGATACCATCACCATCCCACGCACCGAATACCAGGACTTGATCGACGCCCGCGACGCCGCCATTGCGATGCGCGATGTGGCCAGCGGCGTTATGCCGGTTCTGTCCGAGGCTGAGCTTGACGCCTATCTAGCCGCGCCAACGCCCCTTGCCTTTTGGCGGAAGCAGCGCGGCCTGACGCAGACGGCACTGGCAGCGCAGATCGAGATCAGCCAGCCCTACCTAGCGCAGATTGAGGGCGGGCATCGCGGCGGGGATGTGATGCTCTACAGCAAGCTCGCGTCGGCGTTGAAGGTGCGGATTGAGGACTTAGTGCCAGAGCCAGCAGAATAGCGAGGAAGGCATATAGAAAGTCGTCGCTCGGCTACTTGTCCTATCCAACTAAGAAATTTATCCTCGCGCGTCCGGTTCGGAGCGCGCCTTGCATTTGCCCGGGTAGATGGGGTTGACGCACGCTGCGGACAGGTGCGGCGACGGCGCACATCTGAACGTCGGTGCCAGTGACGTGCAGAGGGTAGAGAACGCTGCGGTTTGGAACGGCTATCACCAGCCTTAAAGAGGGTATTTGGGCGCCGCTTCCCTTGATTTTCATGGTCGGGCATTAGAAGATGCCCGGTATGAGCCAAACCCAGATGCATGCCTCAAAGCCATCATACCCGCGTCTCTTAGCGCTGGACAACCTGCGTGGCTTGGCTGCCCTGTATGTAGTGCTGTTTCATACGGCCTTGGTTCCAAAACCTAATCTTGTTCTCCCGATAGGAGCCGAGCACGCAGTCATGTTTGGAGGCACTGGCGTACTTTTATTCTTTGTCATCAGCGGATTTTCGCTTTCGATGACAATGACCCGTCACAACCGAGCGGCGTTGCCAATCCTTAGTTATGCAACAAGCCGATTTTTCCGGATCGCACCCTTGTTTTATACGGTGTTGCTGGCCTCCATACTGCGAGACACTGTGATGTTTCACGGTTCAGTCTGGCTAAGAAACATCGCACTAAATGCCTCGTTCCTGTTCAACTTCGTTCCAGGGCACCAAGAGGGGATTGTATGGGCAAGTTGGACTATAGGGGTCGAGATGGTGTATTATGCCATATTTCCACTCATATACCTGCTGAACACCAAGTCAAAGATTGCCGTGCTGATTACCGCGCTCGCATTCCACTTGGTCTTGATAGTGAACCCAGCTACATCAGGCGTTTCCTATTTCTCAGTGGTTGGATACATCCCGGTATTCATCTGTGGTGAACTAGCATTTTCGGCCTATCGTCACCTGCGCAATAGAGAAAGCGCTCGCATCTACGGGGCATGGGCTTTGACCATCGGCTTGCTGCTGCTGCTTGGCTGCTTGTCGGTGGCTAGCTCCGAAGGGTCAATCCTACTTCGCTTGCCTACCGGAGCCGGATACGCCCTCTTGGTTCTCGGAGCCTGCCTGATGCCAATCAGGCCTTTTGAGTCTAAGATTCTCGGCTTTTACGGCCGGATCAGCTACTCGCGTTATCTTTGCCATGCTCCAATCATTTTTGCACTATCACCGATTTATCAGGCCATTCAGGAGACCGCTGCTCAAAGCATAAGCTATGCACTCTGCGTCCTACTCGCCTTAACCGTCGCAACCCCCGTCGCGTTCACTTTCTATCACTTGATTGAGCGACCCGGCCAATGGCTTGGAAAGAAGGCATATGATTTCCTACTCAAATTCACAGTGAACAGGTTATCCACCAGTTAGACCCATCACCAAACGTCAACGCCGGAGACCGTCGAGCGCTGACCTGACCTCTAAAGTAGTTGCAGATTGAGCGCGCCGCCGCAGTGAGGCTGTATTTGCTGGCGACGGCGCTGAAAGTGCGGATTGACGAGCTGGTGCTGGAGAGGATGGAGTAGAGGGGGCATGCAGGCGGCAACCGCAACACCGCCTGCCCCGCCCACCCAACAAATCCACCCTGGCGCGTTCACCCGGAGCGCGCCATGCACCCACCGGCCTTCCACCTCGACCAGCACCTATCCGACTGGCCAGAGTGCTGGCTTGAACTGCGGTGTCCATGTTCATCGCGCACGGTCCTGCATCCGGTAAAGATGCTGCTTCAACGGGGCGACCGCCCGTTCAGGGGGGTGCTGGCGGCGTTGCGGTGCAAGGACTGCCGGGGCAAGCCGGCGCCGGTCTATTTAGTGGCTGGGCACGTCCGAGATCACACAGGCGGGCCATTGCCAAGCTGGGCCGTGCAATTGGTGCCGTCGCCTGGGTAGTCCCTCGCCCCCAGCCGGTGCGCTGGGAGCGAGGGAAGTGCTGGCGCCACCTCCCAGAGGTCGGACGCCAGCAGACCCATACCGAGAAGGAGCGCATACCCGGGCCTGCACAGGTTATCGCACCATCATGGCACGACGCATTGGCAGGAAATGTCCTGCTTGGAAATGGAGTGTTGCGGCCTGGATTTCCGCCGCTCCGGTCCCGAGTACTTTGCGCGCGCATCCCCCATCCGCGAGAGGGTGGGCACTGGCAGCAGCGCCGCCGTGTCAACCTGCGCATCCAGCCACCGTATCACGAACCGCGGGACGGGGGATGTGCCTCGCGTCCACTCTCGAACAAGCTCTTCAGGACAGTGGAGCTGGTCTGCTAGTGCCGTAGCGTTCCAGCCAAGAATGACCATGCAGTCGCGGAGGTAAATTGGGGTCATGTGTCCAGCCGGAATGTGATGTGGCAATCAAGCGCACGAACCCACTGTAAGGATTGGCATAGTAGCTGATTTGTGACGGCCGTCACCCAGACCGGCAACATTGGGACCTAGACGTTGATGTCGTGTCAGCGCCCAGGTGAGGTAACCTACGTGTACCGGATCGCAATCATCGGCGCCTGGGATCGCAATCATCGGACCGCCGTGCCCGAAATCATTGCAACGGGTTTGAGGGGTCTGGCCCAGAATCATTGCACGCGAGCCCATAAAGGCTGCAACTGGGATCGCAATCATCGGGGTCCTGCCCACGCTGATTGCACGGGACGGCAGGCTTGGGTGGGCCAGGAAACGACCACTTTCATGCCTGCCGGGTCCGGTCAGCCGGGAACGGCAATGCTTAGCCTGTCCAACACTCGCCGCACGGCGGGGCGCGCGAGTGTGCGCCGGCTGAGGGCGGCCCAAGCTGGATAAGCCGCAGCCATGTCCAAGTCGAACATCCAGCCCCAGCGGTAGAACACGAGCAGGTATGGCTCGACCACGCTGTAGCCGCCTGGCACCGCCCAGTCCCGCCCCTCGCCCAGCAGTAGATCGATATAGGCATACTGCTCCCGCAGGTTCTCCATCCCGCGCGCCTTCACGGCGGAGAACAGCGCGGGATCAGATACGAAGCGCTGCGGGCGCCAAAGCTGGCCAAAGCTCATCGCATGTACGTTGCTGGCCAGCCAGTTCATCCATTCCATTGCCCGTGCCTCGCCCGCTGCACCGGATGGCAGCAGGCCCGCCGCCGGGTTCATGCGGGCGAGGTAAACCAGGATGGCGTGTGTCTCCGTCAGCACCCCCTGCACCCCGCCCGCCGTACCGGCTACGCCGGACAGGGCGGGCACACGACCTTTCGGGTTCATTGCCCGCCACGCCGCTGTGCCGGTCATCAAGCCGTCCGTCGCGGTGACGAGTTCGGTGACGTAAGGCGCACCGATCTCCTCCAGCACGACATGCGGCGCAAGCGAACAACTCTGCGGCGAGAAGTAGAGGGTATGTGGATGCGGGTTCCGGTCCTCGATGGTCATCGTGGCAGGGAACCCGTGAGTAGGTTCGGTTTGAACACGTTGAAACCTTACATGGGTTCATTGCCCAGCAGAACGACTATTCGTCAGGCTCCGGGCTGACCGGACCCGGCAGGC